>CAZJVT010000008.1:0-11060 GCA_964549935.1 uncultured Candidatus Saccharibacteria bacterium | reverse complement strand
GGTCGTGGAGCTCTAAGTCACGACACTTTATGGATGCGCAAGCTACCATATCGTACTTTTGGGGCAACTACAGAGTTATCGTGTGCAAGGTTCGCTAATCACTCATCATTTCAATTCGTTTTCAAATCAAAAACCGCCGAAAGGCGGTTTTTGTGTTTTATCCTGTAGGTTCGCCAAGCCATCTTGCAAGCGGAGCCGCGAGCCAATTGCGCATAAAGTCTAATAGCGACGCGATTTCTCTTTGTTGGACTTCGGTTTGAACTACTCTCCCTGATTTTAGGTAGAGAAATTCAATGCAATCAATAATCGTGGGCATTAAACGAATTATTTCCGTTTTGGTCAAAAGTAGTGCCTCCGGTTTTGTATGAACAAGTTGGTCCCTGTAATCGCTGTCGAATCTCAACAATGCATCGCGATTCGCCTCGCTCAGCGTTAGCGCCTTGGCATCCGGACCTCCCATTTTAAATTTGTCTTGGACATGCTTTAGAGCATGATCAAAGGTATGAGTGAATTCACGAGATTCATCGCGGCGCGTGCCGGTGCCGTCAGAATTTCGAAGCGCGATTATCATTGAATGATATAGGGCGCTATGCAGTGCAATAATGATGTACTTCCAAGAGAAAGTTAATTTGCCTTCTCGTTCCAATAAATGCTTGCATAGAGCCAAGTCATCGCGAATCGACTCGGGGAGATTCACGGTCATCCATCTACTCGACATCTTTTTTTAGCTTCCCCTTATACTTCTCAATCTCCGCTAGGAGCTGCGAGTGCAGCTCCGAAGCCGGCGGGAGGTTGTCGAGCCTAAACCAGCCGATTTCGTCGAACTTGTGCGGCTCCCCGTTCTTCACCTGCTTCGGGTCGACGAGGACCTTAAAATGCAGTGCAATCCAGTGCGTCGGCTTATCCTGAGCGGAGCCGAAGGACTTGCCTTCTACCATTCTATGCGCCTCGTAATAGCCCAGGAATTCCGAGCTGATGATATCGGCGCAGTACTCCTCCCTAATCTCCTTTGTAAGGCAATCCGCAATCATCTCGCCAAACTCCAGTCCCCCGCCACCACAGTCCCACTTGCCGTGCTCATCGCGAGCACCCGCTCCCCGCTTTTGGAATAAATAATTTCCCTGCCCATCGTGGCAGAAGTACGAAACACTGACTCCGATAAAGTCGATACCTTTTTGCATATTACTTTTGCAGTTCGATTATTTCTTTCATTTCATCTTCGACATGTGAATACGTTGGGTCGATTGCGAAGGCCTTCTTGCATGCTGTTATCGCCTCTGCGTAACGCCCAAGTCCCCGTAGGCTCTTAGCCATTCCTAAGTATGCATCTGCGCGAGCACCAGGTTTCTCTGCGGCAATTCGGAGAATTTCCAGACCCTCTGCGAACTTCCCATCATTATTAAAATTGAATCCCGTGTTGACGAGCTCGCTCTCTTCTATCCCGGATCGCAGCGGGAGCAGCTGGATAGGTTCGCCCTGCCAGTCCGGCGGTTTATTGACGACAAACGTAAGCCCCTCGTTAGTCGGTTTCTGCGCAAAGGCGACTATCTCACGCAAAACTACCTCTGCGTCCTTTTCGCCCGCCCTTTCAATCTTTCCTGCAGTAAGTTCTCCGTTGTAGGTAGCTTGTATCTCCCGTCCGTCCTGCATATCCTGCCAAAGCACCCGGTTGTCGCTTGTGACAACGACGATAAAGTCGTGCGACTTGCCCTGTGCAAGCATAGCTCGAATCCCGACTTGTTCAAGGAGCGTTCCACCTAGAAGCGAGGCGCCGACACAGTTCATCGCCTTTTTATCGAGAATCTCTACCGGCTGGTCCGTCGTGCTCTCATATTCATACGCCGAAATAGCTTTTTGGAATACCTTGGCAATCTCCTCCTCTTTTTTGCCGAGCGCGACTAAGTTCTCCGATCGGCGCAGCGCATTAAGTTCGGATTTAAACTGCGTGATATCGAGCACCGCATTTTCCGGCTGCGCCAAAAAGCCGCGAGTGAGGTTTTCTGCGCCTTTGCGCAAAACTGTATCATAGAGGACCGCCTTACTCGCTGTATCTAAGGCCCGTGGCATCTCGATATCATGCACGCCGTTCATTTCGCACCACTGCGCAAAAGCCCGCTGCTCGACAGGCGTCTCTATCGACTCCTGGCCGGCAGCCTGCTGTTTTTGAAAGGCGTTGTCCATGTTTGGATTAATGTGCTCCCGGTTGGAATCGAACCAACATAATCGCCTTAGAAGAGCGATGTTCTTCCTGGGGCGACTTTTGATCAAGTAGTTTTATTGAAGTCGCCCGTTGTAGCCTGCTGGCTAAAACCCATTGAACTACGGGCTGTACCCTCGATAGGAATCGAACCTATATCAAGGCCTTACCCGCCCGCCTAATCGCCGCTGTGTGCCCTCGGTTGGAATCGAACCAACATAATTGCCTTAGAAGAGCAATGTTCTATCCATTGAACTACAAGGGCGTCAGGCGAGTCGGGCGGGGAAGAGCCCATTCTACCCTCGAGCTACGAGGGTATGCGATTTACTATACTGATTTGAGCGTGTTTTCGCAAATACAAAACCGCCCTTACAGGCGGTCTTGTTTGAGGACATCAGTATTACATCTGTCCGCCCATCATCGGCTTCTTCTCCGGCACAACCAGCCAGATGGCCGAGATGCCGACTAAGACATAGACGATCCACTCAATAACCGGGGCGAAACCGAAGATCATGTGAACGAGGTTCCAGTCACCGCTGAAGAAACCACCCAAGCCGACGAGGAGCCAGTTAATACCACCGATTACAAGTAACCACCACGCAATTTTTTTCATCATAGATGTACAACTTAATTTAATAGTTTTAGAGACTCACGCTAACTTGCCGCGGCTTTTTAAAGCCGGCTACAAGTCCCCAGATGCCGAGAACCCCCGAGAGAGCTACCAGCGCATAGGTTGCTGCGGTAAAGGCGTAAACCGCGATAATGATGCCGAGGGCACCCGCGATCAGGCTTACTACCTTCTGCGTGCTGGCACTAAGTGTCAGCGAGGCAATAATCGCAACAAGCGCAAGAATCAGGCTCACCCATCCAGCTATTCCGGAAAGCTGGCTTACAACGCCCGTTGATCCAAGAATCGCTGCGAGCAGTAAAAGCGCACCCCCGAATTTCAGAAACTGGTTTGGGGTAAGAAACATACGAATAAGTAGATTCAAGCGAATCGACCTTTAATACTCTAAGTATAACCCCGCTGCGAGAGTAATGCTAACAACGCGGGAAACCCAGCTTGCTGGGGCTCAAATATGATGTCGGGCTGCTGGGAATTGAACCCAGTCCGCCTGCTCCCAAAGCAGGTATACTACCGGTATACTACAGCCCGTTTAACCTCCAGAACTAGAATACCACTAATTGCTGATCCCGTAGGCACTGTCAAACTGCGAGAGCGCCGCGTTGAAGTCCTTGCTCAAGGTGTTAATCGCCTGCGCATCGCTGTTTAAGTTGGCTGCGAGCGTACTAACCGTCGTGGTGTCCGGCGCCACGCCGAGCAGGATTTTTTGCTGCAGCGTGCTGAAAAGTTTGTCGAGATTCTCGTTGTAGCTGATGATGCGAGAAACCATCGCCACACCGCTGGTAATGGCGCTCATCGCCTGACTGCGGGCCGTTTCTGAATCAATATCTGGAACTGCCTTGGCCATCTGGTTTAAGTAAGTCGCGAGCAACACGGCCGAGTTTTGCTTCTCTGCTTTTTGGTTTGCTTCGTAGCCGATGAGTTCAAGTGCCTGCGAGTCACGCCCATCATGTTCAAACTGGTCAACTTTAGCCAAGTTTGAAAGCGAGTTATTGACGAGGTTAGCAAGGTTATTGGAGGCGCCAACGGCGTGGATACGAGCTTCAAGGAATTCTTTCGGTGGGGTGCCGCTACCGACGGCGTAGCCGATAATAAGGGCCAGGGCTGCAATGGCCAGAACCACAAAGGCGGTGGTGCGGAAAATGTGCTTACTTGTGCTCATAATGGTAGTCAAAAAGCCTCTTTAGGAGGCTTGGGATTGTTGAAGTATAGTAGCGGAAAGGGAGGCTGATTGCAAGGAGGCCGTGCTTGCCTGCAGAGTTGCCCGAAAGGCGGTTTTTCGCTACACTAAGCACTATCGCGGGTATCGTATAATGGTAATACCTCAGCTTTCCAAGCTGAAGCCGGGAGTTCGATTCTCCCTACCCGCTCATCAAAAACAAATCGCCCCCCAAGATTTTATGGGAGAATTACGGACAAAAGAGGGCCAGGCCCGTTACGAAGAATATAAGGCTGCGGGTGGACTCGCCGGCGGATGCAAGCTGTGCGAGGCGCCGCCCCTTAAAGTTTTTAAGTATTGGGCGCTTGTTAAAAATAACTTTCCCTACGATAAGATTGCGGAGGTCCACGATATGCTTATCCCAAAACGGCACGTAACCGAGGAGGAGCTATCACAAGAGGAGTGGCATGAGTTCCAGCAAATCAAAGACGAGTACATCCATAAAGAGTATGAGTTTATGATCGAGGCAACACACCGTAAAAAATCGATTCCCGCGCACTTTCATTTGCATCTACTCGTTGCAAAATCGTAGTGTGTTGTCAAAAGTTTTTGTCTGGCTCTGATTAAGCAATTAGGGAGCAAAGGATATTCTGTCAACGTCGTTTGACGTTTTTGCGCATTGGCCTATACTGGCCGTATGAGTAAAATCGCGAAAAAGCAGCCGGTCCTGGATCAGATTTTGGAACGCGCCGGACTCTCCCCTCGCCAGACCGAGGTCTACTGTGTTTTGCTGAAGCTTGGCAAAGGTACTGTCGCCGAGGTAATGCGCGAGGCCAAGATGAATCGCACGACCGGGTATAGTGTTTTAGATTCGCTCGTCGGGAAAGGGCTCGTCAGCATCTCCGGCAAAGAACCAAAACAGGAGTACGTCGCCGAGTCGCCTGATCGCCTACTTGAATATCTCAAGCGCGAAGCCTATGAGTCGCAGGCTCGCGTCAAAGAGGTCGGCGACCTGATTCCGGAACTTAAATCGATGCACAACGTCGCCGGTCGCCCTAAGGTGATGTTTTACGAGGGCCTCGAAGGTATTGAGCGCGTCTACGAAGATACGCTGACTTCGCACGAAGAAATTCGGGCGTATGCGAACATCGAAGACATTCCGATGCGAGCTATGTCTCATTATTTCCCGAACTATTTCAAGCGTCGCGCCGCAAAAGGAATCCCCGCACGCGGTATCGCACCGGCTAATGCGGCGGCTTTTGGCCATGCAAAACGCGATAAAGAGGAGCTGCGCCAGATGGCTATTGTCCCGGCCGACAAGTATTACTTTTCTCCGGAGACCTGTATTTATGACGATAAAATTATGATCGCTTCTTGGAAGGAGCGCTTAGGCATCATCATTCAAAGCAAGGAGATCGCCGACTTTATGAAGTCCGTGTTCGAGTTAGCCTGGGCAGAGGCAAAACGAATTGATGTGCGGAATAAAGCGAAATAAATCCCTCACCGCAAGCGATCCCTGCCTACCGGCAGGCAGGCCCTCCCTTTAGAAAAGGGAGAATTACTCCAACAAATGCACCAGCACGCCGACGACGGCTGCACCGATAATCAGTAGAAAACTTTCTGTGACAGCTAATTTGTTTTTCTCCCAGCCGTGGATCTCCGGAATCAGATCACTCGCCGCGATGTAGATAAAGAAGCCGGCAGTTAGCCCCAGGAAAATTGGCAGCGAGGAGGTAATTGAGGAGCCGATAACATATGCCATAATCGCGCCGGCAAAAGCCGTGCAGGCCGAGAAAACGTTGAGCCAGAGCACCTGCTTACGACTGTAGCCCGCGCGAAGCAACACCGCGAAGTTGCCGATTTCGTGAGGGATTTCGTGCGCGCCGACGGCGAGCGTTGTGATGAGGCCTAGTGCCGGGTTCACTAAAAAGGTGACGGCAATCGCGACCCCGTCAATGAAGTTATGCAGGCTGTCGCCGATAATCACGAGCGGGCCAGTTGGTTTTTTGATTTCATCATGTTCATGCTCGTGGTGCGGATGCGGGTGGTGGAACCAGTGAATCGAGCGCTGAAGTAAAAAGAAAATTAAAATGCCGACGAGCGTCCAGGTCATAACTAGTCCAACGTCTACTCCTCCACGCAGTGCTTCAGGAAGCAGGTCAAAAAACGCGGTCCCAAGCAGGGTGCCGGCGGCGAACGCGCTCAGGTAGTCAGAGAGTTGAAGCGCAATCGTTTTTTTAAAAAGTAGCAAGATCCCTCCTGTCAGGGAGACGATGCTGCCGAAGAAGGTATAGAGAAGGATATATTCAAGAGTGGTCATAGAGGTGCGGTAGGTTTGCTAATGCAACAATGATGCAATAGTAGCATGGGCGCATTAATTTGCAAGTGGCCCCGAGCGCCGGGCAGCCAGCCAGCGCTCGGGGTTCCCTTTTAAGCTCAAATGTGCGGTACTATTGAGGTAGGTCTATCGTTATATACCTTATAGTTCCAAAGTAACCAAAACCCGACTTTTTCGTTACATATGATAGAAGCTGAACAAGAGTATATAGCCCGAGCTCAAAATGGTGACGGGGAGGCATTTGGAAGGTTATACGACCAGTATGCCCCGGCCCTATACCGTTTTATTGCCGTTAAGGTGTCTACCAAGCAGGAGGCCGAGGACCTAATGCACGAAGTCTTCCTCTCGGCCTGGCAGAAACTACCAACGTTCGAGGAGCAGGGTTTCCCTTTCGGGAGCTGGTTGTACAAAATCGCTCGCAATCGGACGATTGATTACTACCGAACGAAGAAGGTTGCTGCGAGCATTGATGACGAGGAGGGCGGGTTTGACCAGCTCCCGGATCACAATGTAAAAATCGAGGCGGCGGTTGATCAGCAGTTTGATATCGATGCGATTAAGGGTGCACTCAATCAGCTCAACCCGGAACAGCGTGAAGTCATCGAGTTGCGCTTCATGGCTGAACTCTCCCCCGTTGAAATCGCCGGTATCGTCGGCAAAAAAGAAGGAACGGTCCGCATCATTCAATTCCGAGCTCTGAAGAAACTAAAAGAGATCCTAGGAGACTAAAATCCATAATTGTAAATTGAAAATTGCTCCCCAATTGTAAATTATTCTCATGCTTGAACAAAAACTTACAACTTACTTCGCCCGTTTTAAATCGCTCACCCCGAGTGCGGAGTTTGTGGCGAAGTCGAAAACGAGCATTGTCTTCAGCAAGCAAGAGTCGCCGGTTACGATGAATCTTTGGCGCAGTGTTCGCGAGAGCTTTACCTCTGCCGGTGCGCTCGCGCTCGCGAGCTTACTGCTCGTTGTCGTTGTTGGCGGTATCTCATATGTCGGCAAGAACGCCGGCAGCGTTGCGACCAGCGCGGGGAATGATCCGGAGGCTGTTGCCCTGCTCCATGAGGCTTCACAGCTTACTGCTTCGGTGCAAATTAAAGAAGTTGATCGCTTCACGCAGTCGGCCGAATCCGTCGCCGTAGCGCTCGACAAGCTCTCCAAAAAGCCACAGGCTCACTAAAGTTCAATGATAACGAAACGCTTCAAACTTTTGTCCGTTTTGTTCGCCGCCGCAGTTACGGCGGTTTTGCCTTTTAGTATAGCGTCTGCGCAGTCGCCAAAAGTGCAGGCTGCCCGCGATGCCGCACAGGTGCAAATCAATAAAGTTGTTTCAACGACTACGCCGGCAGCCGTGCCGATTGAAGACTTCGCAACTCGTCGCGCAACTGCCATCAGCATCGTCAATTTAACTGTTACGGAAGCGACAGATGCGGCAACAAAATTAGACCCGCTACAGAAGTCCGCCGATCCGATGCTTGCTCAGGCTACCGGGGCGCTTACTCCGCTCGTACGCGGTTATCAGGCCTACGCACAGCTGTTGCAAACGCAGCTTAAGCGTCCGACGCTTACCGATGATCAGCTATCGCAAATAGCCGGCTCGCTCGGTGAGTGGCGCAAAGAAGTGTATGACCCGGGAATGCGCCAGGCCTTAGACGCCCTCTTGCTCTCGCAGGGAGCCGATGTGCTTGCAACCGCAAGCCACCGTTTTGAAAAGATAAAAACAGATGTGCTTACTTTGCAGCGCATGTTTGGTTCAAGCGCTAATGTGCTTACGCCGCACCTTGAGCTGGCGAAGAAATACATTGGTGCCGCAGCGGATTCTTTTGATGCAGCGCATGTTATTTTTTCCGACAACCAGGATTCATTTACTTTGCACGGCACCGCCGGGCTTGTCGGCACGCTGACGCCAATGACCTTTTCTCGCGGAACTGACGGCGACTTCACCTGTATTCTTGCGCCGACCGACGAGGACCCGCGCGCTTGCGCGCCTGCGTTTAAAAACAACGACGGTTACTATTATTCATTAGTTACCGCAGCCGGCACGCCGATTTCCGCCATCAGCTTAGGGGAAATGTATCGGGTGAGCGGTCAGGTTGTAATGATTAAGCCTACGTTTGCCGGTGATGCACTGATTGGAACGATGTTTGTCCAGCAGATTAACCGCGCGGAGACTCCGGCGAAGCCAACCTCTGGCCTAGAGACTTCTTCTATTGCCGCCAACGCACTTGAGTCGCTGCTTCCGGAGCAAACGAAGAAAGAGACAGTGCAGACTGCTATCGCTGCCGAAGTTAAAGCAATTACGAAGGCCTACAATGAATTCTTCGTAATGACGAAGCTCGCGAAGACGCTTTCTGCGAAGTAGCGAAAATGGTTTTGCCGAAAAGAAAAGTGAAATAAAAACGCGGACGCACCGGTGTTCATATGGTGCGTCCGCGTTTGATTTTAGGGTGCTTCTACGTTACTATATCCAGACGCTATGGAGTGAATCCCGTTAGAGATAGAGAGGTGTTGATTGAGCACGGGGACATTCGAGAGCAGGTAAAAAACTAGCATATTAGTTAAAACTATTAACATTTTTGATCTCTAACGGGATGAAATCACTTTCAAAAAACATCACTGCGGCGCTCACGATTTTGCTCATGGCGGCACTCGTTTTCTCCTTCTTTATGGCTGGCGGCAGTAAGCCGGCGCCCATGACCATCAACGATCTTGTTGCGAAAATTAATGCAGGCACAGTAACTAAAATTGATGTCTCGGGCAACGATCTCGCTGTAACTCTGAAGGATGGAACGACCGCGACGGCAACGAAAGAAACTGAGGCCGGGCTCACTGAAACGCTCAAGAACTATGGCGTTGACCCAGTTGCGCTTCGCCAGGTTGCTTTAGAGGTAAAGCCTGATTCAACCTCGGGATTCTTTGTTGGCGTGCTTATCCCGACTCTGCTCCCTCTGATTATTCTCATCGGATTCTTTTGGTTTATGATGCGCGGCGCCAAGGGTGGCCAGTCGCAGATAATGAACTTCGGCAAGGCGAATCTCAAGCTCTCCGGTCCGGGTAATGGAGAAAAAGTTACGTTTCAAGATGTTGCTGGCCTGAAAGAAGCGAAGCAGGAGCTGATTGAAATTGTCGACTTCTTAAAAAATCCAAAAAAGTTTTTGGATATGGGTGCAAAAATTCCTCGCGGCGTGCTGCTGATGGGTACTCCGGGATCCGGTAAGACGCTCCTCGCGCGCGCCGTCGCCGGTGAGTCGGGTGTCCCCTTCTTTTATATCTCCGCCTCCGAGTTCGTCGAGATGTTCGTCGGTGTTGGTGCCAGCCGTATCCGTGACGCCTTCGCCACCGCCAAAAAGCACTCGCCTTCTATCTTATTCGTCGACGAAATCGATGCCGTCGGTCGCCAGCGCGGTGCCGGTCTTGGTGGTGGTCACGACGAGCGCGAGCAGACGTTAAACCAAATCCTCGTTGAAATGGACGGTTTTGATCGTGAAAACCAGGTCATCGTCCTCGCCGCGACCAACCGACCGGATGTTTTAGACTCCGCCCTGCTCCGCCCGGGACGTTTTGACCGCCAAGTCGTGCTTGATCTGCCGGACATCGCCGACCGCGAAGCAATCCTTGCGATTCACGCAAAAAACAAACCGATGGCCGAGGGCGTAACCCTGCGCCCGGTTGCAATTCGTACTCCGGGCTTTTCCGGTGCTGATTTGGAAAATGTTTTAAACGAAGCTGCGATTTTAGCTGCGCGTGATAACAAAAAGAAAATTGAGCAGAACGATTTGTTCTCGGCAATCGAAAAAACAATTCTTGGCCCGGAGCGCAAGAGCCGCATCATCAGCGACCGCGAAAAAGAAGTTACCGCTTATCACGAGGCCGGGCATGCGCTTGTCGCCGCCTCACTTGAAGGCGCCGACCCGGTCCACAAAATTTCGATTATCAGTCGTGGCCGCGCCGGTGGCTACACGATGAAGCTCCCGACGGAAGAAAACCGCCTGAAAACCAAAAAGCAGTTTTTGGCCGAGATGGCGACGATGATGGGTGGTTTTGCCAGCGAACAGCTGATCTTCAAAGATGTCTCAACCGGTGCTTCCAGCGATTTGCAGGAGGCCAATAAGATCAGCCGCCGCCTTGTCACTAAGTACGGTATGAGCGACGTCATTGGCCCGGTCGTGTTTGCCGACTCCGGCGAGTCGGTCTTCCTCGGCCGCGAGTTCCACAATGAACAGCGTTCGTCGGAAGCAATGAGCGCCAAGATAGACAGCGAGGTCTCGGCCTTCTTGCACAGCTCGCTTGATTTGGCGAAGAAAGTGATTTTGACCCGCCGCAAAGTTTTAGACGCAATCGCCAAGCGTTTGCTCGAAAAAGAAACAATGGAGCGCGAGGAGTTCGATGCGCTGATTAAGGAGTTTGATCTGAAGCCACTTACGATATAAAGTGTAAGTGGCAGTCTGCGCGCTTAGCTCAGTGGTAGAGCAGTCCCTTTACACGGGAAAGGTCGGGGGTTCAATCCCCTCAGCGCGCACATTGCATGATGCGCCCGTAGCTCAGCGGTAGAGCAATCGTCTTATACACGATCGGTCCCTGGTTCGATCCCAGGCGGGCGCACAAGCTTAGCGAAGTGGGTTTTTCTCAGCAGAGAAAAACGGGCAACTTCGAATTAATACTCGGTTAAAAGTTGCCCCGGAAAGAGCAGTCCCTTTACACGGGAAAGGTCGAGGGTTCAATCCCCTCAGCGCGCACA
>CAZJVT010000007.1:0-15921 GCA_964549935.1 uncultured Candidatus Saccharibacteria bacterium | reverse complement strand
GGCTGGTACTCAATCGAACCGAATGCGAATTTCGCCCGTCCGCAGTACCTGGACCCGAACCGCGATATTAAGACCTATATGAGTTCAGTTGGCGGCACCCCGACGTTGGAGGCTTTCCTGGCGCAGGCGCGGCTGCAGACGCGAGCAAACTGGCGCAATACCTTCACTTCGAGTGCGGTTAATAATTACATTCGCGCTGGCTTTGCGAAGACCGGTGCCGATATTGCGACCTCGCTTCCAGAGAACGCCCGCCCGAGCACTCAGCCAATCGCGCGGTATACCTTTGACGATACTGCCGCTGATCAGGCGGGCAGCGGCCATAACGGTACGCTGTCCGGCGGTCCAATATATGCTGACGGCAAAATCGGCAAGGCGCTCGCGTTCGACGGCGTTGACGATATCGTGACGATTCCTAGCATTTCAATTCCGGGAGATATCAGCGTCTCCGCCTGGGTCTATTCAACAAATTTCAATCAGGACGGGGGCTATGTCGTCCTGAAGAATCCGGTCAACCAGCAGTGGGCACTATTCTTTGAGGGCGGATTCCTCAAATGGCGCGGTATGACGCCGGGCGGCGGGGCTGCCACCTGCACTGCGCCTGCGAGCAACGCCTGGCACCATGTTGCCGTTACTCAGTCCGGAACCGGAGCCCTGCTTTACATTGACGGCGTTGACTGCACGATTAGCCCGGCCTGGAACAATGTCGCGGCTATCGGCAACGGATCAGGATCAATCTCTATCGGAGCCTTTGAGGGCCCAGGATATCCGTTCCAGGGATCTATCGACGACGTCCGCATTTACAATCGCGTGCTTTCGACAAGTGAAATATCGACTCTGTATCAAAACGGCTCAAGTGGCGTCGGGGCCAGGATTCAATCGTCGTACTTCGCCAGTGTTCTTGAGCAATCGCTCAAAAAGGTCTTCGATTTTCTTGCACTGGGCATTTTTCGCCGCCATTAAGTACAGCATCTTCGTGCTATAATTACGTCAATGGCTCAATCGACAAAAACTAGTCGTAGAAAGTTGTTTATGGCCGGAATTCTCGTTTTTGTCGTCGCTATTCTGCTTGTCAGTACCGGTGCGCTTGATCGGTGTGGTGCGACAAAGCAGTTTACTGTTAGCGGATTTTCGATGCAAGGCATTTTTCGCGACGGAGAAAAGGTAAAGGCGCGGACCGGTTATTATGACTGCCATGAAGTCACACGTGGCGATATCGTGCTTTATAAGTATGGCGGTAAAGATCAAAATCCTTTCATAAAAATGATTAAAGGGTTGCCGGGCGACACGTTAACTTTTTCGCCGGATGCGACGCCGAGCACCTATCGACTCGTTCTAAACGGCGAGACGCTCCTTACAAGCGCCGGCGAGCCGTACATTGTGAATGAGGTTCAGCAAAGAATTCTTAAAGCCGATTTGCGTGACGAAAAGATAGTCGGGGGAGGCTATCTCATTCTCGGTAATCTCGTTTCAGGGTCTATTGACGGTCGGAGCATCGGGTTGGTTGGCAAAACTGATTTTATCGGGAAAGTTGATTAACATTAATTACTTATGACAAATAATTCACTTATCAAAAAAGCCGCCGCACTTTTCGCTCTTGTCGGACTATTTTTGTTCTCCGGTATCGTCACTTTTCAATTGCAAACTGCCTTTGGCTGGACTAACCCGATAATGAGCCCTCCGGGTGGGTCAGGGGCAATTTCTTATGATTCCATCGCTGATAGAGTGAATGTAAATAAGATCTTTTCTGTTAATGATCACAACATCAAAGATGTTTCTTCGGCGATCGCCGGAACAGATGCAGTCAATAAGAATGATCTCGAGGATGCGATAGCGCTCGCCGCTGTAGGATCCGGGAAGCCAACTATAACGCTCTATGGAGTAAGCGGAAGTCCGATTCCGTGGTCTACTTTCTCCGCTACCGCCCTGAAAAATTTCGCTAATTGTCTTTTCGGAACCGGCGAGGTTCCTTGTCTGGCCGGTGGCACTGGAGTGGCGCCCGGAAAAGGAGTCACTTGTCCTGCCAATTGGACGAGCATTTGGGCCGGTTATGGTCCTTATGTATATTTGGACCGCCAGTATGTTTATAATAGTGTCGCGCCGAACGGCTCGATGCGTTCCGGAGACAATCTAGCTCCGGAGCCGGGGGAAAAAGTTCCTGTTGAGCACCTCGGCTTCAATCCGGTTGGGGTTACGTATTCTATTTGCGGCACAGCTCCCTATCAGGTTGCGCAGACGAATTACTCCATATTGGATCTTAACGGCAGCCAGTCGACAGGCATCGGCGCAGCTGCCGGTATTTTAAGCGCTTGCGTAGCGCAGGGTAATGCTGGACAGATGATTTGTAACACCTGTCGTATTTGTCAGCAGAATTAAGCAGTACACGATTCGCCGCAGAGTAATCACTTTATTGATTTGTTTACGCTTAGGCTGTGCATAAATGCTTCTGACTGTTTCTTGTAAATGAGAGTATAATAAATAGACACACCTATCATGACAAATAATCTATTTATCAAAAAAGCCGCCGCACTTTTCGCTCTTGTCGGACTATTTTTGTTCTCCGGTATCGTCACTTTTCAATTGCAAACTGCCTTTGGCTGGACTAACCCGGCTGCCGCACCGCCGGGTGGCGCAGGAGCAATCTCCGTCAATCCTATTACGGGACAAATTAGCGTTTCCGGCAAGAATATCCAGAACCTTGCGTCGGCCGTTGCCGGTACCGATGCTGTCAACAAGAATGATTTAGAGAACGCAATTGCGGTAGCTTCAACAACCGGCGGTGGGGGAGGTGGTTCGATAGTTTTATACTACCGAACCAGCAGTCTGCTAGGGGGAGCTGCGCCGGTTTGTCCGTCCGGGTGGACTCAATTGAAAGATGCCAGTAATAATGATTTCGTGGGTTATGGACCTCACTATCTAGCAGTTCTTGCTCATGACTGGCAAAATGTTAACGCCCCGGGTGGTGGTGGTGGTTTCTCCGGTTTTGGTTCTTCGCCATATGAACCAGGCGGAGGCCAGTCAAGTGGGAGTTCGTATGTATTAAAGTCTGTAGCCATAGGAAGCGATTCTGTATGCTCTGCAAGCCAAACTGCGACAGTTCCTTTTAGCGAAATCTACCAGAACAATATCAATCCTAGTTACGCTTTAATGAATGCCAACGCTTGCTTTACTGATTCAGGTACAGGTACTACGGAATGCAATCGCTGCATTATTTGCCAAAAATAAATAACTCGCACTTATGGAGGCGAGAGTATCACAAAAAATTAAGCTTCTCCTTGGATTAATAATTTTATCAGGGGTATTTATTGTGCCTTCTTCTGTGTATGCGTATAAGATTAACCCAAGAATATCTATTACTCAGCTCATAAAGACTATCCAAAATAGCATTTCTAAATTACAGCAGCCTTTTGGTGAGTTCAATAGTCAAACATCTAATCCTCAAATTTATGCTCAAACAGCAGGCTTCGGAGGTGCTGGATCGTTGGTGAGGTATTTTCAAGAAATCGATGGAACGCCCACTACTCTTTTGGAAAACGTGACATGTCCCAGTGGATGGACGGAAGCCTTGAATGGTTACGGGCCTCATTATATTGGTGTTCTTGCATACAATACTATTCAAGACGGTATTGTTTATGGATTTAACGGATTCGATGATTTCTTTTATCCGCCCGGAGGTCCGCCTACTCACGAGCCTAGCGATCCACCTCCGCCTCCCGAACCTGGCGGTCCTCAAGTCCCAGGAGGAGAGCCGCCCGGAGGCCCCTCAACCCCTAGCGGCGACCCACCAATACCTCCTACTGAGCCTGGTGAACCTTATTATCCCCCAGAAGGAGGCCCGTATGCGCCTCCTGATTATGGTCCTCCGGAACCGGGAGGCGTACCGAGCGAAGGACCCCCTAATGAAGGAAATTTGCCAGCCCCACCTTCGAATCCAGGTGCCTATATGGTGCCGCGGAATTATAAAAAAATAACTAAGATCCAAAATCTTATATTTCCAGTTGCTCACGCCCAAATTAATACTCCGGGTTATACGATCGATGCAGTTGCAATCGGTAGTGATTCAGTATGTTCCCAGAGCTGGAAATCAGTTGTAAGTTCGTCAGAAATGTATAATAACGGATTAGACTCAAATATTTTTCGTTTGTACAGCCATGCTTGCTATACAAGCTCAGTTACTGGTGCGACCACCTGTAATCGTTGTCGTGTGTGTGTTAAATAAGTTGTATTAAAATGCGAAGAGGGAAGTGGCCGGAGCCACTTCCCTCAGGGAATCGCGTTGCCCTACTTTGAAGCCCTGTAGGGGGAAGGGTTGGTCGACGCCTGCTGTAGCTCGACGGGAACGTCCTTTGGGAACGTTTCGACGACTCGCAGGAAGTTGACGGCCTGTCGAGAGGCTTGAGGGGCCTCTAGGTCAGTCGACTCACGGAGCTTCATCTGCTTCTCCGGTTGTCGTTCGGTAGTCCAGGTGTAGGTGCAATTCGAGAAGTCCAGATCGCACCAGTCAGCCCTGCTTCCCATGATGACCTTGACAGCGCCGCTTTCAGCGGAATTGATCAGGAAGGGTGCATCTCGAACGGGGCACCATCCGTCAATCCACGGCTGGCTTTCGCCGTCTGTGTGAACGAATCGAGGGTCGACCCAACACACAGACTCCTTCAGGAAGTTGATCCCGCCATCAACCTCCGTTGTGGTAGAGGAGAGACTCGTCTCCCAGATCGGGTGGCCCCGGAGATCCTCCGGGACGATGTTCTGGGTCGGTTTCCCGTCCCGATCCTTGGACGTGATCGGTTTCCCGTCTCTGAGGAAGGCGTGGATCCGAATCCAGTTGCCGCCCTCGTTGACGTACCCGCCGTCGGGCCGACGATTGACCCAAGTCCAGTCGTTGTCGCCGAGCTCGATGTCGACCATGAGGTTGAGGTCGCTGTCCCTCCAAACCAACACCTTGAACGACTCGAAATCCCAGCTTCTCCTGTCGATGAACGACTTCTCGAGGTATTCGGTCTCTTTGTTGATGAGGCCGAAACTCCCGAGATCCATCCCCGTAGCACGAGGAGAGATGTAGACGGTCATCGGCTTCTTGGGATCTCTGTTGTCGATCCACGACAAGCGCTTGGCCATACGAACCTTGGGCAGAACTCCTTCGTTTCCGCGGAAGTTCTTGGCCTTCTGTTCCCCGGCGAGCGCCACCATGGCGCTCGTTCCGATCAGGAACGAAAGAGCAGCCTTGATGAACCAGCGCATGTGCGCTCCTTCCGTGAAAGTTGACTGTTTCCAAATCTCCCCGGCACCGTGCCGAGAAGACCGCGCCCGGTTGGGCAGGGTATGGTCGAGTTTTTTTTGACACAACTCAACAGCACTCTGCCCAGACGGGTGCCTACCTCCAGTATACCTTTAAAACACTTTGTCAACAAGGTGCCTGTGGAAAACCGACCCTGTTTCTTATTTTAGCACCTTAATGCACTTTTGTCAAGTATCGGGTGTTTCATTGGCCGCAGTACGAGTTTTCAACACGTTGGCGTATTGCATTTTGAGTCTGCGTGGTATACTAGGTGTACGTATTTATTACTTAACTAATTTTTTATTTGCTTTCCTATGGAAACAGCAACAACGCAGCCGAAAAAAGGAGGCAACGGTAAGCTCTGGCTCATCGTCGTCATTATCATTGTCGTCATCGCTGCAGCATTCCTTTTGCTCACGCAGACCGGCGCCCTCAACAAGGGTGGCAACTCGAACTCGACCAGCACTGCTCCGGCTGTTTCAAACAACCCGAGTGATTACCAGGCCGTCTTCCTTAACAACAACCAGGTGTACTTCGGCCGTATCAGTAACAGTATGAACAGTCAGTTCGTAACCCTCGAGGATATTTACTACCTCCAGGTTCAGCAGCAGATCCAGCCGGCCAGCAAGAACGCCGCTCCGCAGCAAAACATCTCGCTCGTCAAGCTTGGTGGTGAGCTTCACGGTCCGACGGACAAGATGTACATCAACCGCGACCAGGTCCTTCTCGTCGAAGACCTCCGCGCTGACAGCAACATCGTTCGCGCTATCCAGAACTATAAGGGTCAGCAGTAGGATCGAGATCGAATACCAAACGCCCCGCGATGCGGGGCGTTTGTGTTAGAATCTAAGTATGCCGTTTTCGCGCAGATTTTTTTCTTTACTGCTCGCGTTTTCATTGGTCATTCCGACGCTTGTTTTCGCGACGGATTTTTCATCTTCGAATTTTAAGATTAAGGACCCGGTGATTGAAGAGCTCGGCGGATTTTCCAGCTCGGCAAATTTTGGTTTGCGTGGGAGCATCCCGTTTATTGCGCCGCGGCCGGGTACGTCAACGTCATTCGGTAATCTGCCCGGCTTTTTGGCGTTTCCCGGGACAACGACGGCAACATCTTCCGGTGGTGGCGGTAGTAGTGGCGGAGGTGGTGGCGGGGGAGGCGGAGGTGGGGGGATTATCTACCCGCCCGGGACACTCCCGGAGAGGCCTCGGCCGAAACCATCCGAAAAAGCCCTGCAGTTCGTTGACTTCAATAAGGACGGCTTCGTCAACTTCGTGGATTTTTCAATCTTGCTCTACTACTTTGACAAGCCGGGTGGCGTTAACGTTCCGCAAGATTTAAACTCGGACGGCGCCGTCGATCTCGTAGACCTTTCCATCTTTATGTATTATTGGAACGGCGAAGATGATAATCTCGTAACTATTCCTAAGATATGAAAAAGCTCTCCGCATTTTTCCTTTTGATTTTGCTGCTCGGTATTGGTCGCGCCGTTTTCGCGGCCGGAGTAACGGCGACCATTATTCAGGGGCCTGGTTATACTTTGCGATTGCTGCTTACTACTGATCTTCCGGTGAACGCGTATGATTTTGAGTTTAGTTACCCTAGCGATCTCGTCGCTATTTCGGCGATTGACACAAGCCATTCAATCGTCACGGTGTTGCCGCGGCCGGTAGAAGCAGTTAACGGCTCATTGGTTATTCGCGGAGGCAGCAATCAGTCGTTTAGCGGCGCAGAAGGAGAGCTTGTTACGCTTTATGTTAAGCCACTTAGGACAGGAACTTTACAATTTAAGGCAATTCGGGCGCGTATTTTTAGCGCTGACGGCAAGGGGACGCCGGAGGAGGCGACATTTTCAATGAAGCCTATTACGGTTACAGCAGCGTCTTTAGAGCGTTACGCGCAAGAGGCACCTGCCGCTACTCCGACCGATTCAACCGCGCCAAACTTATACCCGCTCGCTGTCGTGGAGAATCCGATTGACCCGCAAACAAAGTTGCTTGTTATGACCGCGCAGGATAGCCAAAGCGGCGTCGGCGCCTTATTAGTCCGTACGAGGAGTTGGTTATTTTGGACCCCGTGGCAAAAAGCAGTCAATCCATATCCGCTTGAAGGGAACGAATGGGAGATGCAAGTTGCCGCTTTTGACAATGTCGGCAATCGGACCTCGCAGACGTATTATCGAATAAACCTTCTCTGGCCAAAAGTGATTGGTCTTACACTCTGTTTGTTGTTTATTGTTGGTGTCTTCTGGTACATACACAGGAGGAAGCGCCGAGGCACTCGCAGCGTGTAGTATACTAATAGAAGGAGAGCGAGCAGTTTTCGCGCTCATTAGTATTTTTGTATTGTGAAACGCCTACTCTTCAGTTTTCTTGCGCTGCTGCTGATTACCGTGCCTTTCGCGGCCGGCGCAGACAATAAGCCGGTGACACTGTACGTCGGTCCGGCGACCGGTACTTTTACTGTGGGCGCAACGTTCACGGTTTCTTTTTATGTAAACACAGGAGGTAGCTTCATAAATGCGATTGAAACGCACATCCTCTTCCCGGCCGACAAAATTCAAGTCGTTTCTCCGTCAACCGGCTCCTCATTTATTAATGTCTGGGCGATTCAGCCAAGTTATTCTAACAGCGACGGCACGATGACCTTCCGGGGGGCGGTGCCAAGCCCGGGTATTAATACGAGCGCCGGTCTGATTTCGACAGTTACATTTCGCGTGAAATCAGTGGGCAATGCCGCCATTCGTTTTAGCAATGATTCGCGGGTTTTACTTAATGACGGGCTCGGGACAAACGTTTTGCAGCACACCGAAAGCGGCGTCTTTTCCCTTGTTCTTCCGCCGCCGTCCGGACCGACCGTAGTTTCCGAAACGCACCCCGACCAGTCGCGATGGTATGCAAATAATACCGTCTCGTTAAGCTGGTCCGGCGATACGGGTGCCGAAGGATACAGCTACACGCTTTCCGATGAGCCGGTTGATGTGCCGGATAATATTTCTCAAGGAGCAAAAACGTATGTCGTTTACAAAAATGTTTCCAATGGTCGTCACTATTTTCACATTAAGTCGCTCCGCGCGGGTGCGTGGGGTGGCGTAACTCACTACGCGGTTAATATAGATGCTGAACCTCCGGCGACGTTTCCGGTTGAGGTTGTGCCTTCGGCTCGTACCTCCCAGCACAAACCGGTTATCACTTTTTTGACGACCGACAATGATTCCGGGCTTGATCGGTACGAGGTTAAGCTGGCCAGTTTGAGCCAGCTAGATCCGGAGGCGGAAAAAGTAGCTGCACAGCCGTTTTTCATTGAAGCCCAGAGTCCATATATTCCGGGAGAATTGGCGTATGGTCGGTACGACGTTATTGTTCGCGCATACGATGTTGCCGGTAATTATCAAGAGGTGACGAAGCGGCTTGAAATCGTGCCGGCTTTGTTCGAAGTGGTGCAGGGGCAGGGCATAGCGTTTCGCAGCACCACCGTCATTTCCTGGCCGGTCTTTTGGGGATTAATGCTGCTCGTGCTTCTCGGATTTGGTTTCGGAGCCCGTTACTACTGGAAGCGGCACGAGGGCGTGATTGCTCTTCGCAAAAATGGCCGCGTGCCAAGCGACGTCGCAGCCAAGCTCACGGAGCTCAAGCGTCTGCAGGCAAAGTACGGCAAGATGGCGATTTTGTTTATCGCGCTCGTTATCGCCGGCTCACTAGTGGGAGCTGGTAAAACTGCTTTGGCCGAGCGCATCAGTCTTCCGCCGCCGGTTATAACCACGATTTCAAAAGATATTTTTAACGACGAGATTTTTTACGCCGGAGGGAGAACGGAGGTTCCGAAAAGCGAGGTCGTGCTGTTTATTCAAAACAGCGAAGGAGGCCAGGCATTAAGTTATCATGTCCCGGCGGACGAAAAAGGAGAATGGTTCTATCATCACAACGGTTTCTTGCCAAGCGGCAGTTATCTGATTTGGGCGCAGGCTCTTGATGACGAGCTACAAAGTCCGCCGAGTCCGCAGATGCTCCTTGTCGTGAGTCCGCACGCTTTTGCTGTCGGCGGATCTAAACTTACCTATGAAACTGTTTATGGAATCACTATAATTATTCTTATTCTCGTCCTTGCCTTGCTGCTTTGGCTTACGTTGTATCACTCTTATCACAGCAAGCGAAAGCACGCGAAGTTTATGGAAGAACGGGCGAAAATCGAGGAAACTATTCGCCGCGGCTTTGCGTTGCTCAAGCGCGACGTTGACGAGCAGCTTTCACTGCTCGCTGCGGCCCGGAACGGCGCCGGTTTGAGCGACGACGAAAAGCATCGGGAACAGCAGCTGCTCGACGATATTGAGACTATAAAACGCAATATTGGCGAAGAGGTTTGGGAGCTGGAAAAGCTCGAAGGCGAGGGTAGTGGATAAAGGGCGATGCGTGTGGATAACGGCGTCGCTCTTTAGTTTTAAACGGGGTATAATTACTGTAAGCGGGTATGGTCGAGTTTTAAAAACCCGTAGTTCGGAAAAGGTACTACAAAACAGATTATTAACTTATTACATTATTACAGTACGTTATGTATACAGACGGAACAATTTTTGGTGACTGGATTAACACGACGGGCGATTCACTGCGCGGCCTTTGGGGAACGGTTCTTTCCTTCCTTCCGGCCCTTATCGGTGCAATCGTCGTTTTCATTATCGGCTTAATCATCGCTTCGCTGCTTGAGAAGATTGTCGAGCGCGTAATCTACTACCTCAAGATCGACAACGTTCTCCGCAAGGCGGAAATCGAGGGCTATTTGGAGCGCGCCAACATGAAGCTCAATGTTGGTATGTTCTTTGGTAAGCTCGTCTACTGGTTCTTCGTCGTTGTCTTCCTGCTTGCCGCCAGCGACATTCTTCACTTCACAGCCTTCTCGGACTTCTTGAAGAACGTTTTGGCCTTTATCCCACAGGTTGTTATCGCAGCCCTCATCGTGCTTGTCTCGATGATCGCCGCTAACTTCGTTCGCCGCTTGGTAACTGCTTCGGTTGCCGGAGCAAAGTTGCACCACGCTAAGGGCCTCGGCGTCCTTGTCTGGTGGGTTATCGTTGTCTTCGGTTTCCTTACGGCGCTTCCGCAGATCGGTATTAACATTGCGATTATCCAAACGCTTGTTACCGGTCTTATCGCGATGCTTGCTCTCGCTGGAGGCCTCGCCTTCGGTTTGGGCGGTCGTGACCGTGCAGCCGCCTTCTTGGCTCGCTGGAGCGATGAAATGAAGCACTAAAAGCGTGGGGCGTGTAACTTGTAACGCCAAATGTTAAACAACAAAGCCGCGCATCTGCGCGGCTTTGTTGTTTATAAAGAACGACGCCCCCCGACGTGCGCGCGGCACGTCGAGGGGCTTGGGGATGCGAGCTAGCCGGGCGAGCGGAGAAGAGAGCGGAGCCTCCTCCTGGTGTCTTTGCCGATGCTCTTGCGAGCACCTCGGAGGCCGTGTCCGTTGCTCTGATCGGCCGGGGTCATGTGCACGCGGATGAGATCGTGCACTTCGCGTTTCAACTCGTCCGTGTTCGCGGAGAGCTCGGCGCTGACCAAGCGCCGGCCCGTTGCCTTCCTCATCAGCAGCAGACTGTGTGCGTCGGGCCCAACGAGGATCAGCTTTACCCCGTTGTGTTTCGGCTGGCCGAGTGCGGCCAGGAACTCGAGGCAGTCTTCGCGGGGAGGGTGGTCGCTGTCCTCCTGCAAAGTGCCGACGATGATGCCGATCGGCATCATGTCCCGAGCGCGCAGCAGCAGTTGCGCTCTGGTTCTGCAATTTGTCCCGATGATGCGGACATTCTGCAGCCAATTCGGTCCGAACCCCCTACGCACTACGACATGGAGGTTACGGCGCGGGTGGTCCACTACGAGAACGAGTAGCTTCTTCGTTTCCTGCATGCGCCTTCTCCTGGGGGTGGTTGTTGGACTTCTCAGCGGGAATATTATATACGTTTAAAAATCAAAAGTCAAGTTATTTAATCTCTTATTGAATGTGGTTTCTGTGCTCCCGCCAGGATTCGAACCTGGAATAATTGCTTCGAAGGCAATTGTGATTATCCATTTCACTACAGGAGCATTTTCCTGTATTCTTATAGTAATCTGTTTTATGCAAATTGCCAAAGAGGTTCTCCAGATCGCCGCCATTTTACACGCCAACAAATACAAGTCGTATTTGGTTGGTGGTTGTCTGCGCGACCTGCTTACTGACACTGAGCCCAAAGATTGGGACATCGCGACCGATGCCTTGCCCGAAGAGGTGCGCCAGCTTTTCCCAGATAGTGTGTACGAAAACAGTTTCGGCACAGTTGGTGTAAAAACCGAAAGCAAAGACCCGAAGTTAAAGGTTATCGAAGTAACGACCTTCCGCACGGAAGGGGCGTATTCAGATAAGCGTCGCCCGGACGAGGTGAAGTTTGTAAAAAAGATTGAGGAGGATCTGGCCCGTCGTGACTTTACCGTTAATGCGATGGCGTTTGACTTGGGGCCGGTGGCGATGAGTGGTGTCGTCGACGAGGAGGATCTGGATTTAATCGACCCGTATGACGGACAGGAGGACTTGTCCGCTGGTATCATCCGCGCCGTTGGCGATGCGTCGGAGCGCTTCCAGGAAGACGCGCTGCGCCTGATGCGCGCGGTTCGGTTTCACGCCCAGCTTGGTTTTAAGATCGAAAAAAAGACGATGGCGGCCGTCGCCGAAAAAGCAGACCTACTCGCCGAGATTGCGACGGAGCGTATCCGAGATGAGTTTTGCAAAATGATTATGACCCCGCGGGCCGGCGAGGGCGTCGAGATGCTGCGCACAACCGGGCTACTTCGCTTTATCTTCCCAGAGCTTTTGGAGGGCGTCGGCTGCGAACAAAATCAGCACCACATTTTTGATGTCTATGAACACAATTTGAAGTCCTTGGAGTACTCGGCCTCGAAGGGGTATTCGCTGGCGGTTCGCATTGCTTCGTTACTTCACGACGTCGGTAAGCCGGCGACTCGCGAGTGGAAAGATACCCCAACGGGTAAAAAAGTCCGCGCCGGTAAAAAAGGCGACTGGACCTTCTATGGTCACCAAGTTGTGGGCGCCAAGATGGCAAAGAAGATGCTCACGCGTCTGCATTTTAGTAACGAGATTATCGACCAGGTAAATCTATTGGTCTACGAGCACATGTTTGTCTACGACCCGGAGGTGGTGACGCTGGCCGGCGTCCGTCGTCTGCTCGCCCGAGTTGGCGCAGAAAATATCGATGCCTTAATTCAGGTCCGCGAAGCCGACCGCATTGGTAGTGGTGTGCCAAAGGCTCAGCCGTATCGTTTGCGTTACCTGCTCGCTATGCTCGAGAAGGTAAAGACCGACCCTATTAGCGCCAAGATGCTTAAGATTAACGGCGAGGATTTAATGAAGGACTTGAAGGTGCCGGCCGGCCCGCTGCTCGGTCAGCTCATAGCTGTGCTGCTCGAGGAGGTGCTCGAAGACCCAGAGCGCAATACGAAAGAATATTTATTGAAGCGCGCTACCGAGCTCGCTAAGCTGACACACAAAGAGTTAGAGGTTCTTAAGGGCAAGGCCAAGGAGCGCGCCGCGCAGGCCCAGGAGGCGATAGATGCCGAGATTAAGAAAAAGTATTTCGTGGAGTAATCGTATGAATCCTAATCCGGCAGAAGAGATTCCACAGAAAAAGAACTATGACGCGAAGCAGGTTGATGCGATTGTCGGTGCGGTCGCGGGCAAACTTCAGGCTCGTGGCGAAGCGGTTGATCCTGTGCTATATGACGCAATTACTGAACCAACATTATTCAATGTTCTCGCCGAGGTGCCCGGTTTTATTGAAGATCACCTTGAAAAGATTCTTGAAAATTCGAGTAAATTTTCAAGTTTATTAGGCCAAACTAAGCGGAACCCTGGCAACAGCAAACTTTTGTTCGGAGAAGAAATGACGTTGCCCGAAGTGACTTATCCGAACGGCCAAGTCAGAGCCGCCGAAACAGGTAGAAAGGTGCTTGTTGATAAGCTTGCGGCACAGGGTATAGATGCCAGCTATGTACTTATGTATAGGCTTACTATGCCGAGCGAAATGCCAAAGCCCGAAGCGTATTGGACGTCGGATTACCACGAAGTTCGTCGTGGCTTGGCAGTGGAGTGGCCACTCGAGAAACGTAGGGATGCAGTTATTTTGGTAGGATCTTTGGCGCGAATAAGTGAAGGTGGTCTCACCCAAGATCAGAATGATGATCAGGGCTTAGCAGTTCGGCGGCTATCTTCTGACCCGATGAATCAGGGAGATTTTGCCGCTAGATTCAAAGCTTTCGAGGAGCAAAAAAAGAAAGAGCAGGCTCCGCAGCAGCCATTGATTACGCTTTAGTAATTTTTGGCTACAGCAATTTTAAATTGTCGGGCTGCTGGGAATTGTTATCGACTTGTCAGCGAGAGCTTGAGCGCTAACAAGTCGGAATCCCGCAAAGCGGGAAACCCAGCTTGCTGGGGCTCAAATATGTTGTCGGGCTGCTGGGAATTGAACCCAGTCCACACGAACCCGAATCGTGTATACTACCGGTATACGACAGCCCGTCGTTTACGAATACAAGAATATAGTACTTTAGGGATTTTGAAAAGTAGATGGGCAGAAGGCGCGACCGAGGGATCGCGCCTTCGCGTATGAAAAAGGTCAACGGCTCAACGAGCGAGTCGTTGAGCCGTGATACGCGTTGGCGGAGTTAGGTGTCGGAACATCCGACAATGTGCTGTGGTACACATACTAACTCCGCCGGTTTATCTTTGGACGATGGGAATTGCTGGACTCGAACCAGCGACCTATGCGTTTCGAAACGCATCGCTCTAACCACCTGAGCTAAACTCCCATCGTGTGGCGAGACCGACTGGATTCGTCCAGCAACCTCCAGATCGAAGTCTGGTGCTCTACCATTGAGCTACGGTCCCACCGTGCATCGTCTGTGGAGCGGGTGAGAGGATTCGAACCTCCGACGTCCCTAACCGCAAAGCAAAAGCGCACATGAATTCACGCTCCACCATGCAATTGTTGGGTACTCTACCGCTGAGCTACACCCGCCCACTGACGAATGTTTTTCAAGGAGTCGTTCGTGGTGCCGGGAGCGGGACTTGAACCCGCACGGGCTGAACCCTCTTGCACCTCAAGCAAGCGCGTCTTCCAATTTCGCCACCCCGGCCCACGAACGACTTCTGGCCTAGAATAGGCCACTAAAAAGAGTATGTCAATCATCGCTACTTATACACACCGGCACCCCATTTGACAGATTTAACCTGTTTGCTATACTCTCTCCCATCAGTCACTAGCTCTAAATGTTAAACAAATTCTTACTTTCTGCGGCAACAAACCATTCACGCTTTTCCGAGTAGGAAGAGTTTGCGATGGTTTCGTAGCCGCTCAAATAAGAGCGGTTTTTCTTTAGTGAATAGAGCTGGATAAGTAAGGTTGCACCTTTACAGATCCAGTATAGAAAAGACATTAGTATCAGTCGCCCGTAGGGCGGTGCTTACATAGTAATGTGTCTTCTATATATACAGCCTGCAATGAGTTGGTTAGGGCCAACTCGCAGGAGCTGCCGCAGTAGGACATCACATTTCCTGTGATCCATGTTCGAAACGGTGGCAACATTGAGTGATTCTTTTTTCTTAGTCGCATTTGAAAAGAGATAACTCGCTTCGACTTGCCGTCGAAGTAATCCATCTTGTATTTGATACAAGATGTAGTAACTAAAGTCGAAAGACTTCAGTGCTTGAATGATCAGTTTAGTTTTCTGGCGCAAGCCAGAAACATTATGTGGTTAGTGAGCAATCATATGTTTGATTGCGTCAAAGGGCACACGGTGGATGCCTTGGCATGAAATGACGATGAAGGACGCGGCGTAGCTGCGATAAGCTTCGGGGAGGTGTTAGCAACCTTTGATCCGGAGATTTCCGAATGGGGAAACCTTATGTCGTAACCCGACATAGTTCGCATACATAAGTGATGCGTTCGTTAACCCGCTGAAGTGAAACATCTCAGTAAGCGGAGGAGTAAAAAACAATTGTTATTCCGTTAGTAGCGGCGAGCGAAAACGGAGCAGCCCAAACCGAGTTCTTTCCGAAAGGAAATTTCTCGGGGTTATAAGATGAGGACGATTTGCCTATCGTACAGTTCTTCGCAAGAAGAGTTGTACGATATGCATAAACTGAGTTACAAATTTTGCACGTAGCCGAATGTCCTGGAAAGGACAGCCATAGACCGTGATAGCCGGGTAAGCGAAACGTGTTGAGCTCATTAGTTCTTGAACTTGAGTACCGCGTGGCAAACATACCATGCGGGAATTTGCCGGTACTATCCGGTAAGGCTAAATACATTTCATGACCGATAGTGAACTAGTACCGTGAGGGAAAGGTGAAAAGCAGCCCGGTAAGGGCGGTGAAATAGTACCTGAAACCGTGTGCTTACAATGAATAGGAGCCCCGAGCGCCGCAAGGCGTCGGGTGACTATGTGCCTATTGAAGAATGATCCAACGACTTTATGTGTGTGGCGTTAGGGTAAGCTGCTTCGGCAGTGCACCCGTAGGGAAACCGAGTGTTAATAGCGCGCTTAGTCGCATACATAAGACCCGAAGCCAAGGCGAGCTTGTCCTGAGCAGGTTGAAGTAGGAGTAAAAT
>CAZJVT010000006.1:0-45214 GCA_964549935.1 uncultured Candidatus Saccharibacteria bacterium | reverse complement strand
AGCGCACCATTCTTGAATATCACCCGCGCAGGACTCGTGGGTATTGGGACGAGTACGCCGACCTCAACGCTGCAGGTGGCCGGCGCGATTCGCTCAGGTACAGGTGGTGGCGTAGCCGGGTCATTGATTTTACACAACGGCTCAAACGCATTCACAACCACCCTACAGGCTTCTTCATCGGTCGCCTCAAACATAACGCTAACGCTTCCTAACGCGACAGGGACCGCCGGACAGACGATGCTTTCGGATGGTTCCGGAAACTTGTATTGGGGAACAGCCGCGGGAAGTGCAAGTGCTTCCGGTACCGCCGGACTTGTTCAATTCTCTGATGGTTCAGGCAATTTAGATGCCAACTCGCTTTTCTACTGGAATAACACTAGCAGCACGTTGTCTCTCGGAACTTCCGCAAGGGCATCCTCAACCTTGCACGTCGTAGGCACCTTCCAGGTGACTGCGACCTCGACATTCGGCGGCCCTGTTATTCCTTCAGCCGATGGCACAATCTCGCTAGGTACCGGCACCGCTGAATTCAACGAAGCGTACATTAAAGCACTGCAGGTCGGCACGACCGGGTACGTGACTTCTGGCTTTAGATTACAGACAGAAGGCCATGGAACAACGGTGGGCGACAACGGTGGCGGTGGAGGTGTTTACACAAACAGCGGTGGCTCTGCCGGGCTCGGCACCCGGATTGCCTGGTGGGGGCCGGACGGTTTCGCAGGTTCAAACGCCGGCATTGGCGCCGACACCGCCGGGATGACTGTCGGATTCTTTACCGCAGGCGTGGGGTGGACCTCCGGTATGACGAAGAGTTCTCTGGCCGGCGGCAACTTGTCATTAAAGTACGACGGAATCGAGGCCCAGCGTATTAGCCAGACTGGTATGAATATCGCGACCAGCACGCTCGTTGGAAATATTGCCTGGACCCCGAGCTCGACACTCCACGTCATCGGTGACTTTACGGTAACCGCAACGAGTACTTTGCAGGGCCAGACGATCATCGATAATTTGGTACTCGGCGCTACGACGTTTGAGGCTGATGCCGGCCAATTGACCTGGACCGATCTGCCGATTGTATCCGCTGCAAACAACACCGTAGAGTCTTACACTGCTGCAATTGACGGCAATACGCTTTTGACTGTTTACGGCGAAAGCGATGGTAGCGGCTCGTTAAAGAATGGACGTGTGGGTATTGGTACGAGCACGCCGACAACGTTCCTGACAGTTGGCACCTCAACAAACCTCTTTAATGTGACAGAGCAAGGCTACGTCGGCGTTGGCACTTCTTCGCCGGCAAGTTTGTTCGCAGTTGGCGGTAGCGCAACGATCTCCGGGCAGGCGATCCTGACTTCAGGACTCTTTGCTGCGAGCTCAACTATAACGGGAACGACGACTATTGGCACTAGCGGTACCTACACAACGGTCGGTTCTTCTGCCGCGGCTTCTTCTACTCTGCACGTCGTCGGTACCTTCCAGGTAACCGGTACATCAACCCTTGCGACCACGACAGTTGCGGGAATTACCGCGACAAACAACGGTTTGACGCTCTCTGACTCGACCCCGATTAATACGACAAACGCTGTTTACAATGTTGGCGGAACTTTGTACTGGAACGGTGCGCCGCTTGGAGCAGGCAGTGGCTACGGGACGATTCAGGAAGAAGGTTCGGGATTAACTGCGCGCTCGATAGTTAACTTCATCGGCTCTGCAGTGACCTGTGTGGACAACTCTGGCTCCAGCAGAACTGATTGTACGATAACCGGCGGCGCCAGCACCGACACCAACTGGACGCTCGCTAGCAACGTTCTTACCTCAACCACCACCGCCTTCACTATTGGCATCGGCACCTCAACGGCCAGCACGATCTTCGCCATCTCTTCTTCAACTCCGGCTATCACGCTCAACGACACTACTGCCGCCGGACACCAGTTCCGTCTGCGTAACGGTGTCGCAAGTGTCGGTACCTTCGATATCTACGACAACAGTTCGAGCTCTGCTCGCTTGTCTATCTCCGGAGCCGGAGTCGTAACTATTGCGAGCACAACCATCATTAGCGGTGCCCTAACCGCCAGCTCCGCAACTTCTACCTTCGCCGGAGTTTCCGGCTCCTACCTGCTCTCCAGCGGCGCAGTGCAGGCTGCCTCTCTTACGACGTCAGGCAATGCAACCGTCAATGGGACGGTGTATACCGGCGCTATGACCAGTAATGGATCGGGGATAACCTTAACTTCGACAAACGGCGACCTTTTCTTCTATCAGAACTCCGGCTCCGGTTCAACTGCGCTTTTCCAAAACAGCAATGCCGCCGGCATCCCGCTTACGGTTACAGGTCAGGGTGGGCAGACCGGTAATCTCCAAAACTGGAACGGTAACGGGGGGAGTGCCTACGTAGCAGCAAATGGCTCTATCGTGATGAACGGGCTTTCTTCCTCTGGAACAAGTACTATAGGCACCAGTGGAACCTACACGACAATCGGTTCCTCCGCTGCGGCTTCGTCAACACTTCACGTCGTCGGTGACTTTACGGTAACTGCAACCAGCACATTGCAGGGCCAGACGACGATTGATAACTTAGTTGTCGGTGCCGCCAGCTTTGATACCGACGCCGGTATCGTGACCTGGACGGATTTACCAATTTCTAGTAGTGCGGCGACAAGTACCGTTGAGAGCTATATTGCTCAAATTGACGGCAACGCTCTGCTTAGTCTCTATGCGCAGGCGAATGGATCCGGTGGAACCAAGAATGAAGGAGTTGCCATTGGCACTTCGACGCCACAAGGTCTGTTTACTGTCGCGACAGCAACATCAACCGCCATTGCTCCAATCTTAAACATCACTCGCGCAGGGTTAGTAGGTATCGGCACGGCGGTTCCGAGTACTACGCTGCATGTCGTTGGTGGTGGCGTACAGATCGGGTCAGGGACTGTTTCATTCGCCAATGCTCCACTTAACATTATTGGCAGCGTAGCGGGTTACTTACAGACAAATATTCAAAACACATCAAACGCGACCAGCGCTTCTGCGGACTACATCGCCACGGCCGATAACGGTACTGACAGCACATACTACATAGATTTCGGTATCAATAGTTCCGCCTATAACCAAAGCGCTTACAACATCGGCGGTGCGAACGACGGATACTTGTATGTCCACGGCGGCGACCTGACTATCGGAACAGCGAGTTCGACGACAGGCAACTCCGACATCATTTTCCATACAGGCGGTACAACGTCGAGCAACGAAAAAATGAGGATTGGCTTGGACGGCAAAGTGGGAATAGGCACGAGTGCTCCGACGAACCTTCTCCACGTTGCAGGTGGGATTACGATTAGCAGTACGACGCCTGCTTCAACCACGAATGCCCTTTACAACAACGGCGGAACGCTGTATTGGAACGGCAGCGCCGTAGGCACTAAGGCCGATCACCAATTTGACCTAAAGACCGGCGACGAGAACGTTCCGAGTGGAACTACTTTGCAGGATGATGACGAGCTGGCGGTTGCCGTCGGTGCGAATGAAACTTGGGTTTTCCAATTCAATCTTCGCGCCAGTAATGCGAACAGCGCAACCCCTGACTTCAAGGCGGCCTTGAAGGGTCTCGCAGGATGGACCTGTGCCGGCATGCAATGGATTCGAGGTGCTTCCGCCGCGGCCGGTGCCGCCGCGGCATATGCCGACTGTGATGATGCGCCGACGGCCGTAGTCAATGCTGCCGTGCTTGCTGACGCAAATGCGAACTTCAACGTGATTATCCAGGGAACCGTTACAGCGAGCTCAACTGCCGGTTCCTTAATCTTGCAGTGGGCGCCGAACACGAGCGGCAGCTTGAGTGTCTTAAAGGGCAGTTTTGTAGAGGCATTCCGAGTCGGTGGCAGCGGAGCTGACTTGGCTGAAATTTATTATAGCAAGAGCCCGACGCTTGAGGCCGGTAGCCTCGTCAGTTTAGACCCGACCGCCGAAGCATTTGTCCAGCCTTCCATCAGCGCATATGACCCAAAGCTTATCGGCGTTGTTTCGACTCGGCCGGGCGTTTTACTTGGCGAGAAGGATACCCCAAAGGATAGTCGTCCGGTGTATGTTGGTCTTGCCGGACGTGTACCGACTAAGGTTTCTATTGAAAATGGGCCGATTCAGCCGGGCGATTACATTACCGCATCCTCGATTCCAGGCGTCGGTATGCGCGCAACGAAAGCAGGCACAGTTATCGGTCAGGCAATTACCGGCTTTGACGGACCGGATGTCGGCAAGGTTATCGTGTTCTTGAAGAGCGGATATTATGCCGGTGGTCAGGATAATCTTGTCCAATCTGCAGGCGATGACTTTGGTCTCGCCACGCTTAGCAAGCTTTTGACTGATCGTTCTTTGGGCGAGGCTGCTTCTTCAAGCCTATCGGTAATAGCCACCGACCGCCTTATCGCCGGGCTGGAGGTCATCGCTCCTCGAGTGCTGACGAGCGAGTTAGTTACCGATACCTTAGCTCCTCGCACAGCCGATCTTGCCGTTCAACTCGCCGGCGATCAAAGATTTAGCATTAATAGCTTAGGTGCAAGTTCGACGACCTCTTCTACTCCGATGATTTCATTCGATGCTCACGGCAATGCCGCTTTTGCGGGCAAGATTACTGCTGATTCGATAGATGCAAAGAAGATAAGCGGGTTGGAGATTTTAACGGACAAGCTATCTTCTTTAAGTGATGCCGTTAGCGACCTATCGGAGCAAAGCACTTCCACGCCGGCGGCGCTTTTCGCCGGATTGACACTTGATGCCTTCACTGCTTACGCCTCCGGCACTAAGGCTCTCTTGGGTGAGTTTGCCTCGAGTACAGCCGCCTCCTTCGCTGACACCAACAGTCGCCTTGAAGGCCTCGAAGGAACCTTGAAGCTTCTTCAGGACAGTACGGCCGGAGTTGCCACGACAAGCGAAAATCTTGCGCAGCGCCTTGGCCTTTTGGAGGGGTTGTTCGTCGCGGGGAACTCTTCCACCACCCAATTCTCGGTCTCCTCTACGAATATCGGCACCTCGTCACTGGACCGTATCATTACTATGCAGGGCGCACTCATGATTGACCGCATCGGCGCCGGTTCAGCCGATCTGCTCTCACTTATTAGCGACGTACAGTTCTTCGGCCGACCTTACTTCACCGCTGATACCGCCGGGTTTGCGGTTATTCCGGAGCGCGCACGCAGCGTTGAGGTTGTCTTTGACCGTGAATATCTTGAGCAGCCGATTGTTAACGCGACTATTTCACTTGAAGACGGCACGCCGACGGATCCCGGAGCAACAGCCAATGTAATAGACCGTGTCTTCTCGCGCAACGTCCAGTACTTAGTGGCGCGTAAGAGCACCACGGGCTTTACGATCGTGCTCAACCAAGACGCGCCACTAGACCTTCGTTTCAGCTGGACCGCGTTTGCTGTTAAAAATGCAAAAACGTTTATGCCAAAGGTAAATGCTATTGAGGTCTCGCCGCCCACGCCGCCGGTTGTGATACCCGTAGAGATACCGGATGCTAATCCGGCGCCTGTAACCGGCACCACGACGACTGAATCGGTTGCCACGACCGATAGTGACGCAGTTACAACGACAACCGAGACTCTTAGCCCCGACAGCGCAACCACCGATGGTTCGACCTCTACGAGCGAGATGACGCCTTTAGCGCTTACTGCAATCGAAAGTACGTCGACTCCGACGTCAACAGATGTAGTTCAGCCCACTGTTGTCGAGGTTCCGCCGCCCGTTGAAGCCCAACCCGATGCAAGCTCTACGGTCGTGACGGAGCAATGAGAGCAGTATTTACGTCGGGTTTTGGCAATATCTACAATGCTTGCTGCGTGTGGTACTATGAACTTATCGTATGAAATTAAAAAAACAGAGTATCGTCGACGCCCCGGAGCTTGTAGCTCCGCCGGTGTTCGTTCCTACGCCACCCGCGAGTCGAGGTAAAAGTAAGTTAGTTTTCTGGCTTGCCGGGATTGCCCTTATCGCAATTGTCTGGGGAGCGTATGCGGCTATTCGGTTGTCAAAATTGACTCCTGCCTCACAGGAAAATGCGGCTAAGGTTGAGACCCAAGAGCTTATAGCAAAAGTTGGCGAGTTGATGTTTTTACCGACCGACGAGGAGCCTACGGTTGCGACTGTTTCTGACGTAGAAAAATTGAGAGAACAGGCATTTTTTCTCCACGCGAAGAACGGCGACAAGGTTTTGATTTACGCAAAGGCGAGTAAGGCGATCCTCTATGATCCTGTTGCGAACAAAATTGTTGAAGTCGCCCCGATAAATTTCGGCGCGCTTAAAGGCTCGCCCAATACCTCTGCAGTGTCGACAAAAACTTCGACTTCAACCAAGAAATAGGCGCTTCTGCCCGCGTTGGAAATAATGCAGTATACTAAGTATAGGCCAGCTATGCGCTTTTTTCCGAACAAAATAGCCCTGGCATTTTTTGGTGCACTCATTCTTCTGGTGCTGTTTTTTGTTTTTTCAGAAAATGTTTTTGCTGCGAATTATGACGCGACTTCGACAAGTTTTAGTTTGGAAGGTTCAAGTTTTGACAGCTTGTCCGGCGAGAGTACTTCAACAAGTTTTTCTTCCGGACAACAGGTCCCTTATGTTTCCGGCGACCTTGCCACTTCGACAAGCTTTATGGTTGATGCAGACTTTTTTGCTGCAATGAGCGGTGTCACAACAACTGCCACCTCGAGCGGTGGAGGTGGTGGCAGTGGAGGCGGGGGCGGTTTTTCCGGCGGGGGCGGCATTATTCCTATTCCGGAGCCGCAGTATAGCCCGTCAATTTCATCAACAATTCCCGTTCCGGCTGTCGTAACTCCTACGACAACTCCGGCCGTAAAACCGAAGCCAAAGCCTGGTATTATCGAAAACATTATTGATGTTATTACCGGGATTTTTTATCCGAAATCACCGCCCATTGTCGTTGTCCCGCCGATAGAGGACCTGGTTCCGAAGATTCCGCCGTTTGCATTCCGTGCGGCGTGGGAGCTTATTCCGCGGCCTCCTTTGGAGGAGTACGTTTTTCGTCCTCTGCCAAAAGACCTGCAAAATTTAGCCGGGCAACTACCGCAACTCGGTAAACTTTTTGCGGACGTCGGCATTCATTCGTTTAACGATCTGCCAAAGTTGCAAGACATCACACTTCGCGTTCCGGGCATCGGCGATGCCTTGGCTTTGCCAAAAAGTCCTACCTCGACGACACGAACAGATCTCCGTGTGGCCGAGTTAACCCCTGATTTACGGGCAAAATTTCCGAAGGGGATTTTGTTTGCTAAGTTCGCAGGCGGTCTCGTTGATGTGCATCCGACGTTACGTTTAGACCAGGCGGGCAAAACGGAGCAGGTGATTCGGACCGTCGTTGGTTCAACGCTTTCACTGTCGGTTCGGCCTCTTTTCCCGGCATCGAGCGTAACCGGCTACCTCGTATTTAAGAGCAATAAAATACCCGGCATTTACACAAAAACAAATGACCGGAGCGCTTTTATCGGCTTAGCGGCGGGCCAGCTTTACCCTTCCTCGCAAGAGAAACCTGCGGTGGAAGCGCAATCTATCGGCTTAACCACGGCCTTTGTTCTGAGTCAATTTGAATTTGCTGACGAAAATCGTGACGGCATCTTCACCGCTGAAATCGCCGCGCCGGTCAATGAAGGTGAGTATGAAATTATTACCGCGATTCGCTATCTCGACGAGGCAAAAGGCACGCAGCTTTTGCGTATGATTACCGTTATCGATCCGACCGGATACATTTATGAGGCTAACGGCGACAAGCAGATTCGTATTCCCGACGCGGAGGTTACACTCTTCCAATTTGATGAACAGACTAAGACGTTTGAGCCGTGGGTTGCGAAAAATTATCAGCAGGAAAATCCGCAAATCACAAATATTACCGGACGCTATTCTTTCCTTGTTCCACCCGGCAAATATCGTCTAGACGTCGAGGCGGACGGCTATAAACCTCGATACGGCGAACCTTTTGATGTCACCGACGGAAGCAGTATTCACGAGGATATTCCGCTGGTCCCCAGATTTAATTTCTGGGAAGAAATTGACTGGAAGACAGGGATGTTCGGGGTGCTTTTCTTCCTGATTTTGTATCACATATATCGCGATAAAATCAGGGACGACAGAGAAAGGGAGCGAGAGAGACGTCAAGAACAAACGATAACAGGACCTCCTCCAGCAGCGCCACAACAATAACTACTAACTACTCAAAATCTATGGAAAATCAACAAACAACTCAATCAATCAGTCCCGCGAAATCTTTTATGCTCCGACATGTTACCGGGATTGATATTTTTGCCGGAGTCATCATTATGCTGCTCGTGATGGGCAACGTATACGTCTACACGATGTATCGTGATACTCGAGCCGAATTGAAAACAATGCAAAGTAAGCAGGTAGCAGAAAAAGTTAATGAGGGGGTTTTAAATTTCACCGGGCTGTTCATCGAGAAGGTGTTAAAGGCTGAAGGCGAGATTGATTTCGAAACCCGCTTAAAACTCGAAAGCGCAGTTCGTGCCTTAAATGATGACGCGGTTTTGACGGCCTGGCAGCGATTTACTAACAGCGCAACCGAAAAAGATGCTCAAGATGCCGTCAAAAATCTCCTTGGAATCTTAGTAAGTAAAGTGCAAGAGAAATAGCCTCTTGTTATCCACATAAATAGGCTTATTTGTTCGGCGGAGAGTGCTGTTTCGGATGCTATACTAATAGAAGGCGATTAGAGAGATCGCGAGGCATCTTCTGCATGAGCAAATATACGTTCATTGCGCTTAAAAAAATATTCGTATTTGTTCTTATCGCTGAACTTATTTTCGGTTCAGTTTTTATTTTGCCGGTCACTGCAAATGCCGCTACCGGCGTGCCGCAAATTTTGTCTTATCAAGGTCGCCTGCGCGACTCGAGCGGAAGCGTTTTAGGCAGCAGCAGCGGGACGACGTATTATTTTAAGTTTTCAATCTGGGACAATTCAAGCGTCGGTTCTGGTTCAAAGTTGTGGCCGGCCGGATCACCCAGTAGCACAGCTGTTACTGTCGCGAGCGGAATTTTTAATGTAAAAATCGGAGACACCGGTGCCGGCTATCCTGATGCGCTCACTTACAATTTTCAAGACAACAAGGATGTCTTTTTGCAGATTGAAGTTTCGACAAACAACACCAGCTTCGAAACTTTGAATCCGCGTCAGAGAATTACCTCCGCCGGGTTTGCGATTAATTCCGGTACCGTGCAAGGCTTCACTCCATCGCAGACGGCCAGCGGTTCCGAAATCCCGGTGCTTAATTCCGGTAATTTGCTGCTCGCAGGAACGAACCCGCAAGTTAATGCCAGCGGCACCAATGCTCTTGTTTTGCAGGGCGGAGTCGGTACCGGCGACATTCAATTTTTTTCATCAGCAAATAAAATTACTGCGGGAGGCAATCTGACTATTGCCGGAACTTTTTCCGCTGCTACGACGACACTTTCCGGGTTGACGATTAATAACAACGGGCTGACGCTCGCAAGTACGACTCCTTTTGCCACCACTGACACCCTTTATAATCTTGGTGGCACTCTTTACTTCAATGGTGCTGCCGTTGGCAACGCTAATGCTTCCGGTACGGCCGGACTGTTGCAATTTAGTAACGGTTCAGGAAATTTAAACGCCAACGAGCTTTTTAGCTGGGACAATGCGACAAATCGATTAGCTATCGGCACTTCGGCTTCAGCGAGTTCAACCTTGCACGTTGTCGGAACGGCGACAGTTACCGGAACATCAACACTTGCCGGAGTTACTGTTACCTCGCTTGATAACAGTGGCAATGAATCAATTGCCGGACAGCTTACGATAACTTCCGGGATTTCTGCCGCTACTTCAACAATTACCGGCACTTCAACTCTCGCCGGTATTGCAGCGACCTATCTCAACACCTCGGGTAATGTGCAAAGCGGAGGCAGCTTAAATGTTGCCGGCACTTCTACGCTTGCGGGAGTATCAGGTTCTTATATCGTTTCATCCGGCAATGTGCAAGTTGGTAGTGGCCTTACTGTCATCGCCACTTCAACTCTCGCCGGAGTTTCCGCCAGCTATGTCGTTGCTTCCGGTGCGGTTCAGGGCGGCAGTCTGGCGATCTCTGGTTCCTCCACTCTCGCCGGCATTAGCGGCAGTTATCTCGGCATCACAGGGAATGAAACTTTAAGCGGGCAGCTTTCAGTAGGTTCAGGAATTTCTGCGACTACTTCAACTATCACCGGTACTTCAACGCTGGCAGGTGTTTCAGCGATCTTCTTGAGTAACTCAGGGGCTTCTATGCTCCAAGGGGTGTCTTCGACTAATGTCTCCGCATCGGGCTTTGTGAACGCCAACTCACTTGCTGTTATTGGCACTTCTACGCTAGCCGGCGTTTCTGCTTCCTACCTGCTCTCAAGCGGCGCGGTGCAAGGTGGCACCCTCTCTGTTTCAGGGTCCTCAACACTTGCCGGCATCAATGGTTCCTATCTCGGCATCACTGGTAACCAGACCCTTGGCGGTCAACTTTCAGTTGGTTCGGGAATTTCTGCGACTACTTCAACTATCACCGGCACTTCAACTCTTGGCGGAACGAGTGTTAGCTACTTAGTTTCGTCGGGTGCTTTGCAGGGTGCTTCGCTGGGTATCACCGGCACCAGCACGCTCGCCGGAGCATCTGCTTCTTACCTGGGTGTTACGGGGAATGCGACGATTGGCGGTCAAGCAGTTCTTACTTCCGGCATTAGCGCTGCGAGTTCAACTATTACGGGTACGAGCACTCTCGCCGGAATTTCTGCGACTTTCCTTTCTAACTCGGGTTCATCAATGCTCCAGGGAGTAAGCTCCACCAACTTGACCGCCTCCGGATTTGCGAATTTTGGTTCGCTCGTGGTTTCGGGCGTTAGCAATCTTGCGACGACTACGGTCGTAGGTATTACAACTTCTGCAGACGGAGTCGTCATTGCCAGTTCCTCGCCATTTACTACTTCTAACACTCTTTACAACTTAGGTGGCAACCTCTATTTCAATGGCAGTCTGCTTGGTGTCGCCGGCGCCGGTCTTCAGTCGGTCAACGGTCTTTCCACGACGACCCAGTTCTTAGTAGTAGGGAGCTCTGGTATCGACTTTAATATCTCGTCGTCGGTCAACACACATACCTTTAACATCCCGAGCGCCTCGGCGACTAACCGCGGATTGGTGACTACTTCAACGCAGACCTTTGCAGGGGATAAGACCTTTTCAGGCGCCGTAACGATCAGTGGTACATCAACTTTGGCAAATGTTTCGTCGACGAATATTACTGCCAGCGGTTTCGTGAACGCAGGCAACTTGGTGGTGAGTGGAACTTCGACGCTTGCCGGTGCTTCGCATACCTTCATCAGCAATTCCGGTAACTCGATGCTTCAAGGCGTAAGCTCTACCAATGTTTCGGCTTCAGGATTTGTTAACGGTGGCAGCTTGAGTATTTCTGGGGCATCGGCTTTAAGCGGCGGCCTGACGGTTACCGGTGGAACCTCCACGCTAGCCGGTACAGCGGTTTCATTCTTATCCAACTCCGGTGCCGCGATGCTCCAGGGTGTCAGCTCGACCAATATCACCGCGAGCGGTTTCGGCAACTTCGGGAGCTTAGTCGTCACCGGCACCTCGACACTTGCCGGCGCTTCTCACACTTTTATTAGCGTCTCCGGCGCCTCAATGCTCCAGGGTGTTTCTTCTACTAATGTCACGGCTTCAGGATTTATCAATGGAGGTAGTCTCGTTGTCTCCGGCAGCTCGACTTTGGCGGGGGTCAGTGGATCTTTCTTGGCGGTTTCCGGAAATTCGCAACTCGTCGGGCTAACAACTTCCGGTACGACTACTATCGGTACCTCCGGAACTTACACGACAATCGGTTCATCGGCCGCTGCTTCATCGACGCTGCACGTTGTCGGCAGCTTCCAGGTCACTGGTACTTCAACGCTTTCCGGGCAAACGACGATCGATGACTTAGTTCTTGGCGCCACTACATTCGAAGCGAATGCGGGACAGGTTGTTTGGATGGACTTACCCGTGACTTCTTCTGCCGCAAGCGGTACTGTCGAGAGCTACGTTGCGAATATTGATGGAAATACGTTGCTCTCACTCTATTCAACCTCTGATGGAGCCGGCGGTATATTAAATTCTGCCGTTGGTATTGGTACGACAACTCCGGCGACTATTTTGAGCGTGCACGGCGCAACTCCGGCGATAACATTAAATGACTCGACTGCTGCGGGGCATCAATATCGTATTCGATCAGGCGCGGGCAAAGCGATGTTTTTTGATATTTACGACAACAGTTCTAGTGCGACTCGTTTTGCTATCGACAATACCGGTCAGGTTGGAATTGGAACGGGGACTAATACTCCCAGCTCGACGCTGCACGTTGGAGGAACATTTATTTCGACCGGGACCTCGACAATCGGAACCAGCGGTACGTACACCACCGTTGGTTCATCCGCCGCAGCTTCTTCCACTCTGCACGTCGTGGGCACCTTCCAGGTTTCCGGAACTTCTACGCTTGCTGGAGCCACCACTTCCTTCTTAAATAATTCGGGCAACCTAATGGTTGGCGGCGGTTTAACTGTGGGGTCAGGCATCACATTCGCAAGCTCGTCTGTCACCGGCACCTCGACTTTGGCGGGAGTTTCCGCTACTTTCTTATCCAACTCCGGTGCCTCGATGCTCCAGGGTGTCAGCTCGACCAATATCACCGCGAGCGGTTTTGGTAACTTCGGGAGCTTAGTCGTCACCGGCACCTCGACACTTGCCGGTGCTTCACATACCTTCATCAGTGTTTCCGGAAGTTCGATGCTGCAGGGCGTATCTTCTACGAATGTAACCGCCTCGGGATTTATTAACGGAGGTAGTTTGTCGGTAAGCGGCGCCGCCATCTTGAACGGTGGGCTGACCGTTACCGGCACCTCCACTCTTGCGGGCATTAGCGGTTCCTATCTCGGTATTACCGGAAACGCGACCATCGGTGGCCAGGCAATCCTTACCTCCGGCATTAGTGCTGCAAGTTCAACTATCACAGGTACGAGCACCCTAGCCGGTATCAGCAGCACCTTCTTTACGAACTCCGGCGACGCTATGATCGGAGGGTTGTTGAATGTGGCGGGTCTCTCGACTTTTGCAAGCACCACTATAAGCGGTACGACTACTATCGGTACTTCAGGAACTTACACCACCGTTGGTTCATCCGCCGCGGCTTCTTCCACCCTGCACGTCGTGGGCACCTTCCAGGTTTCCGGCACCTCCACCTTAGCCGGACCGACCTTCATAGACGACTTGAACCTCGGTATGACCTCCTTCGATACCAACGCCGGTATCGTTACCTGGATTGACCTTCCGGTTACCTCGGCATCAGCAACAGGCACAGTCCACAGTTACACCGCTAAGCTGGATGACAGCGACCTCCTGACAGTGTACGGTCAATCTAATGGAGCCGGCGGCACAATGTCTGAAGGAGTCGCAATCGGCACCTCAACCCCGGCTGGTCTCTTCACGGTTGCAACTGCAACCTCGAGTCCAAGCGCACCATTCTTGAATATCACCCGCGCAGGACTCGTGGGTATTGGGACGAGTAATCCGTCCACCACGTTGCACGTTATCGGCACCTTCCAAGCGGGGACTTCAACTTTGACTGGTCTTACTGTTTCAACGAACGGCATCACGTTGAGTAGTTCGACGCCGGCGACAACAACTCAAACTTTATATGCCCTTGGTTCGACTCTCTACTTCAACGGCTCAACGGTCGGTGGCGCCGGCGGTTCCGCCTCCGGCACAACGGGACTCATCCAGTTTAGTGACGGCGCCGCCGGCTTCAATGCAAACGCACTTTTCAATTGGAGTAATTCAGATAACTCATTAGCAATCGGCACCTCTGCGACCGCAAGTTCAACGCTACATGTCGTTGGTACAATGACCGTTACCGGAACCTCCACTCTCGCGGGCATCAGCGGTTCCTATCTCGGTATTACCGGAAACGCGACTATCGGTGGCCAGGCAGTTCTCGCCTCCGGTATCAGCGCCGCGAGTTCGACCATCACCGGTACTTCCACTCTCGCCGGTATTAGCAGCACCTTCCTAGTTAACTCCGGCAACACAATGCTTTCCGGTCTGCTTAATGTCGCTGGCCTTGCGACTTTCGCCAGCTCGACCATCACCGGCACTACCACGATTGGCACCTCCGGCACCTTCACCACCGTTGGTTCGTCCGCTGCGGCTTCTTCCACCTTGCACGTCGTGGGAAGCTTTACTGTGACGGCTACTTCTTCCTTGCAGGGCGAAACATCCATCGATAATCTCATTTTGGGCGCGACAAGCTTTGACGCCGACGCCGGAGCTATCAGCTGGGTTGACCTTCCCATAACTTCGGCCGTGACAAGCACGGTTGAGGCTTACTCGGCGCAAATTGATGGGACGCCAATTCTAACGGTGTATGGCGAGAGTGACGGCCATGGAGGGCTCCAGAATCCGCGCGTTGGTATAGGGACGAGCACCCCGGGTTCATTATTGACGGTTAATGGTGCAATCCCGTCCATAACTTTGAATGATACAACGGCGACCGGGCATCAGTTCAGCTTGCGCGGCGGCGCGACCGCAACCGGTACATTTGATATTTACGATAACAGTTCAAGTTCTGTCCGTTTCTTGATTGATTCGACCGGGAAAACAACCATTGGGTCTTCTGCTATCGCATCTTCAACTTTGCATGTTGTCGGCGACTTTACTGTAACCGCAACAAGTACCTTGCTTGGTCAGACAACTGTCGATAACTTGATAATTGGAGCTACGAGCTTTGAAGCCGACGCCGGACAAATCACTTGGGCCGATCTGCCTATTACTTCCGCGGCTTCCGGTACAGTTGAGTCTTATACTGCGGCGATTGACGGGAGTGCTCTGCTGACAGTTTATGGCGAGAGCGACGGCAGCGGCGGGCTACAAAACGGCCGGGTTGGCATCGGCACAAGTACTCCATCAACGTTCTTTGCCGTCGGGACCTCAACCAACATCTTCAATGTTACCGAGAACGGTCGCGTTGGTGTCGGTACAGCTGCGCCGAGCAGTGCTTTTCAAGTAGTCGGCACTTCCACTCTCGCCGGAGTTTCAGCTACCTATCTTGCTCTAACCGGCAATGCTACGGTCGGTGGTTTGCTTTCGGCCGCCTCAACCACTGTGTCCGGTACTTCGACGTTGGGAGGTGTTTCTGCTTCCTATCTTTACTCTTCGGGAGCTATTCAAGGTTCAACTCTGACGACTGCAAGCAATGCTACAGTGAACGGGACTTTGTTTACTGGAAACGTAACGAGTAATGGAGCAGGTATTACTTTCACTGCAGCTAACGGTGACCTTTTCTTCTATCAGAATTCTGGCTCCGGCGCTACGTCAGTCTTCCAGAATAGTAACGCTGCAGGCATACCTCTCGTCGCACGAGGGTCGGGTTCTCAAACCGGCAATCTGCAGCAGTGGCAGAATAGCGGCGGTGGCGCACTCGCTTACGTAAATGCTGATGGGTCGTTTGTAATGACGGGGCTTACTTCGACCGCAACAACTACACTCGCGACCGGAGGTCAGTATGTGATAGTAGGCACCTCGACTCCTGCAACGGCAAATTTCGCAGTTTACGGTAGAGATATCGCATTTAATACGAGCCTAGACGGCAGCTTGGGCAGCTGGGCAACTAACAGCAACGCGCTGCCGGCAAATCGTGCACAGCATGCTTCCGTTTTTGCAAACGGCTACATTTACCTCCTTGGAGGCTCGATTGGCGGATCGACTACTTCTACTGTCACGTATGCAAAAGTGAACTCGGATGGTTCAACCGGGCCATGGCAGACTAACCTCAATGCGCTGCCGGGGATTCGAGATCAACACGTAGCATTGTCGGCAAACGGCTACATCTATGTCATTGGCGGTGATACGAATAGTGATAACGGTACTGCAACGAGTACAGTTTTTTACGCCAAACTTAATTCCGACGGTACCACCGGGGCCTGGCAAATAAGTCCAAACGCACTTCCCGGCAATCGTGCTTATATGAGCGGTATCGCGGCAAATGGGTACGCCTACATCTTTGGTGGACTTAACAACGGCTCACCACAGACAACTGTTTATTTCGCTAAATTAAATGCTGATGGCACTACGGGGGCTTGGTCTACCACCACGGCGTTACCGCTGGTTAACTACGAAACCTCCGCGGCTTTTATGAACGGCTATGCCTATGTTCTTGGCGGCTACGCATCAAGCACGGTACTTTATGCAAAATTGCAGTCCGATGGAACTGTCGGTAGCTGGAGTAATGCGAACGCGCTGCCCGGTAATGCCTCGTTCGGCACGGCCGGAGCTATTAACGGCTATCTTTATTCGGTTGGCGGCGGGACAGCAAATATTTACTATGCGAAAGGAAATGCTGACGGGTCGTTGGGTTCTTGGGCGACAAATGCAAATGCTCTGCCCGCCTCTCGCACTCAGCACTCATCCGTATTTGCAAACGGCTACGTATACGCAATTGGTGGTACGAGTGCTTCGACTGTCTACTACGCTTCTACGGCACGAACGAAAATCGCAGGCGCGCTTGATTTACTCGGACTTACGAATGGAGGGTTGACGGACGGAGCCGGAGAAGGCGGCTCTTCGCTTTACGCCGCGTCCGGTTACTTTGCCAATAACTTAGAAGTCGCTAATAATGCCTTATTCTGGAATGGTCTTTCGGTAAACGGCCCGGTAACAATCAACATTTCAACTTCGACTGCGCCGACCCCTCTATTATATGTGGCCAGCGGGACAACGCCTATATTAACCGCGCTTGCGGGCGGTAGCGTTGGTATCGGCACTGCAAGTCCGAGTTCGACTCTCCATGTTGTTGGAAGCTTCCAAGTTTCCGCTACTTCGACGTTTGAAGGACCGACGACTATTACCGACCTAACGGTTGGGCCATCGCGCTTTGAAGCCAACGCAGGGCAAATTACGTGGATGGACTTGCCGGTAACAAGTGCAGCGGCGACAAACACCATCGAATCATATGTCGCACAGATCGATGGCTTGCCCTTGCTTTCTATGTATGCGCAATCTAATGGAGCAGGCGGAACTCAAAATGAGGGCGTAGCCATTGGCACCTCGACGCCGCAAGGCATTTTCACAGTTGCAACGGCTACTTCAACTGCCGCCGCCCCGATTTTCAATGTTACTCGAGCGGGGAGTGTCGGTATCGGTACCAGCAATCCTTCTTCGACCCTACATGTTATCGGTACTTTGCAGGTCTCTGCTACGAGTAGTTTTGCCAATGTTTCTTCTACAAACTTTACGGCTTCCGGGTTTGGCAACTTCGGCACCTTACTTGTCTCCGGCACCAGCTCGTTCGCTAACGTCAGTAGCACCGCTATTACTGTCACCGGTCAAAGCTACTTAGCGACGACGACGGTGCTCGGGCTATCAGTCTCGACAAATGGTATCGGAATCACAAGTTCCACGCCGATGACGACTTCAAATACGCTTTATAACTTGGGTACGAGTCTTTACTGGAACGGCTCGCAGCTCTCAATCGCTAACCCGTCCGGCACGGCAGGGTTAATCCAATTCTCCAGTGGTTCCGGGTTTAACTCCAGCGCCCTCTTTAACTGGGACAACACCAACAACCGCTTAGCAGTGGGTACCTCCGCGACAGCAAGTTCCACGCTGCACGTTGTTGGTGACTTTACTGTTACTGCGACCTCTACATTCCAAGGGCAGACCACAATTACGGATCTTGTGGCCGGCGCCACGGTGTTTGAGGCAGACGCCGGACAGCTTTCCTGGACTGATTTGCCGATTACTTCGGCAGTAACGAGTACAGTAGAGTCGTACAGCGCACAGATTGATGGTACGCCGATTTTGACGGTGTACGGGCAAAGCAACGGGCATGGAGGTGTCCAGAATATTGGCGTGGGAGTTGGTACAACGACTCCGAACGCAATGCTCACTGTCCAAGGCACCGGGACGGGGACTACGACGCAGGCTTTGCGTATCTATAATAGTACGGGGACGCTACAGACTGTCTTCTATGACGACGGATCTATTGTAGTCGGTAACCCAACCGGCGGCTCAAAGGGATATGGCACGATAAATGCACAAGCAGTTTATGATGACAATACTCTCCTGACCGACTACGTGTTTGACAAGTACTTCGATGGAAAAGTTATCGACGAAGACGTTGAGCGCCATGGCGATTACGCGATGCTAAGCATCGACGAGATGTTTGATTACGCTAAGGTGAATAAGCACTTGCCGACTATCCCTGGCCGAGAAGAGTGGAAAAAGAAGAAAGGATTTTCTGTCGGAGAACTTACGAGTTATCTTTGGGAAACAAACGAAACGGCGATGCTGTATATCGGCGAGTTAAATGCTCGCTTAAAAGCCATTGAGACAGCGAGCAGTACTTTGTTGCAAGGTAACCTTAACGGTAGCGCGCAGCTTTCGCCGGACACCGACATTACTGTCCATAACGCAACATTTACCGGTTCAATTACCGTTAAAGGTCTCGCGAGGTTTAACAAGGACACGGTCGGTAAGGCGAAGATTCTTGCCGGTAGTCAGACTGTTCGGGTAAAGTTTAGCCAGGAGTATCCGACGGAGCCGGTTATTACCGCAACAGTGCTAAATACTCTAGGCGATTTCCGATACGCCGTGATGAAGCCGAGCAAGGATGGCTTTAATCTCGACATTGACCGTACGCTCGGTGAAGATGTTACGTTTGATTGGCATGCCTTTGCCGCATCCGATGACAGCCAGATTTTCGTCTCGGATGGTTCGCAGCAGGAACTAACTATCCCGGTAATTGCGCCGGTTGCTCCGCCCGTTACGACGAGTGACTCCACCTCGACAGTTGTAAGCACCACGACGATTCAAACTGCAACAACAACCGACGCGACTACTACCGAGGCTACGACAACGATTCAAGCTGCAACGACAACCGAGCCGGTAGTAACCACTACAACTGTCGAAGTTGCCACGACGACCCCGCCAACGACAACCGAGCCGGTAGTAACCACTACAACCGTCGAAGTTGCCACGACGACCCCGCCAACGACAACGACGAGCGGAGGTAATTAGTTATGTCAAATTTGTGATACGTATCTACACTCGACAATCAAGCAAGGTATTATTTTTTGGAATTGCAACTCTGCTTTTGACGTTATCTTCTTTCCTTTGCGCGCGAAAAACAGAAGCATCAATTCTGGCGAAGACTCCAAACGCCCTCGGCCTTGTAGGGTATTGGAGCTTTGAAGACAATAGCGGAACGGTTGCAACTGACTTTTCCGGCCGAGGTAATACTGGCACGCTTACAAACGGTCCAGCGTGGGCGCAAGGGAAGCGCGGCCGAGGAGTGGTATTCGACGGAGCAAATGATTACGTAAGTATTGCCAACGAATCGAATTTTGATTTTGATCGTACGAGCACCTTCAGTATTAGCGCATGGGTTAAACGCAACAGCGCTAGCAGTTACGACGCTATTTTTGCAAAAGCGCAAGGTTCGACTGCTTATTCTGGTTATCAAGTCATTCTAACCCCGAGCGCAACTTCTCCCGGTGGAGGTAACGGCAGTGCGGTTTATGTCGGCCAGGTAAGCGATAATGCTGTTTCGAACCAGGTCATAGTGACTTCGGCGACAAGCACAATTGCTCTTAATACTTGGTATCACGTTGCGGCAACTTTTTCCGGCAGTGGCAACGCGTCAGGTATTTCGATATATATCAATGGAGAAGCACAATCCAAGACAACATTTTACGATGCTCTTAGCGGTAGTATATTAAACAACACAAGTCCGTATATTGGCGTTAATAATGCCGTAGATCACATGTTTGACGGTTCTATCGATGATGTAAGAGTTTATAGTCGTACTCTCTCCGCTGCTGACGTTGCGGCACTTTACGCCGGCGGGGCCGCTAAAGTACGTACATTTGAGAACGGGCTTGTCGCAGGATATAACTTTGATGAAGGTGGCGGAAACAGTGTCAACGATGTCACGAGTAACGGGAACACGGGAACGTTAACAAATGGTGCGACTCGGACCGTCGGACAGTATGGACGCGGTTTATCTCTTGACGGCACAAATGATTATGTGACTATTCCTGATGCTTCGACCCTGGAAGGGTTCACGAAAATGACCATTTGCAGTTGGGGTAAGCTTACGGCTTACGATGCGATTGATGGAAGCATCATAGCGACGAAGTCAATGACCGCTGCGGGAGTCGATGTTGTCGATCCTTATACACTCTGGGGAATTGCGGTCGGGTCTGATCATAAGATTGCATTTCAAATTTCGAGCGGCGTCAGCGGTTCACGTAAAATATTTAGTTCTACAGGGACAGTCGCCCTGAATGTTTGGAATCATATTTGCGGCACATACGATGGAGTAACAATGAGGATTTATATTAATGGAGTAGTTGATGCTACTACGCTTGCGGCTTCCCTGACAATTGGTACAAATAGTATGGATATGCGTATCGGTGGTTTATTGGCCAATTTGTATACAGACGTTTGGAATGGAGTGCTTGATGATGTTCGTCTTTACAATCGAGCTTTGTCAGCGGGCGAAATTACTAATTTGTACACTCAAGGCTATGGTCTAAAGAGGGCGGTCGTTAATAAGTCGAAAAATACCGTTGGCTCCAGCGCGCTTATAGGGTGGTGGAACTTTGATGGTCCGAACCTGACTGCGACAACTGCGACAGAATCGAGCGGTCAGGGAAACAGCGGTACGTTGACGGGCGCTAGCGGGTCACAAAATAAGCCACAGCCGACATTTGGTAAGATAGGGCAGGCGCTTAATTTTGACGGCACTGACGATTATGTTGATGTCGGCGACCCCTCAAATGTTGACTTCGGGTCAGGTAGCTATGCCTTTTCTGCGTGGATTTATCCTCGCAGCATTGCAACCGGACAGATCATCGCCAAAGATGCTTCTGCTGCGAGGCAGTTTGTCGGCATCGGACTTGCTTCGGGGAATTTGAGTACCGTCCTTTTCTTTACGCCGGGAGCTATTCCTTCTTTTGTTTGGTATAACACTACTGACGCTCCGATTGTGGCTAATCAATGGCAGCATGTTTTCATTCAGCGAAACGGCAACAGTTATGACTGCTATGTTAACGGCGTTGCTCACACAATGAGCCTGAATGTCGCTTCGACGGCTGATTTGCCGCAAACTATGGTGAGTAATACAACGAATATGACCATAGGCGAACGTTTGTTCAGTGGCGCAGAGGATCGTTTTAATGGCATTATTGACGACGTACGAATTTACAATCGCGCTTTTTCTGCCGCAGAGGTTTTGCAGCTTTATAACCAAGGAAAGTGATATAATGAAGCTTCAAAGGGTATGATGTGCATAAACAAAATTTTACATTCAAAGCCTAAAAGCTCGCGGCAAGTGCCTTGCCTTGCCTTTTCCGTTTTTGCACTTGTTTTTCTAATCTTTACAACCAGCGCGAGCGCCTCGTCTTTAGTTTTACCCCCCAACAACATCAGCCTTGTCGGATACTGGCCCATGAATGAGGGGACTGGGGCAACAGCATTTGATAAGAGCGGGAGTGGCAATGCCGGTACGCTCACCGGCGGGGCCTCTTGGGCAGAGGACGGGAAATTGGGTAAGAGCGTTGCCCTGAATGGCACAACTGGCTATATTGATGGCGGCAGTGCATTTGATTTTACATCACAGGATTTCACTTTTTCATTTTGGATTTATCTAAATAGCTACAGTAGTGACGTTGGTGGGCAAGGGCCGGTTATTTTATATAAAGGGCAGTATCAAAACAACGGTTATTACTCTCAGATTGGATCCGGCGGCGAGATTAACTTTAGCACCAATCAAGGCGGCGTTAACCAAAACACTAGCTCAAATGCCGGCGGGATTCCTTTAAGCGCATGGACATTAGTCACTTTTGCAAGAAGTGGCGCAACCGTAACTATTTATTCTAACGGAGTTGATGTGACGAGCAGCCACGGCACCCATAGTAACCCTGCATCTTCTGCCGATACCTTCAGGCTGGGTCATTATAACAGTGCCAATATTCATACTAACGGCGCCTTTGATGACTTACGGGTCTACACTCGTACTCTCTCTGCTCACGAGGTCGCGCGCCTTTATCAACAAGGTTCCGCCAAACGGGCTTCGGTGAATACAACCGGCCTGGTCGGCTATTGGCGGTTTAACGAGGGAGCAGGAACGACCGCCGCTGACGTTGGTAGCGGCAGGAACACTGGTACGTTAACCGGAAGTCCAACCTGGGTAAGCGGGAAGTATGGGGGCGGGCTTTCGTTTGGTGGACAGGACAGCGGCGACTACGTCGATGTTGGCAATAGCGCTTCAATAAATAGCATATCGAGAGCTATTACTGTTGCCGGATGGGTTAAGCTTAACGCGCTTCAAACGTATGGTTATATTTTATCAAATGACAGAGATTGCTGCGGGCCGTTTCAGGGCTATTCTTTATTCGGAATGCGCGGTTCTAATTCCCCGCCTTCCTTTCAGATTTGGGACAGCGACAACACGGCTCATTCAGTCGCAGGAGGATCAGCGCTTCCTTTGAACAGTTGGCAGCATGTGGTTGGGACTTATGATGGTGCTACGATGAGCGTGTATATTAACGGCGCTCTTAGTAATAACGCAAGTTCGAGTTTTACTATCGCTACTCCGGCGAGCTACAACCTTTCGATAGGGTCTATGGGTGCATTTCCGGCGAACTATGTGTTGGACGGCTCCGTTGATGATGTTCGAATTTATAACCGCGCCTTGTCGCCGGCAGAGATTGCTAATCTTTACAATGATTCCTCGACATCTCGAATCACCAAAATAAATACTTCAAGTTCAGGAGTTTCTAACGGACTTGTCGGATGGTGGACATTTGACGGTTCTGACTTAACCTCAACGACCGTGGCTGATCGGAGCGGTCAGGGGAATAATGGCACATTAAATGGAGGGCCGCGGCCGGCGAGCGGTCGCCGTGGGCAGGCACTTTATTTTGACGGAAGCAATGACTACGTTTCTACCGGTGTTACGAATCTTCCTAATGCAGCGCCGCTAAGCATTGCCGCTTGGCTAAAACTTCCGGCCGGATCTAGTGGAAAGGCGTTGGCGCGGTGGGAGGGCGGGCCAGACAGCTTCAACTTTCTCCTTGCTGCAGGGATTGGTAGCACTCCATCTTTTTATGCTCGAGGAAATGGGAATAATAATTTGTATAATGCGACAGGCACTACTGCCTTTGCCGCAGGGACTTGGTATCATGTTGTGGCAACGATAGATAGCTCAAATACGACTAACCTGTTTGTTAATGGCGTCCTCGAGCAAACTCAAAGCGTGGTCTCTTTCGGTGGGAATGGTTCTAACTCGACTACATTTTTTATGGGCGCCGGTCAGGATAGCGGTACGGTTTTCGATTCTCCTTTTGCGGGATTCTTCGACGACGTTCGTATCTACAATCGCGTCCTTTCTGCTGCAGAGGTTCTCCAGCTCTATAATATGGGCAAATAGCCGGTTGTGCTAAAATAAGCAAAAGCACTTATTAAAAATTATTTTAAAAACTATGCGGAAAAAGCATCAAAACAGCCTTTTAGTCGCCGTTGGGATACTCGCGGTCGCCTTCCTTATATACGCTGTAATGGCGCGCAAAGGGATGGCCCCGGTCGTTGAGCCGGCTACTAATAATGAGTCATCGGTTGCGCAGGTTCAGACGCCGGAAGAAAAGCAGCAGTTGGCCGAACAAAAAGCGGCGCTCGCGGCAAGTACCTCCGCAATCCGCTATGAACATCCGACACTTGGCTTTTCGTTCGAAAAACCGGCCGGGTTTAGCGTTGGTGCTATTCCGGGCGAGAATGGCGGCCAGACTTTGATAGTGCAGCCTACTTCGGGAGGTTCCGCGAAGCAAGGATTTCAGATTGTTATTTCGCCGCTTGATGGACCGATGGATTTAACGCCCGCGTTTATTAAAGAGCAATTGCCCGGGACTACTGTTTCCGGTGCGCAGAAAATCGTTTTGGATGGCGTTGGCAAGGGACTGATGTTCTCTAGTAACAACGAGACATTTGGCGGCAAGAGTTTTGAGATTTGGTTTACTGCGCAAAACAATGTCTACCAAATAACCAGTTACCAGGATTTTTCCAAACAATTGCAGGGGATAATCGGGACCTGGAGATTTAAGCAGTAGTTTTGCATGCAAAGAAAGAAAGAGCAAAAAAAGTATTATTTTGCTGGAATAATATTCGCCTTCCTAGCGTTTGCTGTTTTGTTAGTGCCGACTTGTGCAGTCGCAAGTGGTTTACAAAAAAATGCCAATACCCTAGGCCTTGTCGGATACTGGAGTTTTAATGACGGGGCGGGTACACTGGCGACTGATTTTAGCGGTAATGGAAGCGCGGCTACCTTAGTAAATGGTCCGGTTTGGGTCGGCGGAAAATATGGCAAGGCAGTTTCATTGGACGGAGCAGACGATTACGCGAAATCTTCAGATGCCTCTTTTATTACTAGCACGAATCAGGCGCATTCAGTATTCGCGTGGGTCAATCCGTCAACTAATAGTAGTAATCAGGTTATTTGGAATTACGGAGAGTTTAATGATGTCGACAATGCCAGTGCTTTGCAGATAAACTCAAGCGGGCATTTGCAATATGGGGCTAATGGGAGATCTTTTAGCAGCTTCAATGTCGATAGTGGCTTAACCGTTCCGGCTAACCAGTGGTCTTTCGTTGGCTTCAGTCATGATGCAAGTCTTGGAGTCACTTTTTATGTAAACGGACAAACTGCATCCGGTTCAGTGAACGGCGGGCCGGTTAATCCTAATCCGCATTTAATTGGGGCAGGAGCTTTAAACGCGGTTGTCGGGGGGTACTTTTCCGGGAAGATTGACGAAGTACGTGTTTATAATCGTGAATTAAGTTCCGGCGATGCCGCAGCTCTCTATGCAGTGGGGGCGACTCGTTTGAACTCTTCGCAAAATACCCGCGGTCCGCAAAATGGACTGATAGGTCAGTGGTCTTTTGATGGAGCTGATGTCTCGGGCACGACTGCTTATGATAGAAGCGGGAGTGGTAATAACGGAACCCTCACGGGCGGCTCGGTTGTTGCTATAGGTAAAATCGGTCAGGCGCTTTCATTTGACGGGGTGGATGATTACGTTTCAGTGGCTAATGGCGGCGGTCTTAATAATCTTGGGACAGGGTCGATTTCTATGTGGGTTAAATGGAGCGGCACCCAGGATGCGGGAGCCGGCTCCACCTATGGTCCGGTAACAAGTCGTCAAAGTAACGGTGTTTTTAGTAATCAAATACTAGCGCTTGACGGTAGCAGTCCGGCGACTGCGCATATTATTTGGATGCCGTATGGATTCAGCATTGCCCTTACCGGAGCTACTCCGGTCGGCAACGGCAGATGGCGGCATGTTGTAATCACTTACACCTCCGGCAGCCACACCCTGTATCTTGATGGCGTCGTTGACGGTACCGGAAGTACCGCCGGAGCACCTCAAAATGATTCTTCTGTCCCGCTTTCTATAGGTGCTTGGAGCGGTGACGGCGGCGGTTACAGTACTTCTCTTATTGATGACGTCCGGGTCTACAATCGGATTCTTTCAGCCTCCGAGGTTAGCCAGCTTTATAATCTTGGCGGAGCGAAGTTAAATAGTTCGCAGAATACGCGGGGACCGCAAAGCGGGCTTGTTGGGCTTTGGTCTTTTAACGGTCAAGACATTGTCGGAACCACCGCCTATGACAGAAGCGGGCAGGGTAATAACGGCACGATTACAAACAATCCCGCCGTGGACATCGGCAAGATCGGTCAGGCGTTAAAGTTCGACGGCACCGGTTGGTGGAATGCAGGAACGGGTGAGTATATTACAATACCAAACACTGCCTCGCTTAACACTGCGACAGTTACATATTCATTGTGGGTCAAGGCTCAAGTCAATCCAAAATGGCAGGCTTTTATTTCTAAAAGAATTAATGACGGCGATGAGTTTGTTATTATGACGAGCCAGGACGGCTATCATGATGATGTTTTTAAATGTGGCAGTTGGGGGGCTGATGAGTATGGCGCCAGAACGACTACCACGGTTGCGAGCAAGCTCGGCCAGTGGGTTCACCTTGCCTGCAGCGTAGATGGCGTCAATGGAACGACTCGGATGTATCTTAACGGGATCCACGAAGGAACTGGCGGATCGCTTTTCGATGGCGCAAATAATAATGCGGCTATTTTAATAGGCAAAAGAACGGATGGTTTCGACGGTAATTTTGTGAATGGCTCTATCGACGATGTCCGCATTTACAACCGGGTACTGACTGATGCTGAAGTCCTCCAGCTCTATAATCTTGGGAAATGATGATTCGAGGTATACTAAGAGATATGCTGCGCGGAAGACTTATAAAATTTCTGGTTTGCTCCCTGATAGCAGTTTCGGTATTTTTCACCGTGACGCCGAACGCGCAGGCGAGTGGCCTTTTGCGTTTGCCTAACAATCTCGGGCTTGTCGGGTATTGGAGCATGGAGGATGGAGCCGGTACCGAAGCAACTGATTTTTCAGGGAACGGTCACGAAGGGGCACTTACAAACGGGCCAGTTTTTGCTTCCGGTAAAATCGGCCAGGCGCTTTCCTTTGACGGGAGTGATGATTATGCGAATGTGGGAGATGTTCTAGAGGGCTTGAGCGCAATTACTGTTTCGGCCTGGGTGAAAGCAACGGGCTATTCAACCTATGAGAGTATCGTTGATAAGTTTTGGGATGGAACAGATCGTGGGTACAAACTTGAATATAGTGCTGATAGCGGGAAGTTTGGTTTCAATGTAAATACAGATACTCATAATGATAATTCGGGTAATGTGGCTTCAACGTTCGCCCCTGTGGCTAACACTTGGTACCATTTAGTCGGCACCTGGGATAGTAGCGGCTCTGCTGTTAAATTGTATGTTAATGGGGCGTTAGATAATTCTGGATCTGTCTCTGGCAGCAGTACTCGTGTCAATGCTTCACCTCTCCGGATTGGTAATTCTTACTATAACAATACCAATCAATTTAATTTTCCTGGCCTTATCGACGATGTTCGTATTTACAACCGGGCGCTCGGAGCAACTGAAGTGGCGGCGCTCTATAGAGGCTCTCTTGGTGCAAAAATTAACGCCTCACAAAACACCCGTGGGCCGCAAAGTGGACTTATCGGTGAGTGGTCTTTTGATGGAGCCGACGCGACGGGGACGCTCGCGCTGGATCGCAGCGGAAACGGGAATAGCGCTACGCTGACTAACGGCGCTACGTTTACGCGAGGAAAATTTGGTCAGGCAATTCAGTTCGCCAGCGCTTCAGGGCAGTATGCTGTCACTGGCAATGCAGCTGTTTTGCGACCAACGACCGCTGTAACATTGAGTACTTGGATAAAAACGACTACTGACGGTAAGGATGTAGCCGGCTCGGGGATTCATGGCTACGGCCTCCAGATCAGTGCCGGCCAAATCTATTGGTACACCTACGGAAACACTAACGGCTATATGCATCTTGCGGCTTCAACGCTCACCAATGGTAACTGGCATCATATCGTCGGCACCTGGGACGGCTCTGGGCCAACTTCTGTTATCTATGTTGACGGCGTAGATATTAGCGCAACGTTAGGAGGGACTCTGCCGACAAGCTTAGATTATACCCAAAGCGCTTTTTATATCGGCGATGACCCGGGCGGCGGCGGCGGGACTTTCAACGGCTTGATCGATGAGGTTCGCGTTTATAATCGCGCTCTTTCCGCGGCAGAGGTTGCCCAACTCTATAATCTTGGCGGCGTGACAGTAAATAAATCGAGCGCTGCCGGCCCTGCCTCAAGCGGACTTGTTTTGTGGCACACCTTTGATGGGCCAAAGCTCAATTCGACAACTTCGACCGACAGCAGCTCGAGTGGCTACAATGGCACGCTTTCTAATGGGCCGGTTCCAGTTCGGGGAAAGATTGGTCAAGCGCTTTCGTTTGACGGGACAGATGATTACGTCAAAACTACTCCGGTAACGATTGGTAGTAGCATCGCCAGCGTTGCTTTTTGGCTAAATTGGAATGCATACGCGAACGATGACGATTTTGCAATGGAGCTCGGCCCAAGCGCCACGGGGAATGACAAAACATTTTATATCGACCCTAACGGTGCAACGGCTGCCGGCAGAGTTGAGCTGACTATCCAAGATAGCGGCGGGGGTGCAGGAACTAGTTATTTGGTCAAATCATTTACTCGACCATCCGCCGGTCAATGGCATCATTGGGTTATAATTTTGGACAACAGTACAGTTGCTGGGGATATTACTGCATATATTGATGGGGTGGCGCAGTCGATGACAGCTGATATGAGTACTAAGGCTGGCAGCGGCAATTTCAAAGTGGATAATCTTAATTTTATGTCTCGAAATGGTTCAGCGGTCTTTGGCGCTGGCTCCCTCGACGACGTCCGCATCTACAACCGCGCTCTTTCTGCCACTGAAATCTTGCAACTCTACAATCAGGGTAAATAGGTTGAATATATAAGCTTGTTTTGGGGTATACTAGAGGTATGCGCAGAACGATTGGGTTGTACGGTATTTTTGTCGCGCTCGCTTTCGTAAGCCTTATTTTTGCGTTTCCGCAGAACACTTCAGCCAGCAATTTAAAAAAGGCTGCGAACAACCTCGGGCTCGTTGGCTACTGGAGCTTTGAGGATGGTAGCGGAACAAAAGCGACTGATTTTAGCGGTAACGGCAACGAAGGCACGCTTACAAACGGACCTACGTTTATTGCAGGCAAACATGGCAAGGCCTTGAATTTTGACGGCAGCAACGACTATGTGGCAGTCAATGATGCTTCACCATTGCGCTCCACTGATATTACGATCGCAGGATGGATTAAAGGACGATCCGGTAGTGCGAGTACTTGGCAGTCTATCGTTACAAAGGACAATGGTAATAATTCCAATAGAAATTACTGGCTTGGGCTTACCAACGGCGGCGGGCCCTACGGAAACCTTGGCAGCATTTTATTGCTCGCAAAAACTAGCAGCGGCGTCGATGATGTTCTTGCTACGGGAGGTGCTGATCTGCGGGATAGTCAGTGGCATTTCATAGTAGCGGTTATTGATGATGTTGCCGATACAAGTGCGGTGTACGTTGATGGGGTTTCAGTGGGAACAGATACGCATACTGGCACGGTTTATACGGGGTCTGAAAACTTTGAGATCGGGCGAGATAGCAGCGCAGGAATCCCATTCGATGGGGCTATCGACGACCTTCGTATTTACAATCGTGTTTTGTCTGGCACAGAAATCACCGCTTTGTACGGTGTAAATCAGGAAAAGCGACGTTCATTTTCTTTAGGCTTGCTCGCCGGCTATTCATTTGATGAGCCATCGGGTACTACTGTGTATGATGTCACGAATCATGGCTATGATGGCACGACGACCGGGAGCCCGACTCGAGTTGCGAGCGTTACTTCGGCTTACGGGAAAGGATTTACCTTTGACGGGACTTCGCAATACATTAACACTGCGAATTACGCGGATAATATTGGAGAGATGACGGTGAGTGCCTGGATTAAGTCAACCTCTAACAACGCATATCGTTCGATAGTTGCAAAAATGAACAATATTGCTTCAGCGCCCGGCTGGTTTCTGGGAATTAACGCCGGCTCGATTGATTTTGCTGTTCAGACTGACGGATCTAACTATATTGAAAAAGTTACGACTACGGACTACACCGACAACACCTGGCACCACGTCGTCGGAACTCTGACGGGCGGGGTTGGGGGAACTTTGACCATTTACGTAGACGGTTCTGCGGTTGGGGTCACGACAAACACACTTGGAACTGTATCAACAATTACTAATAGTGAGAATGTTCGAATTGCTGATTGCGGAGCGGCTAATTGTAAATTCGGCGGCACGATAGACGACGTGCGCGTTTATAATCGGGCTTTCTCTTCGACAGAGGTTTCCGGCCTTTACAATGAAGGCGTTGGGTTGCGCCGAATCACGAGCAATAAATCCACTGCAGCGATTTCTGCTAGCGGATTAGTGCTTTGGCAGACTTTTGACGGGCCTAAGCTTAGCGGTACTACGGCAACGGATTCGAGTACCGGTGGCGTTAACGGAACGTTAACTAATGGACCGGTCGCCGGTATCGGGAAAATTGGGCAGGCTCTTTCGTTTGATGGAGTCGATGATTATGTCGATACTGCAAGCAATCCTATTGGGACTACTGATGCAGTTACTTTCGGCGGCTGGGTTAAGCCCGTGGGCGCGGGAGGACCATTTTTTAGCCGGGGGAGTGATTGCGGAGGATGTGGAAATGGCTGGTCACTGTATTTAGACGCATCGAGTGGCGGGAGCGCACAAGCATCTGTTGTTACGACCAGCGCAGGAGCGGCGCAGTATACGGCTGGCGGCACAACTACTTTGGCCGACGGAACCTGGTATCACGTAATGGGTGTTTGGAATCCTGGAGTTAGCATTAAAGTTTATGTGAATGGTGCGCTCGAAGGCACGACTAATACTGCTACGACTAATTTACGCACCTCGACTGTGAATTTGCGATTCGGTAGAATCAATGTTACCAGCTGGTTTTCGGGTATGGTAGATGATTTTAGGGTTTACAATCGAGTTTTAAGTGATGCAGAGATTGCAAAGTTGTATAGCGCCGGTAAATAAAATGCCGCAATTTCGCCAAATCAAACTCGTAGAGATTGGAACCTTTTTAGGCGTTATTGCTGTCGCGTACTTCGCTCTTTCTTCTTCGGCGTCTTCGCTGATTCCTGCCAGCATTACGACTGTTACTACCGACTCCGGAGCCATCATTTCTTGGCAGACCGGCGTGCCAACGCCGACCAATTTGCTGTATGGTCCGTCGCTGACTTACGGCGCTGAATACAAAACGCCCGAGCTTGTCAGTGATCACAAGGTAGTACTTTCAAGCTTACCGCCTAATACTCCTTACTTTTTTTATATCATTACTCCGGATAGTTCGGATGAACGCGCAGCAAAGTTTTCTGCTTTTTACACCAACTCAAATCAGCAACTTGCTAAACTCCAGGCCGATGTCGCGAAGCTCAAGGCTAGACTTGGTCAGGCGCAAACCGCTCCCGCTGTAGCTTCGCCGACCGTCAGCGCTCCGCCCGTATCTGGCTTTATTTTTGCAAAAAACTTAAAGATTGGCGATACGGGTGAGGATGTCAGGAGATTGCAATCTTTGCTGAACCAAGACCCTCGCACTGCAGTTTCAAATTCGGGGGCCGGCTCAAAAGGCAGCGAGACACAGACATTCGGTCCGGCCACAGCACGCGCAGTTACGAGGTTTCAGCAACTTTTGGGTATTACTCCAGCCTCAGGATTTGTCGGAGCAATCACGCGGGCAAAATTAAATTCGTTAACAGTAGCAGTGCCCTCTACGAAAACGAGCGCTACGGTTCCAAATGCCACATATGCACCTTCGTATAGTTCCGGCGGTGGCGGGGGAGGCGGGTCTTCGGCGCCGGTCTATACAGCACCAAGTAGCGGAGGCTCGTCATCCGGCGGGTCCTCTTCCGGTAGCTCTGCGAGTAGTGGGACTAGCAGCGGCTCCTCCGGATCTAGTGGCAGCTCTGCATCGGGGAGTAGTTCGGGCAACAGCTCCTCGGGCTCTAGCGCGGGCAGCTCAAATAGCAACGCGAGCCTAGCTGCGACGACGATGCAGTCTTCTGTGTTGCGCTCTGGAGTTACCTGGACTTTTGATAAGCCGTACCCGGTCGGCCAGTTTATCAGTGGTGACTATTTCGTCGTTGGTCCGGTTACAGTTACGAGTGTGAGTCCGGCCTGGGATGGTTCGCGTAACGGCTCAATGGTTGACCCGGTCCCCGGAGCCGGGCAGGCGCTTGATGCCCGCGCAAGTACTTTCAAGGCGGCACTTCGCGCCACCTATCCGCTTACGCTCGGTGCTGGTAGTAGCTTGCTTTCGGCAGTTAGTCTATCAAGCTCCTACGATAGCGGACGTTCTTATTTGGATAAGGCAGCAGTTCTTACAAGTCTTTCGGCCGCGCCGGCAAATGACGCTTTTCGTCCTGCCTACGTGAAAGTCGCAACCGGTAAAGTCGTGTATCGGTTAGCGCAAGTAAATCAGGCGCTACTGCCCGCACTCGCAATGCCTTCCGGTGCAAGCGAGGATGTTTCGTTTCTTGTTGGCAAGACAGGCACTTGCACCTGGTTGGACGGTTTAGATGTTGATTATGCATATCAATTTACCAGTCCTGTAAGCTGCCAGGAGGTGTACAGTCGAGACCGGGCGATGATTGTGAGCCGAGCAATGATGGCGCTGATGCTGCAAAATCCTAACCAGCAGCTTTTGATTAATATGTTGCAGATTGGCATCGATAACGCTTACGAAGCATTAGGCAATCAGCACTTATGGGACGGCGCTGGCGGACACGGGTATGCCCGTGTCGGGCCGATAGCTTTTGCGGCGGCACTTTTTAATGATCAAACGCTAAAAGGTTTGCATTATGACTCTGCCGAAGTTAATAAGACCTCGTATGGTCAGGCCTGGACCGGGGCGAGTGTTATTTATAATGAACTTACCGGGCAATCTTCGCACGAACTTAAGCGTCCTTTGCAGTGGACAATTGACGGCGTAACACCGGGGATTCCGGCTGGTAATAATAGCGATGCGCGCGCGCAGTCATATAAACAATCGGCATATGTGTTTGTCGGCGAGGCGCTCGCGCTTCGACTGATTAATGCGCAGTCTGTCGTTGACCATCCTGCGTTCTTTGACTTTGTCGACCGATGGATGACGGAGACCTTAAGTCCTACCGATCTCGCCGAACTACAGGCGATTAATTCGTCCTGGGGTTCGACAGCCGGACAGGCCGGGTCTGGATTTATTACTGCAATGTGGAATAGCTATCGCAGCTTAACAGGGCCCGGTGGGCAGCCGCCTCCGCCTCCGCTTCCACCCACGCCGACAGGCTTTACTGCCGGAGCAATTTCGACGACTCAAATTAACTTGAGCTGGTCGGATGTCGCATACGAAAATGGCTTTACGTTGGAGCGTAGTCTGTCGAGCGGGTCCGGATTTTCTGTACTCGCAACGTTGGCGGCCGGTGTAACCTCATATCAGGACACGAGCCTTTCAAGCGGCACGACCTATTATTATAAGCTCAAGGCGACGAATGTGAGCGGTGCTTCAAGTTACGTAACAATGAATGCAACGACTCAAGTGGCAGCTCTGGGTGGCGGCACGCTTGGGCCGATCGGTTACTGGCCGTTTGACGGCAATGCGAATGACGCCGCCGGAACCGTTAACGGCTCAACGGCGGGGAGCTTTGCATCTGGAAAAATCGGTCAGGCTGTTTGGCTGGATGGCTCGCAGGGCGTCAATCTCGGTTCGCCGTCGCTCGCAGGCTGGGGGATTACCAATCAGATGACGGTTGCGCTCTGGGTTAATCAGGCGAGTAGGGCGGGGACGCAGGCAATTTTTGCCAAAGGCATGTGGGCAGGCAATATCACTGCAATTTCTACGCTCGTCTACTTGAGCGATGGAGTTGTCAGCTCGCAGTTCGGTGACGGAGTGAACCGTTTGTGGCTTGGCGGCGGGGCGCCGCTTAGTGCGAATGCCTGGCATCATGTCGCCGTAACGCTAAGCGGTACAACGGGGTCACTTTACATTGATGGTGCGCCTGCGGGGCAGTATGCGGACGGTGCATTTGGCAACCTAAACGACCCTGCCTACGACAAAGAGACCGGGATCGGCTATGTCGCAGACCACGCCCAGATTCCGTTTAGTGGCGGCATTGATGATGTGCGAATCTATAATCGAGCGCTTTCTGCCGGGGAGATAAGTACGATATACCAAAACGGTTTGTCCGGTCTTGCCGAAGCTAAAAACAGCTCGTTCTTTGCCAATATTTTCAGCATCTTTAAGCGCTTGTTCAAATAGCACCGCCTTTGGTCTGCTACAATAAAGGAGATGTATAAAAAGCTTCTTTTCGTCTTTCTCGGAATTATCTTTATCTGCGGCTTTAGCGCTCAAAAGGCCGCGGCTTCGGGTTTATCTAAGCAGCCGAACAACTTAGGTTTGGTAAGCTACTGGAGCTTTGACGACGGCGCAGGAACAAGCGCAACTGATTTCAGTGGTCACGGATATACCGGGACATTCGTTGGTACGCCAACGTGGATTAATGGCAAGCGAGGTAAGGCACTTTCGTTTCCGGGCACAACGCACTACGTGACCGCACCGGATAGTTCTATGATTACAGCAGGTGGCGACATCGCTGTCTCTGTTTGGATAAAGGCACCGTCTGGGACTACTGATTACGGGTTTGTTAATGGTGAAGGGGGAGGTACTATTATAAGTCGGGGTACGGTAAACTCAGACTGGATTCTTTTTTTACAAAGCGGGAGTTTGAGTTGGCGTGGAGCGGCCGGTGGTGCAGGCACGGTTAGTTGCACCCCACCATCAAGAGATGTTTGGCATCATATTGTCCTGTCGCAAGCCGGCACGACGGCTACTATGTATATAGACGGAGTCTCTTGTAATAGTGGTGCCACGGCTGCTATCCCGACTAGCACAGGAGGTATTGCTATCGGCACATTCACAAGTCCGTTCCAGGGTAATCCCTTTTTGGGCTACATAGACGAGGTGCGTATATATAATCGGACAATTAGTTCCACCGAAGCAGCGGCGCTGTATGCCTCCGGGGCAGTTAAAATCGGCGGCCTCAATAGCCAAATCAATAGTGGACTTGTGGCTTATTGGCCGTTTGACGGTATCAATGTCATTGGCACAACGGCCTACGACAAGAGTACGAATACAAACAACGGCACGCTTAATAGCAGTCCGACGTTGACCGAAGGGAAGCTGGGCCAAGGCATCAGTTTCAGCGGTGGAAGTTCGGTGACGGTTGCTAACCATGCGACTATCAATCCAGGCTCGGCCTGGACCTTGTCGACGTGGGTCTATCCGCGTGATACGACCGCGGGAAATGACCAGTATCCTTTGATTAAAGGAACCACCTTTGGTGAGTGGCTTGATTTTTGTATTAACTGTAACAGCTCGAGCGGCTATATCGTTATCCCCATCGCCTGGGACGACGTAAGGCGGACGTATTACACTGGCATTACTCTGACGATTAATACTTGGGCTCATTTAACGCAGACTTTTGATGGGACGACCTTCCGTGTTTATAAAGACGGAGTTTTGCTTTATAGCGATACCAATGTAGGCTCCGGAGTCAATGGCGTCTCTGGCACATTCACAATCGGCGGGCAGGCCGCTGGGACTGTTCCATTTAATGGCATCGTAGATGAGACGAGGCTTTATAACAGGGCTTTGTCGAGGGATGAGGTTAAGCAACTATATAGTATGCGTGGGCTGGGGATGAATAAATCTGTAACTGGGCCCGCATCTTCCAACCTTGTACTGTGGCATACCTTTGACGGTGCGAAGCTCAATTCGACGACCTCGACCGACAGTAGCGGTAATGGTTATAACGGTACGCTAGCGGGTGGACCAGTTCCAGTTCTCGGCAAGGTCGGACAGGCGCTTAAGTTTAATGGAAGTGCGGACTATATTACTGCCGGCGGGTCTTCTCTTAATAGTTTGCCAAACAATAGCCTTAGTGTCGCTGCGTGGTTTAAGCATTCAACCGCTTCACCCGGCGGAGTCGATGATTACATCATAGACAAAGCTGCTATTGGAGCGGCAAGCTATGGACTTTATTTAGATAAAACGACCACAAAAGTAGGTTTTTTGACCTATGATGGAACGTTTGACGTGGTTCTTTCTAATAGTGGAGGTTATAACGATGACGCTTGGCATCATGCGGTCGGAGTTTGGGATGGCACAAATGATACTATTTATGTTGATGGTGTTCTTCAGTCTGGCAGTACCGCTGCCGGCGCGGCAACGCTCGACAGTACTGCGCTTTTTATTGGAGCATATTCTGATAACGGTTCTCCGTTCGCCGGTTCGTATTGGGATGGTTCGATTGATGATGTGCGTGTTTACAATCGTGCCCTCTCTGCCACCGAAGTTCTCAAGCTCTATAACGCCGGCAAGTAATCCCTGGTATACTTAACCCCATGAAGCGCCTCCTCGCCACAGCAGCCCTTCTCCCCCTCCTGCTTCCTTTAAGCTTCTCTCTGGCTGCCACCGGTCCCATCTCTAAGATCTCCGTCGCCATCTCCGGTACCAACGCCACCATCTACTGGCTCTCCACAGCCCCCACCCCCTCCCTGGTTTACTACGGTACCGCTCCGGGAGTTGGTGCGATGAACAGAGTGGCCGAGAGTGCCACCCCCGTCTCTTTCCACGCCGTCCTTCTGACCGATCTCTCCCCGGGAGCCACCTATTACTTCCATATTGCCACCCAGCCCTCTAAGTCTAAGGAGGACTTCGCCCTGTATTCCAGCTTTAAGACGACCGGTACCGCTCCGGTTACCTCCTCACCCGCACCCTCCGGTGTTCCCGGCAGTTCCGGGACCGGGCTTCTGTTCACCCGGGCATTCAGCCTTGGCGATACGGATCCGCAGATCAAGATACTGCAGATGTTCCTTAACGCCGACCCCCGTACCCAGGTTGCCGTCTCCGGTCCCGGCTCCAAAGGACAAGAGACCTCTACCTTTGGCCCCGCTACCAAGCGAGCCTTAATCAAGTTTCAGGAGCTGTATGCCACCGAGATTCTCAAACCCGTCGGACTTCTCTCCGGTACCGGTACCTTCGGCCCCGCAACTCGTTCCAAACTCAACCAGCTCGCTGCTTTAGCCAGCAAACCCGCAGTCGCTACTGCTCCTACGACAGCTAAGCCAACAGTGACTACTCCCAGCTATGGCGTTGGCGGTGGAGGTGGCGGTGGAGGTGGCTCCAGTTTCACACCCGCTCCCAGCTATGGCGGGGGAGGGGGAGGAGGCGGTTCAGCTCCAGCTACTCCGCCGGTTGGTAGCTCTATCCCGGCTGCACCGGTGACGCCGGGTGGAGGAGGGAGCTCGTCTGCGACACCCACGCCAAGTCCTGCGCCGGTGACTCCTGTGCCGCCGGCAGCTTTGCCCGTTGGTGGAGGCGTAGCACAATATCTTGTTCCTGGTTCCGGTTTTTCTGGGCCAACTTCACAACCGGCCACAGTTGGCTCGGGGGCGGGGGCGGATGCAAATGCTATTGCACGTTGGGATGTAGTACCATATCAGACATTCGACGGAGATATGAATCTTGGCGTTGTTGCATTCCATATGAATGGCATAGATCGCGTTGAGTTTTCGGCTAATGGGGGACCTTGGACAGCGGTTCGTCAGATGACGATGAATCCGGAATCCGGTGTTATTGAATATTGGGTTAAGATTCGGGCGAGCGATTTCCCGGACGGTCAGATTAAGATTCGCGCGATTGCGTACCCGACTGTCGGAATACCTCGCATTCTTGAAGGTTCATCAGTTACAAAAACTGATTATCAGTCGATTCCACTCAATGCTAACAATGGCCATACACTCGTTATTCCTGAGCCGGTGTATGTTTCGCCGACCGGCAGTGATTCAACCGGTGACGGTACCGCCGCCAAGCCGTATAAAACTTTACAGACAGCCGGGTCTAGAATTGCAGCGAGATACGGCACTGCGGATAACGGAACTGTTTATATGTTGCCGGGCGACTACACATGGATGGACGCGCAGTGGGCGAATAGTTTTAACACTAGCTATGGTTGGTTCACCATGAAGCCTGCGCCCGGGGTCGCTCGTAGTCAGGTTAATATTATTTGGGGCGCATGTTGCAGTTTAAATGCCCTTACTAAAGTGGAGAATGTCACTGTAAAGGCCGGACTTGGCAGTCATGAAGGTTCGAATTATCATTTTCTTTGGCTTGATCGGGCATTTTTTGATGGCACCGCTAGCCCGCAGCGATGGGGTCAGGTTTCCGCCGGTTTCAATCAGCAATGGTCTACCGGCTCTAAGTATGACGAGATGCAGTGGGGGCCTTCCGGATTTTCTTTGGTACGCGGCTGTGGGCTTGATGCCAGTGGATATGCCTGTGCGATCACAAATACCTATTCGCAGGTTTGTAAGGGATGCGTCTTTGTCGTCAATCAATTAATCGATGGCGTGGACGGGGGATTTGGTCGCGGACTAGTTGGCCAAGATGGAGGTGCGAATCACCCGGACGTGTTCTTTAATCCGGGCAACGACAATTTGATTGTGTATGACGTTAAGGCAATAAACGCCGGCGGCGGGCAGGGGTATTTCCCACAGGCAAGCGCTCGGTCAGATATTGCCTTCGTCAATACAATTCTTGAAAGCGGTAATAATTACATTCAAGCTTCACATAGCCACTTCCTGATTTGGAATTCTTATTTTACCGGACCAATGATTAAGGGTAGTCCTCGTGACCCGGATACGACCTGGTACAACGTTTCGATTCGTAACAGCATTTTGTCGACGTTTATCCGCGACGCCTTAGGTTCACGTTCTCCTGAGCAGATACTGCAGGATATTGCCGGTGCGTTTGTTAACGTTCACTATACAGGCACTCCCGGGACCTGGGGATTTAACGCACCGGGGGACTTTGTAACAACCGGAGATGCAGGATTTGCAAATCCTGGTGCGCACGATTATCGCCCGACATCTGGCTCTGTGCTAATAGGTCGGAGCTCAAGCGTGCTCGTGCCATTTGATATTTCCGGTGCTCCGCGAAACACCCCTGATTCTATAGGCCCTTATTACGTTGCCGGACCGGCGTACTCTTTTGCAGTTCCAACGCCAGCTCCGTCTCCGGTGACTCCTTCACCGTCTCCGACGCCGTCACCGAGTCCAACTCAAACGCCCGCGCCGACTCCAGCAGCCACTCCCGCGCCGATAAATGGTTTAGTTGCGTACTATCCGTTTAATGGAGACTCGAATGATGCTAGCGGCAATGGGAATAATGGCGTGCTTGCGGCTGCCGGCAGCTACACTACCGGTAAGGTTGGACAGGCTTTTTCTGCGGCCGGGAATTCAGTGACAACTCCAATGCTGTCTTTGTCGGACTTTACTTTTTCCGGTTGGGTTCAGGCTAATGCCGAACTGCCACTCGATGCTCCGCAACCATTTTTCTCCTCGACGGTGGGGTTAATGTATATTTCAGGTTATCGGACTCAATACCCAAGCCTTTTATTCCGACTTGATGCTAATAGTATTCATCAAGGACAAGGTGGCTTTTCACCGGGGAACTGGGTGTACGTTACCGTAACATTTGATGCTGCGTCTCATGTTACTAAGAGCTACATCAACGGCGGCTTGGCGCTTAGCGAGACTGACAATGCGACTCTTGCACCGGCTCAATACGTACTTGGTGGAAATTATCTTCTCGATGAGATTCGAATTTATAATAGGGCACTGACCGGCTCTGAAGTTCAGACTCTATATTCCGGGGCCTCTGCTTCTCGCATAGCCCCTCGATTCCCAGCATCTTTTTTTGCCTCTATTTTCCATCTTTTTTTCTGGCTCTTTCCTTAATCGAAATCGAGGTTTGAACTCCCTGGTATACTTAACCCCATGAAGCGCCTCCTCGCTACAGCAGCCCTTCTCTCCCTCCTGCTTCCTTTAAGCTTCTCTCTGGCTGCTACCGGCCCCATCTCCAAGATCTCCGTAGCCATCTCCGGTACCAACGCCACCATCTACTGGCTCTCCACAGCCCCCACCCCCTCCCTGGTTTACTACGGTACCTCTCCGGGAGTCTCCGGTCTTAGTAAGACCGCCGAAAACCCCACCCCCGTCTCTTTCCACGCCGTCCTTTTGACCAACCTCTCCCCGGGAGCTACCTACTACTTCCATATCGCCACCCAATCCTCTAAGTCTAAGGAGGACTTCGCCCTGTATTCCAGCTTTAAAGCAGGAGGAACCCCGGCTCCGGTTACCTCCTCACCCGCACCCTCCGGTGTTCCCGGCAGTTCCGGGACTGGGCTTCTTTTTACTCGAACATTCAGCCTTGGCGACACCGACCCGCAGATCAAGCTCCTGCAGATGTTCCTTAACGCCGACCCCCGTACCCAGGTTGCCGTCTCCGGTCCCGGCTCCAAAGGACAAGAGACCTCTACCTTTGGCCCCGCTACCAAGCGAGCCTTAATCAAGTTTCAGGAGCTGTATGCCACCGAGATTCTCAAACCCGTCGGACTTCTCTCCGGTACCGGCACCTTTGGTCCCGCCACTCGATTCAAGCTCAACCAGCTCGCTGCTTTAGCCAGCAAACCCGCAGTTGCTACTGCTCCTACGACAGCTAAGCCAACAGTGACTGCCCCCAGCTATGGCGTTGGCGGTGGAGGGGGAGGTGGTAGTTCCAGCTTCACACCCGCTCCCAGCTATGGCGGGGGGGGAGGAGGCGGTTCAGCTCCAGCTACTCCGCCGGTTGGCAGCTCTATCCCGGCTGCACCGGTGACACCGCCCGGAGGAGGGAGCTCGTCTGCGACACCCACGCCAAGCCCTGCGCCGGTAGTTACCGCGCCAGTTACACCCGGAGCGGCTTCCTCTCTTTCTTCCGTGACTCAATACGGTATCACGTGGACGTTCGACAAAGCGTATCCGGTCGGGCAGTTCGTGAATGGAGATTACTGGGTAGTAGGACCGGTGGTGATTACGGGGATTACTCCAGATTATGGTAATGGCAGGAATGGTTGGCAGATAAACCCTGTTCCGGGTCCGCAAACACTTGATGTTAACGGTGGAGACTGGGACCAAAGCCTCGTACCAACGCTTCCGAAAACCGTACCGGTGAATTCTTCGGTAGTAAAAGTTATTAGTCTGCCGGTATGTCAAAGCAGTAATCATGTCTGTGTCGACACGGCAGCAGTGCTAACAGTTCTTTCTTCGGCTCCGCCCGCTGACGCATTTCGACCGGCTTACGCGGGGTCAGCGAAAACGATTTATACAAAGTCGCAACTACAAACACAGAATCTTCCTTCGCTCCAACTTACGGCAAGTGCGCCAAGTCTTGATTATATTAAGCAAGATTTTCAAATGCTGCAGTACGAAGGCCCACCGATTGGCTGGGGATTGCGAGTACTCCACCCATTGAAAAATATGCCGAACCGTAATTACGGTGCGGATCTTGCGGTTGCAAATAATAATGCATTACTTGGACTTATGGGCACTGACTCTCCAGAGAGAAAAATGCCGGCGCTAATTAATGTCGTTCAGGCGGGCATTGACCTTGCCGGTTTGGTTGAGGAGGGAATACCCTTTCCTCCCGATGGCGGGCATGGGCAGGGTCGCTGGGCTCTGATTGCGTTTGCCGGAAAATTGCTTGGATCGCAGAAAATTATAGATACTGTTAAAAATGCGCCTCGGTTGAGTTTTGCTGAAACGGGTAGTATTGTCATTTCAAAAACAGGTATGCCGCTCTGGGGCCAGCCGAACTGGTCGAGTGAGCTCTCGTATTGGAGAGTTATCCATCCGGTTTCTTATGCGCAGTATGGAGGCGCTATTACTCAACCGGATCCGTACGGATACATTGACGGAGGAGAGGTGCCGACCGGTGGCTATCAGACCTGCTGCGTCAGTCCGTCGATAAAAGACGCCGCTCTTGTTATGTATCTTATGGGCATGTCCTCGCTTAATGCGTATAGCCAGGAGGTTCTTCGATACGCTGACCGTTGGGTTACCTTTGGTATGTGGACAAAACCTGACCCCTGCGCTCCACACACCGGTAATATGGCGGATTATGGTATAAAATTTGGCCCCGACGGAAGCGGGGATTGTATCAAAGATACGGATCCGTCGGATGGGATCGGTAGATTTCCGACTATGCACGGCACAAACGCAGATGGTGGCTCTTACGGCAGTGTCTTCGCTGATGAAATGTGGAGGCAGTATCGCGGCCCTCTATCCGCGGGTACACCAACTGCGATTGACGCCTATCCGCCGACTCTTTCGGGGGGCTTTCCTAGAAGTACTCTTTCTGTCGGGACAACGCAGGCATCTCTTTCTTTAACAACCAGCGAAGCGGCAACCTGTAGATATAGTACGATTGCTGGGACGCGGTACGGCGCTATGACCGGTACTTTCGCGACGACGGGCGGGACAACACATTTCACGGTGGTCTCCGGCCTAAGTAATGGCGGAAATTATACCTATTATGTTAGGTGCGCGGATGCCTCCGGAAATGATACTCAAAGTGATTTTCTGATTTCATTTAGCATTGGCGTACCTGCGCCAACGGGGATCGGCCCGACAGACGGTTTAGTCGCGCGATATAGCTTCGACCAGGGTGATATTTCGGGTTCGTCTGCCATTGATACATCAGGAAACAGCAATACCGGCGTCTTAATTAACAGTCCTGCTGTTGTAGCCGGCAAGAAGGGTGAGGCGCTCGCATTTAACGGAACAAACTACGTAGGCTTGCCGCAAGAGAACTTTATTCTGACTACGGGCCTAACCATCGGGGGATGGATTAATGTGTCAGATCCGTCCGGCAGCCAAATTATTTTGACTCGGGGCGGAACCATCGGCTCAAATCCTAACCAGGCTGCATGGTATTTGCTCTTTGGTGGTGGCAGTGTTCAATTCGTCGTTTCAGATGGATCGGCCGCGAAAACCGCTGTCTCAACCTCCTCGCTCGCGCCGGGCACGTGGCACCTCGTAAACGGAACATTTGATGGCGCAAGTATTTCTCTTTACATAGACGGCGTTAAGGAGGCGACCGTGGCTACAGGATATGCAACGCTTAATGCAAATCCTGCCTACAGTAAAGGTGGAACTGCCATCGGCGTCGATCCAAACTACGGAGCAGCAGGCTATAATGGGTTCAAGGGGAACATCGATGACGTTCGTATCTACAATCGCGCTCTTTTTGTGGATGAGATTAACGCTCTTTATCAGAATGGAGTTACCGGAGCGATAGACTCTGGTAAGCGTGGTTTTTTTGCAAATCTTTTCGAACAGTTTATTGATGGGATTACGAGATTCTTAAACAGAGCGCGCTAAATGTTTGTTTTCTGAACACTCGCTTTATCTGTTACAATAGAGGTGATGAGCTCTAAGAAATCAAGAATCTCCGTATTTATTTTTGCGTTGCTTTTTATGGTTGTGGGCAACATTGGAGTTGCGAAGGCAAGCAACTTGCTTAAGGTTCCCAATAACCTCGGGCTAGTTTCTTACTGGTCTTTTGACGATGGCGCCGGAGCTTCAGCAACCGATTTTTCCGGCAACGGTAATACCGGCACACTCGTGAGCAGCCCGAGTTGGATTGCGGGTGTACGCGGGAAGGCAGTTTCCTTTAACGGTAGCAACGAAATTACCGCAAGTGATGCGCTTTTGCCGACCGGCGACAGGACTATCGCGATGTGGATTTATCCAAGTGCTGCCCAAGATAAAGCTGTGCTTGGGTACGGGACGCTTTCAAGCGGCGCGATGTTTGACGTTATGCTGTATGGTGGTAAATTTTGCGTCCACTGGTTCGGGAATAGCTGTGATGAGTTTTCAAACACCGGATACACGGCAGGCCGGTGGCAATTTTTGGTTCTTACTATGACAAGTGGAACCATCAGTATTTACATAGACGGCACTTTCAAATCTTCCTATGGAGCCGGCATTTCTACTACGCGCGCCGGCGTTTTACATATCGGTAACGGCGCGTATTCTAGCTATAATTACTTCACGGGAGCTCTTGATGAACTGCGTATTTATAATCGGGTGATCAGTGCAACAGAAATTACATCGCTCTATGCTTCCAGTGTCCTGCAATTTAAAAATGGAGCGCAGGGACTCGTTGGCTATTGGCCGTTCAATGAGGGTACTGGTACTGTTGCTATTGATAAAACCGGCCAGGGGAATGATGGGACGCTTACGAATGGGCCTACGTGGGTGACGGGTAAGTATGGTAAGGCGGTCTCCTTTGATGGTACAGATGACTATGTTTCTGTCGCTACAGAGCCGGCTTACACCGCCGGAGCGACTTCGATAGGTGCCTCATTGTGGGCGTATATTGACCCAACACTTTTTGATACTTCGGTTGCTGTCTTGTTAGATTCCGGAAGCGGCATTCCCAACACCAATAACGGGTTCTTTATTGTGCTTGATGACCGAGCGGGCGTCGCGCAGGCTACAAACGGCTTGTTAGTTTCATTTGATACGGTAACAGGTGGTGTTTATTCCGCTCACAGCAATGACTTATTTCCAAGTGCCGGTTGGTATCACGTAAGCGTCAGTTATTCAAACGGAACAGGTACAATTTACATTAACGGCGTTTCTCAATCAGTTAGCGTAGATAACGCAGGATCAGGCAATTATATCCCACGCAATAGCGCCTTGAATATCGGTAATCTAAATGGAAACGGATATTATTTTCACGGTTTAATCGACGATGTCCGTATTTATAACCATGCTTTGTCAGCGACGGAAGTTGCGAGTCTCTACGCAAGTTCCGGCGAAGTGGTTCGCATCGTAAATGCTTCGCAAAATACAAAAGTCACTAATGGATTAGTCGGTCTCTGGTCTTTCGACGGTCCCGATTTAAATTCGACTACTTCTACTGATCGTAGTGGTCAAGGGAATCATGGAACGTTAAGCGGGGGGCCTATTCCGACATACGGGGTTCACGGCCAAGCGTTACAATTTGATGGGAGTGATGACAATATCATCACGACAAATTCTTTATCGGCAATGCCATTCACCCTGGCGGTTTGGCTCAAACCGACCGGTAGCGGTAGTCGCGCGATCATGACAGGTATGAGTCAGGGATTAGTCGTTTACGTGACAAGCGGCAACGCTATCAGCTTTGGCAGAGACACTGCCTTTACCGCCGGGACTTCCGTAGGAACTATTCCGAATGACCAATGGAGTCATGTTGTTATCACTGATGATGCTTCCGGAAATTATGTATTTTACATTAATGGAGCAGTCGATAGTTCCGGGAATCATGCCGGAGCTTTTAATAGTGCCAGTCTTAGAATTGGCAGAGACGCCGATGTGAGCGCTTACTTTAAGGGTGCGATGGACGACTTCCGCTTCTACAATCGTGCCCTCTCCGCCACCGAAGTCCTCCAACTGTATAACGCCGGCAAGTAATCCCTGCTATACTCAAACTAATGAAGCGAACACTCGTGCTGGCGCTTGTTATCTCCCTCCTGCTTCCTTTGAGCTATTCATTTGCTGCCGCCGGCCCCATTTCCAAGATCTCCGTAGCCATCTCCGGTACCAACGCCACCATCTACTGGCTCTCCACAGCCCCCACCCCCTCCCTGGTTTACTACGGTACC
>CAZJVT010000005.1:0-56306 GCA_964549935.1 uncultured Candidatus Saccharibacteria bacterium | reverse complement strand
GGGTTCAATCCCCTCAGCGCGCACAACGGCATTTCTTGACCCATTTCTTATTTGCGGTAGTATTATTTCATCGCCTCGTAAGGCGACTTTGTCTTTGATAAGGGGTCGACGTAAGAATAGAAAATATATTTTTACGCCGGCCTCTTGGGAGAGGACGGAGGTGGCCACAAGGCCAAACAGGGAGGATCGAGCATGATCGACAAGACGGTGCCGTCGGCGTCCGACACCCCGGACAAGAAGCTCTCGTCCGAGACGCTCGCGGCGGTGAAGGCCGCCTGCGATGCCGATGGCAACGTGCGGCCCGTGCCGAGTCCGTTTGCGGGCATCAGCCCGCGCTAGTCGCAGTTCCCTCCGTCCGCGGTGCCCAGGGCATCGCGGACGGAGGAAGTAGAATCCAGCGAAAAGTTTCCGAATTTTTCAGTGGATTGTATTTCTGCCCAGGATGATTTCATCGCTAGTGTATTTCTTCCCAGAATTCGCTGGTTACGAAACCATTTTTGTCTCGGTGCTCAAGCAATCTAAAATCGCCATCATTACGTATGCCCGTGTCATACCAGCCGGCCTGACGCGAAAATAAAAATGTTTCTAATGCCGAATATATTTTTCCAAAAAATGTATTCATAGTCAGGTGTTAGTTCTTCCGATGGGCTCCGTTCGAGCGGAGCCCAAGGGTTGCTCTCGTCATCTTTCTCGACGCAGCTTCGAGATGAGGCCGTGGAGGCCGACGAGTCCAATTAGTGCGAGTCCGACGAGCGCTGCAACAAGTCGGACGTAGTGGAGGGTTTCCTCCATCAGTCGAGCTCCCACCCGCCCTGCGGGATAAACACGGGGCGGCACGACGGCTTCTCGTCGCGACCGAGGGGCGGACAGTTGCCATCGAAGGCATCGCCCGGGCACTGTCCGGCGACCTTGCCGTGCTTACACGCCCTCACCTCCTCCATTCCGTGGAAGGTATCGAGATCAGGTCCACTGCCGTTCCACCCACCCACAAAGAATCTCCTTCCGCCTATTCGGCATAGAAAACACCGCTCCAAGAGCGGGTTTTGAGTTCGAACGGATTTATAAAAAAATCGTTATGCCAACACAAAGCACGCCCTTGGAACTATTTGGGCGAGCCACCAGCGAAGACTAATTATTGTGTAGATATTTTTCATATTAAACGTGGACTTTTTCGAGCAATTGATTGAATCCCCCATTTTCATTTTCGAGTACGTGTACACCGCGAGTTACTGTTGCGACGCCAACCTTAAGCTCCTGCGCAATCGTGCGTTGTCCTATGCCTTGCGACAAGCGCTTTACAATCTGCCAGCGGTTCGTAAGTTCCCGATACTCCTCCGGCGTGAGGAGGTCGTTCATAAGCGCATCAAGCAGGCGCTGGTCCTTTGCTGCCTGCACGATGACCTTCAAAAGCTCTTTTTTATAATGTGGGTTCATAATATTTTTTTCTTCAACTATCGCTAAGGCATTCTCTACTCAATAGAACGAGTCGAATTAGTCCTTGTTACAGTGTACTAGTACACTGATACATAGTCAAGAGGGCTGCGTTAGAGCATCGTTAAGTCGAACGCCCGAGCGCGTGGGCGTGCCGGATGCTGTGTAGCAGTACGTAGTACTAAACGTTTTCGTAGTGGCGAACCTCACTTCCCTTTTGCCAATCTTTTTCGAGCGGATCTTTTATCGAAACTGCGACGAGGTCTATACGGTAGCCGAGTTTTTTATCGACGTACTCCGGATGCGCATTTGCAAAATGCTCCGCCAGGCGGCGCACGCGAAAACGCTTTTCTTCATTAAAATGCTGCTCCGGCGAAAATATTTTAGATTCTCCGGCGAGTGTTTTAACTTCGACAAATACCAATACCCCTTTCGGGTCCCGCGTGATGATATCGAGCTCCCCCGTCGGGCCCAAAAAGTTCTGCGCCAGGATCCGGTACTTTTTCGATTTGAGGTATTCACAGGCAATCGCCTCGCCTACCTGTCCGGTTGTTTTACGACTGTCCATATCTGAACTATACCAGATTGGGTGTTTTACGCTTTCTAACCATGAAGAGTGTTTCACGTGAAACACTCTTCACGGTTCCCCGAACAAACCCATACTAGTGTTTGCCGTGAAACATGTTTCACGGTTGTTTTATGCTTTTTCTGACCCGCGAAGATGTTTCACGTGAAACACACTTCTCGGTTTGTTCGGGAGGCGGTTTTTTACCAAACAAGATGTTTGCCGGCAAACACTCCCGCCGATTGGCTGTTAATAAGATGTTTCACGCTATCCGTGAAACAAAAGTGTTTGCCGTGAAACAATTTTAGGGGTGTTTTACACCGGGTAAAGTGTTTGCCGGCAAACACTTTTTTTATTTCCCGAACAAACCGCGAAGAGTGTTTGCCAAAATGTTTCACACTCTTTGACCTATTTTGGCAAATTGAGCCTAAAGTGTGAAACAATTTTGTTTCACACTAGAAACAGGGTGTTTTACAGGTGTGAAACAAAGTATGCCCGCCAGCAGGAGCAGGGGATGTTTCACGGCTGCCGTAAAACACCTAGTAGGTGAATAATTGACATATTCATTGAAAATCATTTTTATAGGGTAACGGCAGAGGATTGACTTTTTGACCGGTCGGGATATACTATTTTTATTAGTGGGTCGCTCGAATGAGCGCCCCATTCTCATATCTGGCGGGCTTATCGAAACAGCTTGAGCGGGTATGTATCAAAAAATTAATAACAAACATTAAATAGAGAGTATGTTGTTTGATTTAAAAAGTATTAAAAAGGCGATAGACCAAGTCGCCGAGGAGAAGGGCATCGACGCAGCGAAGGTGTTAGATGCTATCGAGTCCGCGATTGCCGCAGCGTATAAAAAGGAATACGAAAAGAAAGGCGAAATAGTTCGCGCGAAGTTTGATGTTAAGACCGGTGAATTAAAATTCTGGCAGGTGAAGACCGTCGTTGATGAGACGACCGTCCGTTTTAAAGAAGAGGGAGAGGAAGGGGAGGAGGCTTCCGCCGTCGCTGAAGCTATGGCGGACAAGCCGGAGTTTAATGCCGACGGTACACCGGTAGAGGTGTTACCGCGCTTTAATGCTGACCGTCACATCACTGTTGATGAGGCTAAGAAAGAGAAGAAAGGATCTGTTGTCGGCGATGAAGTTTTGTTCCCGCTTGAGACGCACGAGGAGTTCGGCCGCATCGCCGCGCAGGCTGCCAAGCAGGTTGTCTTGCAGCGTCTGCGTGAAGCCGAGCGCGAGTCAATCATCAAGGAGTTCAAGGGTCGCGAGGGCGAGATCGTCAGCGGCACTATCCAGCGTATGGAGCGGGGGAATGTCTACGTCGACATCGGCCGCGCCGTTGGTATCATGCTCTTTAACGAAGTTATCCCGACCGAGCGTTACCGAATCGGTGAGCGTCTTAAGTTTTATATCGTCAGCGTTTCAGACGACGCGCGCATGCCGGGCATTTTGCTCTCACGCAGTCACCCGAAGTTTGTAACGGAGTTGTTTAAATTAGAAATTCCGGAAATTGCGGACGGTTCGGTTGAAATCAAATCAATCGCTCGCGAGCCGGGCAGCCGTACCAAAATCGCCGTTGCTTCGAGCGCGGAGGGGATTGATCCGGTTGGTGCGTGTGTCGGTCAGCGCGGTACCCGCGTGATGGCTGTCAGCAACGAGCTTGGTCAGGAGAAGATTGACATCATCGAGTGGAGTGAAGACCCGGCGCGCTTTATCGCCAGCTCACTCTCACCGGCTGAAGTTGAAGAGGTTGAGATTCTTCCGGACCACCAGGCGAAAGTCACGGTGCCGGATGACCAGCTCTCACTCGCTATCGGCCGTGCCGGTCAAAACGTTCGTCTCGCCGTAAAGCTTTCCGGTTGGAAGATTGATGTCCACGGGAAAACAACCCCGGCCAAAGAAGCAGTTGCGGAAGAAAAAACAGAAGAAGCGCAAGGGTAAAAGAATAAAATCTGGATTCCCGCCTCCGCGGGAATGACAATCATTACAAATTAAGTAATTACAAATTGATTTCTATGTCTTCTATCTATACGTTAATCTTTGTCCCGATTGCGCTCGCGATTGCTTACAGTGCTTACATCATGTTTTGGCTCAAAGGCCAGAGCTCCGGTAACGAGAAGATGCAGGAACTTTCTAAAGCTATTCAGGAGGGTTCACGCGCTTACTTAAATCGCCAGAGCAAGACGATTGGTATCGTCGCGCTCGTCCTGTTTGTTGTTATCGGTTTGCTTTTGAGCTGGATCGTCGCCATCGGATTTTTGATCGGCGCCATCTTCTCGGGTTTGGCCGGTTACATTGGTATGCTCGTTGCTGTCCGCAGCAATGCGAAGACGGCCCACGCCGCTACGAAGGGGATGGGAGCCTCGCTCTCGCTCGCCTTTAAGGCCGGTTCAGTAACTGGGTTCCTTGTCGGTGCGCTCGGACTGCTCGCGGTCGCCGGATTTTACTGGTACACGCAGGATGTCGGCGCACTCGTCGGTCTCGCCTTTGGTTCAAGTTTGATTTCAATCTTTGCCCGTCTCGGCGGTGGTATTTTTACCAAAGCTGCTGACGTCGGTGCGGACCTGGTTGGAAAAGTTGAGGCCAACATTCCGGAGGATGATGAGCGCAATCCGGCCGTTATCGCCGACAACGTTGGTGACAACGTCGGCGACTGTGCCGGTATGGCCGCTGACTTGTTTGAAACCTACGTCGTGACGCTCACTGCAGCGATGCTGCTTGGATCCGGTTTGGCCGCATTTTCTGCCGACCCGACTCACGTGTGGTTCCCGCTGGTTATCGGTGGTCTCGGCGTACTCGCTTCGCTTATCGGTGGCTTCTTTGTGAACCTGCCTGCCGGCAGGCAGGGCTCGGGCAAAGATCCAAACATCATGGGCGCCCTGTACAAGGGTTTGGCCGGTTCGGTCATCGCTTCGATCGTCTTCTTCTACTTTGCCGCTGCGAAGTTTTTCCCAGACAACACGCTCGCAGTATTTTTCTGTTCAGTTATCGGTCTCGCCGTCACTGTTTTGATGGTGCTTGTTACCGATTACTACACTGCTAAAAAGTTCCGCCCGGTTACCTCGATTGCCGAGGCTTCAAGAAGCGGTCACGGTACGAACGTCATCATGGGTCTTGCTGTCGGTATGGAATCAACGGCGATGCCGATTGTGATCATCGTCGCCGCGATGCTTGGTTCGTTTGCGATCATGGGTCTGATGGGTATTGCGATTGCCGCGACTGCGATGCTTTCTGTCGCCGGTATTATCGTCGCCATCGACTCGTTTGGTCCGATTACCGACAACGCCGGTGGTATCGCCGAGATGAGCGGTGCACCGAAGGAGGTTCGTGTGATTACCGATGCGCTTGATGCGGTTGGTAACACGACTAAGGCTGTCACGAAAGGTTACGCTATTGCTTCAGCCGGTCTGGCTGCACTCGTGCTCTTTGCCGGATACGTTGCCGAGCTTGCCAAGGTTGGCACGGTTGCGCTCTTTGATCTTACTAACCCGCTCTTAATCGCCGGTTTGTTTATCGGTGGTGCGATTACGTATTTATTCGCTTCGATGGGTATGCGTGCAGTCGGTGAGGCTGCCGGTGCCGTCGTCGTTGAGGTTCGTCGCCAGTTTAAGGAGATCCCAGGCATTATGGAGCGCACGGCCAAGCCGGATTACGCTCGCTGCGTAGACATTGTTACCAAGGCCGCGCTGCGCAAAATGATCGTCCCGGCGCTGATGCCGGTTGTCGCCGTCGTGCTCGTTGGCTGGTTGCTTGGCCCGGTTGCACTCGGTGGACTCTTGATGGGTTCAATCGTTACCGGTCTTTTCCTCGGTATCTCGATGACCTCGGGTGGAGCTGCGTGGGACAACGCGAAGAAATATGTTGAAGCTGCAGGTCACAAGGGGACTGACTGGCACAAAGCCGCCGTCACCGGTGACACCGTCGGCGATCCGTACAAGGACACCGCCGGTCCGGCTATCAACCCGTTGATCAAGGTTATCAGCATCGTCGCGCTCCTTATCGCTCCTTTGATCGCAGCTATTAAATAAGAATGTATAGTTTCCGGGCGCGGCGTACTCGCCGCGCCCGGCAGCTTCTAAAACGATGAAATCAGATATCAAGAAACTCGCAGGCTCTCGCTTTGAAGTTACTGTTAACCTCACGGACGAGGAGTTTGCGGTGTATTACAAAAAGGCTTACGACGTAGCTGCTTCCGAAATCACTATCAAAGGTTTTCGTAAGGGCGCCGCGCCGAAGGAGATGGTAGACGGTGCGATTAATCACGACCAGGTATTCCACGCCTCTATCAACGAAGCTGTCCGCTGGTCATTAAACAGCGTGAAGGCTGAAAAGACCTGGACCTTTATCGACCAGCCGAAGATTGAAGTAACGGATGGCGAGCCGGGCAAGGGGATTAGCTATAAGGCCATTGTAACGGTCTTCCCGGAGATTGAGCTTAAGGATTATAAGAAGACGGCTAAAAAAGTTTTCAGCGAGAAGCCGGAGGTCAAGCTTACTGACGAAGAAATTAAAAAAACGGTGGAGTGGATTCGCAACTCGCGCGCCGTTGAAACCCGCGCTACTCGTGCTGCAAAGATGGGCGACCTCGTTGAGGCCGACATCGAAACCGAGGTAGACGAAAAGCCGGTGCCGCAGGGTACGATTGCCGGTGACCGCTTCATTCTTGGCGAGAGCAACTTCATCAAAGGCTTTGATGAGCAGCTTGTCGGTAAGAGCGAAAACGAAGTCGCACACTTCGAAATTACTGCACAGAACGATTACTGGAACGAGGAGCTTCGCGGTAAGCAGCTGGCGTTTACGGTTACCGTCCGCGGCGTGTTTGAGCGCTCTGTCCCGGAGCTGACGGACGAGTTTGCTGCCAGCCTTGGTACGCAATTTAAGACCGCCGAGGATTTGATGAAGAGCGTTCGCGAGGGTTTGACCCAGGAGAAGATGGAGAAGGAGAACGAGAAGCTTCGCCTTAAAGCGCTTGATGCTATCGCGGCTGACGCGACCGTCGAGGTGCCGGAGGTGCTTATCGAGCGCACGCTTGATCAGATGCTCGAGCAGTACGGTTCGTTCTTTACCCGCGAGACTGATCTTAAGAAGCAGGAGAGTCTGCGTGCCGACACGCGCACGAAGCTGCGCCCGAAGGCCGAGACCAGCGTCCGTGGTAATTTAACGATGTACAAAATCGCCCAGCTTGAGAAGCTTGAGCCGAGCGCCGAAGAGATTGAGGAGGAGGCCCGAAAGCACAATGTTGACCCAGAAAAAGAGCACGAGTATATTTACAGTGCACTGCAGAACAAGAAGATATTTGAGTTTCTTGAAAAGCAGGCAGACGCTTAGCTTTTCATTTCCCGGCACCGCGCATACTTTTCTATTGAAAAGTTGCCCTATGCTCTCGGTCCGTCGACCTCCGAGAATTGCCGGATAAATAAAAAGCTGCGCTTAAAATAAAAAATCATTCCATATGGAAATTACAAACCAGTATCTCATCCCGACGGTTCTTGAGAAGACGCAGTATGGTGAGCGTGCCTACGACATCTACTCGCGTTTGCTTAAAGACCGTATCATCTTCCTCGGTGGCCCGATTAACGACGCTGTCGCTAACTTGGTTATCGCGCAGCTTTTGTTCCTGGCGCACGAGGATCCGAAAAAGGATATCCAGATCTACATCAACAGCCCGGGCGGCTCTGTCGTCGCCGGTATGGCGATTTACGATACGATGCAGTTTGTGAAGCCGGAGGTTTCGACTATTTGTGTCGGTATGGCCGCTTCGATGGCCGCCGTCATTCTCGCCGCCGGCGCCAAGGGCAAGCGCTTCTCGCTCCCGAACTCGGAGATCTTAATTCACCAGGTGATGGGTGGCGCCGAGGGTCAGGCGAGCGATATCGAAATCACTGCCAAACAGATTCTCAAAATGAAGGCCAAGCTCAACAATATTCTTGCTAAGCACACCGGCCAGAAGGTTGAGAAGATTGAGAAGGACGCCGACCGCGACTACTACATGAGTGCCGCCGAAGCGAAGGAGTACGGCCTGATTGATGAGATGATCAAGACGAGCCGCACGGAGGCGAAAGACACAAAGTAGACAGTAGTTAGTAGATAGAAGAAACTAAAATCCCCGCGAGGCTAAACGCTGATGAGCGTCGCCCAAGCGGGGATTTTTAGTTTTACTAATTATCATTTCGTCTTCCGAGCTCTTCCCAGAGCGCACCGAACATGATTTTCAGTACGCGAACCAGAGCAGCATCGGTAATGAGCGTTCCGAAAACAGGATCAGAGAGGGCGATTAGAGCGATGTTGTCGTTCCAGATGAACATGTCCATCGGCTCGTCACCGAACCTTTCTGGTAGAAACCTGTCGGTGCGCAAAGCTCCCGCAACGGCTTTTATTTCGAGAGCCGTTTTCGATTTAGCGCTGGCCATCAGCACGCTGTCAAAGATGATTTTCCGGCTCGCAAGCTCATGCCAATATGACTCAAGGAATTTCTTATCAATTTTTGCGATTGTCTCGGTCGAGCCGACGGCAAAAAGTTTTTCAGTTTCGAGTGTTAAGAGGTATAACTCTTTTACCTCATCCCAGCCGCTAAAGAATCTGATTTTTGGCTTATTCTTCTGCGTGGTATAAAAATCGCGAAGTTCTGGCACGATGCGTTTGGCCGCTTCCATTCTTTGCTCTAAGCCGGTCAGGAGCGTGGCCGGATCACGGGCGACGTAGGCTTTGCTCTTTTGCGCACCCTGGACTTGGACCATGCCCTTATTTTCAAGCCCCCTTAAGAGGTTGTAGCAGTTTGTTCGGGCGATACCAGTGCCTTTGGCTATGTTCGGCGGGGTAGAGGCTCCTTTCTCGAGCAAATACAGATAAAGTTTGCTCTCCGATTTCTTTAGGCCTAGTTTTTTGAGCTCATTCTGAATGTCCATAATAGTGTCAAAAAAATATATGTCATTATTATAAAGCATTTAAGGCAAAAAAAGCAAGTTTGTATATATTTATTTTGAAACTAATTTGACTATTTGTCAAAAATAGATTAAACTGATTGGAGAACGTTGAAAAGAGATTTCAGTCCGGGTATCGGGGAATGAGTCTAAATAGCTCTAAAACCTCGCTACCTCGACTGAAATCAATCGTGTTCGGGGTGGCTAAGTCTAAGATCGTGGCCAATGAGGCCGCGCAAAGACAAAGCCAGGGAAGGGAGATGGGTGACTTATGAGGAAGGCAATCGTTTTCGTCGTTCTGGCAGTCTTTGGTCTGTGCGCCAACGTGGCGCGCAGCGAGGACGGACAGTCGTCAGATCTGCAGGCGGCGGTCGACTCCGTCGTCACGCAGGAGTCGAAGGACCCCTGGACGCCGGCCGTTTCGCTGAAGCTGACGTACAAGACCGACTACGTGACCGGCAACGGTTACGCCAACGGTTCGGCGCCCCAGCAGGATGTGTTCGCATTGTTGCCCTGCGGGTTCTCGCTCGATTTCTGGCATTCGGGCGGTTCGTACAAGGACTTCGACGCCGACTTCGCCGACGAGGTGGACTACACCATCGGCTACGGGAAGGAGTTCGATCTTCTGGGTCGGACCTTCCGGTTCGACGCGGCGGTCGGCTACTTCGACCTATACGAGCTCGGTGATGGCGATGGGGACATCCTCGACCCGTCCATCGTGGTCTCGACGACGTTCGACTTGGGTACGGGCGGGACGCTCACGCCCAGTATCAAGCTCGAGGACGCGATTCTGATGCCTATGGGGTTGGACCGGTGGATCACGACCGTCGGCGTCAGCCACAGCATCGACCTCGGCATCGGCGGGGCGGCGCTCACGAACACCGTGAAGTACGTCTACGACAACGGGACGAGCGAGACACCGAGCGGCAACCTGCTGCGCTGGCGGGTGGGACTCGATGTCCCGCTCAATGACAGCAAGTCCGTGGTGGCCGGCATCGGCTACGAGCGTTACTGGATGGGTCACACCATCGAGGACCGCAAGGACGTCGGCAGCCTAGACGTCTCGCTGACGCTCAACTTCTGAGCATCAGCAACATGGGCAACGTAAACGAAAGGCGAGTCACCTGCGTAGTGGTGAGATGAAGGAGCTACTTCAAGCGCGGGGCGGTCACAGCTGTGACCGCCCCGTACTCGTTTTGCATACGCGTTTCACTTAACAAGAAAGGAAAATTATTTTAGTATGAATCTATGACTGGGAATATGGAGGCGGTTCATTCTTTGGAGCGACCGGAGTATGCAAAACTTACTCCCGAGCAGATGCAGGAGCACCTCGCTTATTTTGATCGCCACCGAGATGAATTAATTGAAAAGGCCGCCCTAGCGCGTGACAATGCAGTCTCGCACCGTAAAGAGCGGCCGTTTAAAGTAGGGTGTGCGGTGCTTGCATGGTTCCCTAGTATGGACGGGCAGAGCGGCGAGTACAAGGAATTTTCCGGGCATAATTTTAAGCCCAAAGACATACCGGTCGAAGGTGTATACAAACGCTGCGCTGAACGTAACGCCATTGGAGCTGCGCAGGCCGGGCATCCGTACCCGATTATCATCGGTATCGTGACTGTATCGCGTGAGACTAATACATCGCGTGTCGTGCGCGGTTTAGATGTGGATCAGGCCGATGACGCATTGCATCCCTGTCCCGATTGCCACGTGATGCTCGACGATTTGGTAGCGCGAGGTATTTTGCGGCCAGACAGCAAAATTTGTAACGTGAATGACGCTAAAAAATTTGTAGACGGCAAGCCACGGGTTATCGAAGATCGCAGCGCCAAAGAACTTTTGCATTTGCTAAGCGCCGAAACTGCGGCCCAGCTTAGGAGTTCAGCCGCTTGAGATCTCATGGCTCGTATTTAACTATCCGTGCAGATGGTTGAGTGAAGATTATTTATTTTCCTTACTCTGTTCCCACATATTTTTAAACCAGGCACGATAGCCTTCGGCGAGAGCAGCACTTTTGATGACAAAGAATACGGTGTTATCGTCCATTTTCATAATTCCGACACCAGCATACATCACGACGTAGTCGCCAAAGGTCACGACGATCGCGCTTGTTGAAGACTGTTTCGGCAGCCAGCGGTGCTCCATCAGTCCGGGATAAGTCTCCGTAAAATTAGGAAGCCGTTCTCGCACCTCTTGGTCGAGGAGCAAGCGAAAGGTCATTTTTTTGCGTTTGGTTTCGCGATAAAAAGCATCGCGAGCAGCATCAAGTTTTGCATCAAACCACTGTGCTTTGGCACCAATGATATAAATATCCTGGCCAACGCGTAGGATCTCTCGCCAGATATTTTTCTGGCCTTCGTAGCCTTTGTAGATAAACGCCTCTTCGGTTGAAGCTCGGTGGTGAAACTTTTTATTTAAATCCGGCAAAATATTTTCAATTGACTGGCGTTTTTCTTCAGTGAGTTCTAAGAGCTTCCCCGGATCAACTGCGTTATATAAATTTTCTTTTTTCGAAATAATTTCAAAACACAATCCTTTGTCGATGAGGCGGCGAATTGCGTCGTAGGCGTTGCGGCGGTGGATTTGTGAGCGTGTGGCGATTTCACTCACACCTAATTCGCCGTGCACGACGAGCGTTTCGTAAATCTTCGCCTCGTTAGGGGAGAGACCGAGACCCTCAAAAACTTCCTGGTACATGTTTTTGAAATTTCTAATTTCCAATTACTAATTTCTAATAATTGTATGTGGTGGCGACAAGCACCCTATGGCACCGTTGGCCACTCCATTAATCTATACTAATCTGACAAAAGCGTCAAGGTAGGCGCTGTTGATAGTAGCTCATTCACAGGGAAGGGGTAGAAGCCCCGGAAAGCGAGTTCCCATGTCCCGGTCACTATCTTATGTCCTGTTCGTGCTTCTCTCGTATGTCAGCGCGACGGTCGCGCAGGCGCAGGAGATGAAGAGTGATCTTGCGGCGGCGGTCAACTCCGTCGTCGCGCAACCCCCGGTCGTCAAGGAGACGGCCGAGTCGTGGAAGGTGAGGCTCACGAGCACCTACGTGAGCAAGGACGTGCGGTACTTCGGCGGACTGCTGCGCGACGAGCCAGCAGTTCAGACCGAGCTTCTCGTGAGCGAGCCGAGCGGCTGGCACGTCGGCATCTGGTGGTCCACTGGACTTCAGGAGTCAGGTGGCGTGAAGACGTCGTCCGACGAGGTGGACTTCACGGTCGGCCATACTTGGAAGTTCGAGCGGAGTTGGTGGGTGACCGCCGATCTGCTGTATCTGGACCTCCTGCCGGAGTCGCAGAGTCGGGGAGACATCCTGATCCCTCGGCTCAAGTTCGGCAAGGACTTTGACTTTGGAAGTGCGGGCAAACTCAAGCCGTACGCCCAGGTCGAGTGTCGTCTCGGGCTACTTCCGGAACTCGGGCGGCGTCCTACGGCGACCCTTGGCGCGGATTACAGCGTCAAGGTCGTCGGGCCGGTTTCGCTCAAGGTCGGTGTCAGCGCGCTCTACGACTGCGGCATTGCCAAGGTCGTGGATACGGGCTGGACGCTCACTGGGCGGATCGGGCTGGAGTGCAAGATCTCGGACGGTGTGAGCGCCGAGGTCTTCGTCAAAGAGTTCGGTCCGTATCAGGAGCGGGACCGGCAGCACCAGGAGGTCTTCGGCGTCGCAGTGACGCTGAGTTTCTAAACGAAAGGCGTGTCACCTACGAGAGTGGTGAGATTGGGGGAGCTACCCCGCGCGAAGGGACTCCTTCAGCTCCGGCTGAAGGAGACCCTTTCGATTTATGCTGAGCTCGCCGAAGTATTTTCATATAAGTTACTACGTTACAGTGTACTAGTACACTGTAACAAGGTCCGGATATTGTGTAGTGCGGGGGAGGGAGGATAGTTTGACGGGATTTTGTATTTCGCTTATTCTTTTCATATATGAATTCTCGCCCGGCCGTACAACTCAATTTCGTTTTCTTTTATCGCGCATTTACTCTCAACCCTCGGACGCGGTAGTTTTGTTGTATAACGTCTCTCATACCACCGCTCCCCGAGCGGTTTTCTTTTTTCTCGGGGAGGGTCGCTGGTATGAGTAAACGGTTTATTTGTACCAGCGAGGGCTCCTCAAGAGGAGAGTGGACGATGGGTTGCGAACAGGTCTGCAAGTGTCAGGCTGCAGCAGGGCGGGAGTTCGATGATCTCGGCGCGCCGCTGGCCGAAAGCTGCCCGAAGTGTCAGGCGGATGGGCCTACTGCTGCCCCTCCCAAGTCGGAGTAATCGGCGAAAGCCGAATCGCGCGGGTGCCCGTTGCCGCCTCAAGGCGGCCGGGCACCCGAGTACCAACCTTTGAATCTTCATAATTAACGAGTACAATAAGATATATGTTTTCGAAGCCAAAAATTGATACAGACCCGGCGAAGATTGCCGAGCTTCTCAAGCGGGGGGTGGCGGACATCATCGACCGTGAGCACCTCGAGAAGCAGTTAATTTCCGGTAAGCAGCTGCGCATTAAGCTTGGTTTTGATCCGACCGGTTCGAAGATTCACATCGGCCGGGCGATTGTTTTGCGAAAGATGCGCGAGTTTCAAAAGCTGGGGCACCAGGTTGTTTTTATCGTCGGTGATTTCACGGCCCGCATCGGTGACCCGTCCGACAAGCTCGATAAGCGGCCGCGACTCACTGACGCTCAAATCAAGGAAAATATTAAGCACTACAAGCAACAGGTGGGCAAAATCCTCGACGTTTCTAAAGCGGAGTTTCTTTTTAATAGCTCCTGGCTTAAGAAGTTGGATTTTTTGCAGCTTGTTGATTTGGCGCGCAGCTTCACGATGAACCAGATGATGGCGCGTCGCAATTTTGCCGAGCGCGTCGAAAAAGGAGGGGAGGTTGGTCTCGAAGAGACGCTCTACCCGCTGATGCAGGGGTACGACTCGGTTGCCGTGAAGTCAGACGTTGAGCTCGGCGGCTTTGATCAGCTCTTTAACTTGAAGGCCGGTCGCGTTGTGCAGGAGCATTTTAAAATGGCACCACAGGACATTATGATGACCGAGATGCTCGAGGGCACGGACGGGCGTAAGATGAGCACGAGCTGGGGCAATGTGATTAATATCACCGATGAGGCCAACGATATGTTTGGCAAGGTGATGTCTGTTAAGGACGAGCTTGTCGAAAAATACTTTAAGCTATGTACCGACCTTTCGCCGGAGGAGATTGCGGCGCTACCGGCGCATCCGAAGGAGAAGAAGATTCGTTTGGCGCACGAAATAACGATGCTCTACCACGGCAAGGTTGCCGCTGAAAAAGCGAAGGACGCTTTTGACTCGCTCTTTGGCCGCGGCGAGCTGCCGAAGGAGATGCCGGAGGTTGTCGTTAGCGACCACGCGCTTACGCTACTCGAGTTAGTCTTTAACACTGGGTTTGCGACCAGCAAGAGCGAGGCGCGGCGACTTATCGAGCAGGGTGGCGTGCGCATCAATGAAGAAAAGAAGCTGGACCCGGCGGAGACCATCGCGATTGATGACGGTATGATCGTGCAGGTTGGGCCGAGAAAGTTTGCAAAAGTAGTACGAAGATAGACAGAGCTGGCCGCAAGGCCAGTTTTGTTTTTGGGGCAAAATTTGGTAGGGTAGCAAAGTCCCGAAAGGAGGGGCTCATGAAGTATGAAGTGCAGATTGAGCCCATCATCGGTTCGCGCGGTGTTGGGTTCCCGGCTGCCCGCCGTGAGTTGCTCAAAGAGGAGATCGACATCCTCATCGTCCTAACTCAGGAGCTGAATCTCGAAGTTGAGAGCGCGACGATTTTCCTACGGGAGGAGCGTCGCGACAAGCAGGGTAACTCTGTCTGGTGCGGCACTATGATCGATATCTACCTGCCCGAGCTCGACATCCTCATCGATGTGCGTAAGTTCGGCCGGAAGATCGTCCATGAAAAGGGGAAGAAGGAGCCTCACAAGCACAAGCAGGCGCGTCTTGCACGGGAGTACGGGTATGGATTCGCAATCGTTCACCGGCTGCGATTCTACAATCCGGTGACTCTGAGGCGCAAGGCCCTCTCTGCGGTCATGCAGGCTGTTGAAGACCGCGATCGAGCCCGACGCAAGTATCCTGACTGGTGGCGCCGCCGCCAACACCAGGAATTCGATCGGCGCTTCCGAATCGTCGTCCGCCGAACGGGGTAGGGCACCATGTGCCCACCCCGCTTCGCATTTTAATGAACTTGATGTAGGGTATAAGAACATGGCGAAATTTCCAATCTCCACTCTCCAATTCGAAAAGGGGCTCAAAGTGCATCTCATCGGCATCAAGGGCGTGGGCATGACCGCCTTGGCGCAGATTTTGCTTTCGCGCGGGTGCAAGGTGACCGGATCGGATGGCACGGATGAATTTTTTACGGACGCAGTTTTGAAGCGCTTAAAGATTCCGGTTGCGCAGCCGTTTGCCGCAAAAAATATTCCGGCCGATACGCAGCTGGTAATTAGTTCTGTTGCATACTTTTTTAACGGAAAGGCGCTGAATGAAAACGTCGAGGTCAAGGAGGCGCTGCGCCGTAAAGTAAAAATTATCACCTACCCGCAGGCGCTCGGCGAGCTCTCGAAGCAGTACCAAGTCATCGCCGTTGCCGGCAGCCATGGGAAGTCGACGACCACCGCGATGCTCGGTTGGATTTTTGAAAAGCTCGGCTTCGAGCCAAACGTGATCGTCGGCACCAAAGTTAATAAATGGGAGAGCAACGCTCGCGCCGGCAAGGGGCCGTTCTTAGTCATCGAGGCAGATGAGTACCGGGATGCCTTTTTGAACTACAAGCCGTTTGCGGCAATCATTACGAGCATTGATTATGATCACCCGGATTACTTTAAGACGCCTAAGCAGTATTACGAATCTTTTAAAAAGTTAGTAGACAACATTGACCCGGCCGGCTTCCTGGTTATTGAGGGGGATAATCGTGAAACAAAATTGTTGGCCGCCTACGCCAAAGAGAAAGGGGTTAAGACACTGACATACGGTTTTAATGCCGAAAATAAGATGTGCCGACTCGAAGACAAGGGGATTGGGTACTCCCCCGCCGGGAAGCACACGGGAAAGAAAAATGTTTCACAAATGTTTCACGTTTTGTTTTACGGTAGAGAGATTGAGGCCGGCGTTCCGTTTCCCGGCAAACAATACGTGCTTAACTCCGGCGCGGCAATTGCTGCCGCAACGATGGCCGGCGCGTCAGTAGAGGAGGCGGCTGCGGCGCTCGCCAGTTTCCCGGGTACCGCCCGTCGGTTAGAGGTTATCAAAACCGCAAAAACCTACACCATCATTGATGATTACGCGCATCACCCAACAGCGATTACGATAACGCTCGAGGGTATTAAAGCACTCTACCCGGACCGTAAGCTTGCCTGCGTATTCCAGCCGCATATGTTCAGCCGCACTCAGGCGCTGCTTTCCGAGTTTGCCAAATGTTTTACGCCCGCGGATGAGGTCGGGATTATGGAGATCTTCCCGTCGGCGCGTGAAACAAGTGGCCCGGTTAACGGCGAGGACCTCGCCCGTGAAACAAAAAAGTTTCACAAGGCCGTGACCTATCTTCCGACAATGCAAAGCGGCAAACAATTCGTAAAACAATTCAAAAAGGACAACAACGTGATTGTCTTGATGGGCGCGGGGGATGTATACAAAATTGCCGGGCAGTAGACCGGCAATTTAATTTACAATTTCTAATTTACAATTTTCAATTTACAATTTTCAATTTTGGAGCAGATACTCCAATGCCGGCTTTTGCATAAGCAGATGGCTGCCGCCGTATGTCACGAAAACTTTTTTGTATTTCGTTAGATACTCGGCAGTTTTTGCCACAGCAAAACTATCGCGCATAACGTTGATGAGTTCGCTGATCTTGTTAAATGTCCTAGACGGTTTCCCTTCCCATGGGATAGGGTCCGTTAAGTCGAAGACCTGCGTTAATTCTTCTTCGCTGAGCTTGTCTAAAGTATCAAGTTTTTCTTTTTCGATACCCGTAAGTTCTGACAAGCGATTTTGCAGCATGGACGGCTGGTAGGGCACGTGTTCTAAGCCAAGATGTTTCTTGGTTTCCTCGATACTCCAAAGTATTTGAGCGGGAGCGGGTAGCTGCTTTTTAGTTCTTATCTCTTGTTTGAGGCCGCGTAGTACATAAAAGCCGATGATATCTTCCGGGCTTATATTTTCACTCATTAATTGTTGGGCGATAGTTTTGTCCAGTGGTTCAGGGGAGGCGATAGGTAGGCCGTGTTCACTAGCGAGACGAACTGCTAAGCCGCGCTCTTCTTGCTTGATGATATATTCATCACGCGTCAGATTTTGTTCACCATAAGCAATCTCAACGTCCTTCGCCGACCTTGGGTCAATGAGGTCGGGCCACCCCTCAATGACGACTAGTGCCGGGCCCATTTCTTGGAAACGAGTTTCTATTTCTTGCATCAGGGAATCTTTAGGATCGTTGCTATGTATTGCGGGCACGTATGTTAACTCGTATTCGCCATTTTTGAGCTGCAGTGTCCGGACGGAGTGGTCGTTTTCCGCCGCTTCTTTCGCACTCATTATTTTCTTCAGCGCCTCCGGCAAACGTTGCTCTAATGTCTCTTTGTATTGTTCTGACATAGCTTAACTTTGACCTAAAAAAGGGAAACTGTAAATTAGCTTTTGTTTTTGCAGAAGCGTATAATTGGCACTAATTAGCAAATTAGCATTATTTACATTTACGTATGGAAGAGACAAAGAAGGCTGCAGACCGGGGAGCGCAGACTGAAATTATCTATGACGAGCTTGGCCCGGAGATCGTTTTTCGCGTATATGACCCAAAATTGAACTTTCACGGTGTCGCCGTGCTCGACAATCTGAACCTCGGCATGGCTAAGGGCGGCATTCGCATGACTGGCACGGTTAATGAGGTGGAGGTTTCCCGTTTGGCCCGCGCGATGAGCTACAAAAACGCCATGGCCGGGCTGCCGTTTGGTGGCGGCAAGAGTGGCATCATGGTAGACCCGAAGGGGATGAGTTTGGCCAAGAAAAAGGCGATTATCGAAAGCTTTGCAAAGATGCTTCGCCCGATTGTGCCTAAGTACTACATCGCCGGTCCGGATATCAACACGACGGAGCGCGAGATGATGTGGTTTGCTGATGCGCACGGCGAGTGGGAGTCCGTTACCGGCAAGCCGGCGAACTATACGACAAAGAAGGGAGGCAAAACAAAGCGAGGATTGCCGCACGAGCTCGGCTCGACCGGATTCGGCGTCGCGCTTTCGGCGAAGGTTGCGCTTGAGCATTTGGAGATGAGCTTGAAGGGCGCTGAAATAACTATCGCCGGTTACGGCAATGTCGGCGCGTTTGCCCACAAGTTCTTAGAGGAGTGGGGAGCCAAGGTGGTGGCTGTATCTGACAGCAGCGGTACTATCTACGACCGCCATGGCTTAAACCACGCCAAGCTGATGAAAGCAAAGGCCAAGACTGGTTCGGTTCTCGACTACCCGGCGACCACCACTAGCAAAAAGCTTTCTCGCGACGTTATCTACGAGCTTTCGGCTGACGTGATGATCCCGGCCGCCGGACCGGACGTTATCGGCTCGCACAACGTTGATCGCATCAAGGCGCAGATTATCGTCCAGGGCGCCAACATCCCGATGCGCGAGGAGTTTGAAAAGCAGCTGCACCGTAAAAATGTTTTGATTATCCCGGACTTTATCGCTAACGCCGGCGGCGTCATCAGTAGCTACGCCGAGTACATGGGTTATGACGAGAAGAAAATGTTTAAGCTCGTTGAGAGCAAGATCGTGCCGAATGTAAAAGAGATGCTTGCAAGCGTCGGTAAGGGCGCGACCACGCCTCGCGAAACCGCAATCAAGATTGCGAAGAAGAGAATCTTGGCTGCGAAGTCACCATTCAAGCGGTAATCGCTACGAAATACGAACTGAATACGAAAGTAAGAAAGCGCGGCCGCCGGTAATTCCGACGGCCGCGCTGTTTCAATCTTCTAGTCCCTCTAAGTTTACCTAGGACCTCTAATACCTCTACTCTTCCAGGTGCCGCGGCAGGATTCGCCAGAAGTAGTACAGGACGATGAGGTCGAGGATGAGCGAGACGAGGTCGAGAACGTTAAATGACTGAATGAGCGTGATGATACTGTAGAGCGAGAGTCCGCCGAAGACGACGAGTGCGATCGTGCGCATCTTGCGCGACTTAAACCAGACCCCGATAGCCAGCAGGATGTTAAAGAGACCGAAGGCGATGAGGAGTAGCCCAACATGGGTAATGATTTCGTGATCGGCTTTAAAGCGCATCAGCTCCTGCACGAGCCAGTTTACAAAGCGGTCGAGGTTGCTCTGGGTCGCCGTTTTTTCGATAACGACGGCCAGGTTGGGATGTTCGGCAAAAAAGGCGGCGATTAAGCAGAGGGCGCCTGCGAGCATCTCGATAACAGCCAAAAGCAGCTTATAAAAAATAAGCATCAAAAGCGACGATGATCGCCCGAAGAGGGTGAAGGGTTTCGGTTCCCGCATTACTTTAGTGTAACACCCGAATTTTGCTACTCGCAGAACTCTTTTGAATCGCCTCGGCGGAATTTAGCGAAGTAAAGTGAATCGGTGCGAGGAACCTGATTTCGATAAAGGCCCATTCTAAAGCGGAGCTGCGGAGCTGCGCCGTGTCCACCGTCAGAAATTGTATCTATTGGGCCGCGATAGGTTGCAAGCTTTTTTCCATTTACAAATGCATTGCATTCAAGGGTAGCCTGCATCCGATGTCGCACGGTAATAGGTTTTGCCCGGCCTAATTTGTACTGGAGACTCAGCCGGTACCATTTCCCTTTCTCTAGCTCCGGACCATCGAATTTCAAACCACGAAGCGTTATATCTTCGCCAGCCGCTATATCTATTAAATCTATAGTGCTGATCGTAAAAAGAAGCTTGCCGTCTATATAACGAAATGCCATAGCAGGACTTTTATCGTGAGTACCTTCTTCCCGCCATTGAGCGATCACCAAGCGGTTTTTTCCGATAACGAAATCTTGAGGTACAAAAAATGAAACCCCGTACCATACCTCAACCCCCGGCTTAACAAAATTTTCTGGTTTTTCTTTTATTTCAAAACGTTCGGTAAGCCAATTTGCTTTGCCACGCATGTAAGTGTCTTCTCGTTCTGCGCCGTGCGGGATGTATGACCCAGCCTCAGGGTCACCAGACATTACGGCTTCATCTCTCTTATTTGCCGCTTTACGACTTCTCACTCTACCTTCCTTGCAATCACCAGGAGCCACTGAAATCTGCAATGATTGCTGGTCGGTCGTTGGCTCCTTTGTGAAAACATATCTATGCTCAGGACCTGAAACACCCCAAAATGAATTCAATTCGGGTCCTTCAAAATCGTCAGCAAATTGAAGGGGGCCCATTTCAAACTTTTTCGCGTCTCCTTTGTTTGGATCTCCTGGTTGTTCAAATTTCATATCGTTGGCGCTCCCTGTGGGACGATGTTGGAACTTATATAAGCTTAGCAAACTCTTCTAAATAGGCTTTTTTGTCGAATTCAAAACGCAAACCATATTGCCAGTTTCGATGCCCATTTCCGAAATCTTTCCAAATTACCTTGTCATCAGAGAACTCTATTGTGCAAAATACATTCCAGCAACCCCATTCACTGCAGCCGCCACATACCAATAGCAAGGCTGCGCCTTTTTCTTGATTGAGGAAATCACCGAATTTTGTTGAGCGTAAAAAATAATTTTCCTTGTTCTCGTAAAGATCAGAGATTGGCTGGTAAGAAGCTTTTTTACCCGCGGCAGGATCATCACTAAACTTTTTCTTTTCTATTTCAGTGATAATAGTTTCTAAGGATTTCCCATCAATTAAGAATTCAAAAAGAGGCAACCCGGCTTCTTTCCGCAATTTGATAGTTAGTATATTCATAAAATCAGTGCGCTCCCACCGGGAATCGAACCCGGATTTACACCGTGAAAGGGTGACGTCCTAACCATTAGACGATAGGAGCAGCTACAAACAGAGTCTACATAAAATACACTTTTTTTGCTATACTGGCAACAGATAAACACAATTCATGACAAACATTTTAAACGCACTCATCGCGCAGTCTGAATGGGCTATTGTATTACTTCGTATCGTTCTCGGTGTCATTTTTGTCGTCCACGGGGTGCCCAAGCTTAAGAATTTCAAGGGTACGGCCGCCTGGCTCGGGAGTTCGGGCTTTAAGCCGGGTTGGTTGTGGGCAGCTGTCGTTTCGGTGGCCGAGGCGGTCGGAGGTATTTGTATCGCCGTTGGGTTTTACGCTCCTATCGCTGCGCTGGTCCTCGTCGTCAATATGATCGTCGCTCTTTTCTTCAAAATTTCGAAAAAGGCACCGTTTACCTCTATGCAGGCGACTGGCTGGGAGTTTGATCTGCTTTTGATAGCGGCTTTACTGCTGCTGGCAACGCTTGGCAGCGGTTCGTGGGCTATTCTGTAGGTTAATCGACGTCCTGATCACCCTCTACTCGTGAGAGGGCGATAAATTCGAGTAGCTTGAGGTACAAGGGATATTCATTTTCAGCAGCTTGATCAGGCTTGCTTTGCATTATGACGTGTTCGAGCTCAAGGAGCTTTTGTTTGCGCAGCGCAGGTTTCATAAAGTGGCCACTTCTTTCGTAGCCTTCTATCGTGTCCTCTTCGTTCGCCAACTCTTCGCCCTGGTTCTTAAATTTTTCCTCAAGCCTTTTTCGTAGTAGAGCGCTCAAAATATTTACCTTTGAAACAAGCTTTTTGCGATCATAGAAAGATTTTTCCTCTCCGAGGAATTCGCGCAGTGGACCATAGCGCTGCTCAAAAAGCTCCTGGCCGAGGCGCTGATGGATTTCCTGCAGCGTCATGCCGGGATGTCGCTCTAAGATTTCTTCGCGCTTAGTTTCGTCGAGAAACTTAAACTCCGCGTCCGTAGGCGAGAGAAGATCGCTTTTTTCTTTTTCGGCTTCTATCGCGGCCTCTATCTTTTCAATTTTTGGTTCACTCATCTATTCAAGATGCACTTTTTTGCGGATTTCGTCTAGCTTCGTTCGAAGGAGCGGGTGAGCGGTCAGGCTTGAATCAGCGGCCAGGAGTTCCTGCGCGCTGTCGCGGGCGGCTTTTACTAGGCGGACGTCAGAAAGTGAATCCATCGCGACGTCCGGCATACCGGTTTGCTTGTCGCCGAGGAACTGGCCCGGTCCGCGAAGCTCTAAATCTTTTTCGGCTAGCTCGAAACCGTTACGCGCTTCAAGGAGGGCGTTAAGTCTGGCGGTCGTTGTATCGGCGGTTGAGTCGGTCAAAAGGAAGCAGAACGATTGATGCTCGCCACGCCCGACGCGGCCACGGAATTGGTAAAGTTGCGCGAGGCCGAAGCGGTCCGCGCCCTCGATGACCATAATCGTGGCGTTTGGCACATCGACGCCGACCTCGATAACCGAGGTGGAAACTAAAATATTGGTTTTGCCGGCCTTAAAGTCGGCCATCACTTTAGCTTTTTCTGTCGCTTTCATCTTGCCGTGCAGCATCGCGACGCGCAGAGTTGGGAAAACAGTTTTGGAAAGGCGCTCGTACTCCGCCTTAACCGCCTTGGCTTCATTTGAAAAGATGCTGGTCTTGGCTTTGGTCATCAGTTCCTGCGTCAGGGTCGGCTGCTCGGTCGTCGGGGCCTCTTCGATGCGCGGGTAGATAAAGAAGACCTGCCGGCCGGCTTCTACCTGCTGTTTAATAAAGCCGTAAGCCTTGGGACGGTTGGTCGGGTCGACAATTTTGGTAATGATGGCTTTGCGGCCCTTCGGGAGTTCGTTTATTGTCGAGACATCCAGGTCGCCAAAAATAGCGAGTGAGAGCGTGCGGGGAATAGGCGTGGCGCTCATCGAGAGGAAGTGCGGGAGGACGGAGTTGTGCTTCGGCGTTTTGGATTTAGAGGTCGTAGATTCTTTTTGACCCGTGAGCATCGCGCGCTGATTGACGCCAAAGCGGTGTTGCTCGTCGACGATGACCAGTCCCGGTTTAGCGAATTTGATTTTCAAAGCTTTTTTGGCGCTCTTGCCGGACTCGCTGGCGATTAAAGCGTGTGTACCGATGATGATTGAGACTGAACCGTCTTCAATCATTTTAATTAACTTGGCCTTACTGACCGCCTCTTCTAAATTTTGCTCGTGATGAATACGCGCCTCGCTGCCGATAAGCAGAGCGACGCCGCCTTCAAAAGATTTAAACGTAGTCGTGATTGAGTGGTAGTGTTGGCGAGCGAGCACCTCGGTTGGTGCCATAAAAATTGCCTGGTAACCGCACTGGGCGGCTGCGAGCGCTGCAAGTGCTGCGACGGCGGTCTTACCACTACCAACGTCACCTTGCAGGAGGCGATTCATCGGCGTCGGCTTGGCCATATCCGCAAGCACCTCATCGAGACTAGTCTGCTGGGTCTCGGTTAAGGTAAACGGCAGCTGCTTGTGTAGCGCCTCGAGGCGGGCTTTGTTTAAAATGATTGCCGGCGCCTGTTCCTGCAAAAGTTCCTGGCGCAGTCGCATCGTGTGGAGTTGCAGCAAAAAAACATACTCAAAGGCAAAACGAGTTTTGGCGCGCTGGACTTGATCGGCAGTGTGCGGGAAGTGAATGTGGCGCAGCGCGTAGTCGAGGCTTGGCAGATCGTGCTTTTTTAAAATCTCCTCGGGGATAAAATCGTCAGCCTTCGGGATGATGTCTAAGAACTGCTTGATGATAAAGCGAATGCCTTTTGAAGTCAGGCCGCGGGTCTCGGGGTAGACGGGGATTAAGCCGGCGGTGTGGGTTCCGACGGTGGTGCCGCGCAACACTTCGTAGCTCGCGTTGGCGATATGCGTGCCGGTTTTGTTGCTGAATACTTTACCCGCAAAGTTGGCCTGCTGCCCTTGGTGGAGCGCCTTGGCCATAAACGGCTGGTTGAACCAAACGAGCGTGATGCCGCCGGTTTCGTCGGTAACCGTCGCCTCGACAATCGGCATATACGATTTCCAGGCGCGCTTAACATTGACCGTGCGAATCTCGCCGCGAATTGTAACAGTCTGTCCGACTTGTAAATCGGCAATTTTCGTAATTTTTGAGTAGTCCTCGTAACGAGTCGGGAAGTGCCAGAGGAGGGCGCGGACGCTTTCGATACCTAATTTCTTAAGATGCGCGAGGCTCTTTGGCGGAATGCCTTGAACCATCGCGAGTTTGGTTTCCAGGTTGATGATGTTGTTTAACATGCAGCATTAAGGACGCACCCCTGATTGAGTTCTAGGGTAGCAGAATAAGGTCTTCTTCACAAGGCTCACGAGGCGCCCCTTTTCAAAACTCTACAAATGAAGTATTATCAAAACTCAAAAGAAGCCCCTATAGCTTAGTGGTAAAGCTACGGACTCTTAATCCGCAGATGAAGGTTCGATTCCTTCTGGGGGCACAGCATGGTAGTACTTTTGCATAACATCCGCAGTCTTTATAACGTAGGTTCTATCTTTCGCACCGCTGATGGCGTTGGGGCAAAAAAGCTGTATCTATGCGGTATTACGCCTGCGCCGAAGGATAGGTTCGGGGAGGTGCCGCAGCAGCTGGCTAAAGTAGCCTTGGGAGCTGAAACGACTGTGCCGTGGGAAAAAGCCGCCAGCACCAGCCGTTTAATCTACAAACTCAAGAAGGACGGGTTCAAAATTATCGCCCTTGAACAATCTCCGCGTTCGGTCCCGTATTCTACGTTACACGTTACACGTTCTACGCTTAACAAGACCGCACTCGTCCTCGGTGCCGAGGTCACCGGTCTGCCGCCGGCATTACTCGCGAAGTGTGATACCATTTTAGAAATCCCTATGCAGGGGGCGAAGGAGTCACTTAATGTTAGCGTCGCCTTTGGCATTGCCGCCTTTGCGCTCCGCGACCGATAATTTAATTATTTATGGACAAAAGACTTGAGATTGCGCTGGTCGTGCTCGTTATTGCGGCGCTGGTGACGATTTGGGTGAAGGTGAGCAATAAGGCCGTTGCCGGAGAGGTGAAGGTGCGCGTCGGCGCGCATGAGTTTGTCGTCGAGCTCGCTGATACTTTGTTTAAACAGGCCCAAGGGCTTTCGGGCCGCGAGTCGCTCGAAGCCGGTCACGGGATGCTTTTCATTTTTAAAACCGCTTCAACGCAGAATTTTTGGATGAAGGATATGAATTTCCCTATCGACATCATCTGGATAAAAGAAGGCAAAGTTATTGGTTTCGTAGAACGCGCACCGATACCGACAAGCAGCGTACCAACATTTACGTCCAATGGTCCGGCGGACATGGTCCTGGAGGTGCCGGCGGGGACAGTTGCGAATGAGGGGATCAAAGCCGGCGACGCGGTAGAGGTTCTTCGCTAGGCATTTTTCTCTCGCTCGCGCTAGGGTATACTATACGTAACATCATTAGTAACGTATGTTTTTTGGTTCTAAAAAAATGAAAGTAGCTATCAACGGGTTTGGCCGCATTGGTCGTCTCTTTTTCCGGCAGGCATTTGGCAATTCGAATATTGAAATAGTCGCTATTAACGACCTCGGTGACATTGAGAACCTTGCCTATCTGCTTCGACACGATACGGTCTACCGCGGTTACGCCGGACACGAGATTGGGTTTGATAAGGACGCCTCGGGTGTTGGCGGTAACATCATCGTTGATGGTAAAAAGATTAAAGTTTTGCAGGAAAAAGAGCCAGGTAAACTGCCGTGGAAGGATATGGGCGTCGACGTCGTCGTCGAGTGTACCGGATTTTTTGAGTCATTTGAGAAGGCGAGTGTACACGTAACCGCTGCGGGCGCCAAACACGTCGTCATTAGTGCTCCAGCAAAAGATGACGAGGGTACGGCAGGTGGGCGGACTATCTTGATGGGTATTAATGATGACGTACTTAAGACCTGCAACGTTTCTAGCAACGGCTCCTGCACAACTAACGCTACTGCACCGGTTGTACAAGTTATGCACGAGGAGATTGGCATTTTAAAGGCGGCGCTTTCGACAGTACACGCCTACACCGCTACCCAGTCGCTCACCGACTCGCCGGCCAAAGGTAAGGACTTCCGTCGCGGTCGCGCTGCCGCACAAAACATCGTCCCGTCGACGACTGGGGCCGCCGTTTCTGTTACACGCGCCGTTTCTGATCTCAAAGGCAAGTTTGATGGCATCGCCATCCGCGTGCCGGTAGTTACCGGCTCGCTGACCGACTTAACCTTTGTAGCTAAACGCAAAACAACCGTTGAGGAGGTTAACGAGATCTTTAAAAAAGCGGCCGCCAGCGCTCGCTGGAAGGGAATTCTGGGTGTTAACAATGACCAGCCGGTCTCCGGCGATATGATTGGCACGCCGTTTGCTTCAGTTGTCGATTTAGAATACACAAAAGTCATTGACGGCGACCTGGTCAAAGTTTTGGCCTGGTACGACAACGAATGGGGATACGTTACGACGCTCGTGCAACACGTATTAGCAGTAAAATAAAAGTATGAAACTCGCATTGAAATGGTTACTCATCGGACTAGTTAGCACAGTGATAATTTTGTTTGTATACGTGCTTTCTCTTTGGCCCGGCGATACCGGGATCGAAACTATCCTAACTACTGCTTCGGGCGAATCTTTTGGCGGCGTAATCGTTCTGATCTATTATACGGCTGGCTTAGCGTTAATAATCCCGTCTGTCATCATAGCTATAGTCGGATTTTTGATTGAAAAGAAACGAGTTGGCACAAAAATGAAATAGTATGACGATTTATCTCGCAGCTGATCATGCAGGGTTCGAACTCAAGGGAGTGCTTAAACAGGCACTCGAAAAAGAGTATGCCAGCGTGGTTGACTGCGGAGCTCACGCACTCGATCCGATTGATGATTATCCTGACTTTGTCGGCAAAGCGGCAGAGTTAGTTTCGCGTAATCCTTTTGAGAAAGCGATTGTTATCGGCGGTTCTGGTCAGGGCGAGGCGATGGTTGCGAACCGCTACAAAAATGTCCGCTGCGCAGTCTTTTACGGTCCGATGGCGGCTAAAAAAGCGATTGATGCCGAGGGACACACAAGCAGTGACGCTTTTGAAATGATTAAGCTCGAACGGGAGCACAATGATGCCAACGTTCTTTCTATTGGCGCTCGTTTCGTAACCAATGCAGAGGCGCTGCAGGCGGCAAAGATTTTTCTAGCCACGCAGTTTACGCACGCAGAGCGGCATGAACGCAGGATTAAGAAGTTTTAATTTTATGCAAGAGGCATTTCCTTCAAATCATGGCGGTTCCGACGAGCAACGGCCAGAAATACCTGCCGGAGTGCCATTTGATGATACCAAACTTAATCTTGATAAGAATTGGCAGGAGAAAGATGAGATACAAAAATTTACCGAGGATCATCTCAAGCTTTCATATAACAATTACCTCGAGGACAAAGATAAACTGACAAAGGCACTTATCAGATTTCAAGGTCAGCTCGCTGGAACACCATGGTTTGCATTTCAAGATAAGAGAGCGCTAGAGGGTCAGATAGAAAATGTTAAAGAAGGGCTAAGTATCGCGAAGGAAAGGTTCAATCTCATTGAGGGCGAGTTGCTGCGTCGCGAGGTAACATTCCCGCGAGAAGGCGAATTATTTAACCTATGACCATCAACCCCGTCATCAATTGTCCCGATTTTGAAACAGCTAAGCAGCACTTTTTGGTTGCGCGCGAACTGCTCGGTGAGGGCGGTGTTGCACACGTTGATATCGCCGACGGAACGTTTACGAATGGTTATAAGACCTGGAGCAGTCCGGCCGAGCTTACAGGACTCATTGCAGAGACTAAGCTGCGGGTTGCTTTGCACCTTATGGTTGCTAAGCCGGAGCCGGTGCTCGAAAGTTGGCTTAAGAGCGGGATCAGCCGCGTAGTGTTGCATCAGGAGGCGATGAGTCGCGAGGAGGCGGCCTTACTCGCGAGTCAGTGCCATGCGCATGGAGTGGAGCCGTATCTGGGCTTAACGCCAAGCGCCAATATGGAGGCGGCGATCGCGGACTTGGCCTTTTTTGATGGTTGCTTAGTGCTTGCAGTTAACCCCGGGCTTTCCGGCCAGCAGTTTCAGGAGAGTTCGCTCGAACACATCAAGACCATTAAAGCCGCAAAGCCGCTCATGCCAATCGCCGTTGACGGTGGCATCACGCCGGAGATTGCCAGACGCTGCCGCGAGGCCGGTGCTTCGCAGGTTGCTGCAGGTGCATATATCTTTAACGCCGCAGATCCGAAAAAAGCTTACGAAGAATTTGTAGTTGCCGTCGGGGATTAGTTTCCGTTGAGGGTAGCCCGTTCGCGGGTGTTTATGGTGTTATAATAAACACATGCAGTCACTCACGACCGCAAAAATTAAGCTTCTCGAAAAAGAAGCCACCGCCATTCGCGCGAATATCATTACGACGCTTGTTGAAGCGGGGAGTGGTCACTCGGCCGGACCGCTCGGAATGGCGGATATTTTTACGGCTTTTTATTTTCATATTTTGAATCACAACCCGAAAAAGCCGAATTGGGCTGATCGGGACCGACTTGTTTTGAGTAACGGACACATCTGCCCGGTGCAGTACGTAACGATGGCGCACGCCGGCTACTTTCCAGTTCACGAGCTTTTTACGCTGCGTAAACTCGGCAGTCGGTTGCAGGGTCACCCGCACCGCACCTCGCTTGCAGGGCTAGAAACGACCTCCGGACCGCTCGGGTCAGGTTTGTCGCAGGCGGTTGGTATCGCAATGGCGGCGAAGATGGACGGTAAAAAGTTTCAAACCTACTGCTTGACCTCCGACGGTGAGCACAACGAAGGTAATTACTGGGAGGCGGTGATGCTTGCCGGCAAGTTGAAGCTGCACAATCTGACCGCCGTCGTTGATCGCAACAATATTCAAATAGACGGTTATACCGAGGAGGTGATGCCGCTTGAGCCGTTTAAAGCGAAGTACGAGGCCTTTAATTGGCATGTGATTGAGGTAAATGGAAACGACATTCCGGCCTTTATCGGTGCGGTTAACGAGGCGCGGGCGATTTACGAAAAGCCGACCGTGATTATCGCGCACACGATTCCAGGTAAGGGTGTTGATTATATGGAGGGACGCTACGAGTGGCACGGCAATCCGCCGGGCATCGGCGATGTCTCCGGAGCGCCGCCGAAGGCCGAGCAGGCGCGCGCAGCTATTAAGAGTATCCGAACACTTGGCGGCTCTATCGAGTGTCACCATTTGGAATAATTGTATGATTCATAAAGACGCACAACTTACCGATAGCCTCTTCGCTCCCGAAATCAGCCAGCGCCCGACGCGCGACGGCTACGGGGAGGGAATTGTATTAGCCGGAAGAATCAACAAAAACGTCGTCGCGCTCACTGCCGATCTTTCGGAGTCTACGCGCACGCATTTGTTTGCCAAAGAATTTCCGGAACGATTTTTTGAAGTCGGCGTGGCCGAGCAAAACATGGCTGCAGTCGCCGCCGGTATGGCGGTAACAGGCAAGGTGCCGTTTATCGCTTCCTACGCGACGTTTTCTCCGGGCCGTAACTGGGAACAGATCCGCACCACTATTTCGTATAACGATGCCAACGTAAAAATCGCCGGTCATCATGCGGGTATTTCTGTCGGTCCGGACGGCGCGACGCACCAGGCCGTTGAAGACATCGCGACGATGCGAGTGATGGCCAACATGCGCGTGTTTGTCCCGTGTGATGCTATCGAGGCGCGTAAGGCGACGGTCGCCGCCGCGGCGATTGTCGGACCGGTCTACCTGCGTTTTGGCCGCGAGAAGACTCCGGTTTTTACGACAGAGCAAACCCCATTTATTCCCGGTAAGGCGAATATTCTTTGGCGTGGCCGTAAACCGCAGGTTGCCATTATTGGCGCCGGACCACTACTTCACAATGCACTGCTGGCCGCAAAAGAGTTGCAGGAGAATCACAAGCTTGAGGTGATGGTAGTCAATATGCACACGATTAAGCCGATTGACGAGAAGGCGATTATCGACGTGGCCGGGACCTGCGGCGCGATGGTTACGATTGAGGAGCACCAGGTCAGTGGTGGGCTTGGCGGAGCGGTTGCGGAGGTGCTGGCAAAGAAGTTGCCGACACCGATGGAGTTTTTGGGTATGCAGGACGTGTTTGGCGAGAGCGGGACTCCGCGCGAGCTCATCGCGAAGTACGGAATGGACGTAAAGGCAATCGTTGCAGCCGTAAAACGCGCTGCCGAGAGGCGAATCGCCATCAGAGCCTAGGTCTTGACTTTTTTATAAAATAGTGCTATAATGTACTCTCGAAGGCCGCCCTGGTGGGCGGTTTTTCGAATGGTCACATTTCTCACAGCGGAGGAAGCCCTTTATGTCTTCAGTTAATCCCGGTAGCCCTCGATCCATGTTGGTCGTCGGGGTACCACCTGGCGATATTCGGAGGTGGTTTCCCGATAGCAAGGGAATCACCATCTGGCCTCTCGACGATGACCTCCCTAGTCGTCTTCGTGCAGGCCTGCCCGGCAGCACCGGGCACCTGCTCCTCTGCAGTGAGCTCAGCGATGGGCAGGTCGCAGCTCTGCGCCGAAAGGCTCAGGAGCGACGGGTCCATTACTACGGACCCACGGACCCAGCTGATCTGGGGCGAACGGCTCACCGACTGGTTGGCTTGAAGCCGCCAGCTTGCAGGACGGAGGAGCAGGAGCGCGACCAGCTCAATCAGATGGTCATCGAATCCTGGGCTAAGGCTGAGGAGCTGGAGAAGAAGCTCGCAGCGCTCAACCCGGAGGAGACGATCAGAATTCGCACCGATCTCGATGTCGCCAAGAAGCGCATCGTGAGCCTGGAGGGAGACCTTCGTGGCTTGCGCAATGAGCTTCAGCGGCGTACGGAGGAGGTCGGAGGTCTGACAGCTTCTCTCTCTGACGTTCGAGGTAAGGAGGCGAGTGCAACCGCACGAGCTGACGAGCTTCATCAGCAGTTGGAGGAGGCAAGGGCGGCGGTCGGCCGCTCGCGAGACGAGCAGGAGAAGCTCTCCAGCGAACTCGGTCGTGCTCGGGAGGAGCTTGCCGGTATGAAGGCCAGGCTCGATCAGACGCTCGCGGAGATCAAGAAGATCCGCGATACGGCTGAGGCCAAGGTGAAGTCGGCGGAGGATCGCAGCAGCGAGGAGTGGCAGTCCGCCGTCCTCGCGCAGCATCGTGAGCCGGCTCTCAAGGCGGCTCTGGTCAAGTGCGAGGCGGACCTGCTCGCTCTTCGAGCGCGAGCAAAGGCCGACGAGAAGATCGTCCGTGAGCTCAAGAAGGAGGTTGCGGCCGGGCATGATGCCAGGCAGCGCCTGGCGCAGCTCGGGAAGATGATCGGTGGGGGTGTTCCTCGCCGCAGTCGCAAGGGCTCGAAGAAGTAGCGCAGTAGCTACATAAAGGAGGCCGGTATGACCTGGCCGTAGAAGAAGAAAGACGCAGCGTAGAGGGAAGCGTCTCTAAAAATTATAAGTTCCCTCGCTTCACCGCTCCAGCTTGTTGCTCGGAGCGGTGAATCATTTTATATAAGACAATTTTATATTTTTTCTACAAGTTGACCGAGTTTATTTTGAAGCATAGGCTTGAATCTAGGCCGAAGTGGTGGCCGGAAAGGAGACGACGAATGCTGTATCCGGATGATGGCTGCAGTTGTAACTGGGTCGCCCTCCTGGCCAGCGACGCTCGGCTACGGGGGTTGAGGGAGGACTTGCGCTGGGAGAACATCCTGGCGAAGTTTGCCAGGATGAACGCCCAAGCCGCTGCGCGGCGACGTGCCGCGGAAGAGCAGGCGGTGGTGGTTGGGATCTCTCTGGACGAAGCTCTCAATCTCGTCCGGCGCTACGGCGAGCCGAGCATGCCAGACGGGGATCTCGCCGTCCAAGTCGCCTTCGCTCGAATCAAGAGCGAGAAGGGGATCTCTCTCGCAGAAGAGATGATCAAGGACTGTCTCGAGCTGGTCCGTGAAGAGCGGCGCCAGGAAGAGGAGCAGGTACAACGTGCGGCCGATGTCAGAAGGCAGCGCGAAGAAGGGCCGCCACCCAGCGATGTGGTGGCGACTACGGATCGGGCGGAAGAAGTGGTAGCTCCGCCTGCAGTACAAGATCCAATCGTCGAGGCTGCGCCAAGTGCAGAACCGACGCCTACCGAACCGCCTCTCGCTGAGACTCCGGTCGAGGTAGAGGCTGCTCCCGAACCCGAAACAACGGAGCCAGATTCCACCAGCGCGGTGAACGGCAACGGGCATGTCGAGACGGTGCCGGCATTCGAACCGCGCAGCTGCCGAGACCCCGTTGCATTGCTCACGGGGCTGGCACATGATCCGCACTTCCTGTGCCTGACAGAGGATCAACGCCTCAAGGCCGTTCGTGTGGCTGCGAAGCATGCAAGGCTCGAGCAGGCATGGCTCCGCGATCCCAACAAGAGCAACTACCTGCGCAACCGCATCGCCGACTACGTGGGTGCGGCGACCAACAAGTAGGACCGCTCCCGGTCGGTCGGAAACGAATCAGAAGTAGAGCGCCACAGCCGGACCAAGGGAAGACCCTTCGGTCCGGCGCGTGCTTTTTTGCCCTTGCTGCATCCTTAAAGCGCCGCGACAGGCGCTTTTATAATCAAGCAGCAAGGAGCACGCCCGGCGTTTATGTATTCATAAGCGGTAAGGGCGTTTCAACGGTCTTGCATCCTTAAAGCGCCGCGTCAGATATTTTTTAATATGGTAAACTAGTTGCATGAAATACGATGTTGTTTGTATCGGCGACGTAGTTATCGATGCTTTTATCCGTTTGCACGAGGCCTCGGTGCACTGCAACGTGAATCACTCGAAGTGCGAGATCTGTATGACCTTTGCAGACAAGATTCCGTACGAAACATTAGAGGTAATTCCGGCCGTCGGCAATGCTTCAAACGTCGCCGTCGGGCTTTCGCGCCTTGGTTTTAAGTCGGCCATGATTGCGGCGGTTGGCGACGACTTGTTTGGCAAGCAGGTGCTTGAGGCCTACGACAAAGAGGGGGTTGGCAAGGAGTTTATTAAAATCAATCCGGGCGTGCCGACCAACTATCACTTCGTTTTAAACTTCCAGGCTGAGCGAACTATTTTAATCAAGCACAATAGCTACCAGTACTCGCCGCTTTCCGTCATCGACGAGGTTAACTGGATGTACTTTTCTTCAATCGCCGAGAGCGCAGTCGGTATGCACGACGAGATCGCCAAGCACCTCGAGGATCACCCTAATATCAAAATGGGTTTTAACCCGGGGACCTTTCAAATTAAACTTGGCGCCAAGCGCTTGGAGCGGATTTATAAACGCACCCACGTATTGTTTGTAAACCGCGAGGAGGCGGCCCGCATTTTAGAAAACGAGGAGCGCGACATCAAGAAGCTTTTCGAAGGATTGCACAAGCTTGGACCGAAGATCGTCGTGATTACCGACGGACCGGACGCCGCCTACGCCAGCGACGGGCAAAGTCAGTATGTTACGCCGCCATATCCGGACCCAAAGCCACCGTTTGAGCGGACCGGCGCCGGGGATGCCTTTAGTACCGGTTTTATGGCCGGATTAATGACCGGATTAACGGTCCCACAGGCCCTGCAATGGGCTCCAATTGAGTCTATGAGCGTCGTTCAGTTTACGGGCGCACAGAAGGGCTTACTGACCAAAAAGCAGCTCCTAGAGTACGTAGACAAGGCTCCCGCGAGTTATAAGGTCAGCTCTCTTTGACTGCTAGTCAAACAAAAACCGCCCTAGGGCGGTTTTTGTGTTTTAAAGGCCTATTGCGGCATTCCGTCGCGGCGCTTCTTGCGGAGGAAAGCGGGGATCTCCCAAATGCTGCTGTTATCCTCTGCGGGAGCTGCTGGATTCGGTTGCTTTGGTGCCGCCGGCTGTTGATTACCTGGCTGCGGTTGCGGGCGAGGCTGGTTCGGCAGTTTGAACTCGCGGATGACGGTAGCCGGTTCCTTGGTCGACTGCTGGGCCTGCGCCGGAGTCTGTGAAACTTTTTCTATCGGGCGGCGGAGGTCGCGGGCGATCGCCGGCTCACGCTGGCGGTCACGCTCGCGTTCATGTTCCTTTTCTTTTACTGGGGTCGGCAGTGCGGCTTGTTTGCCATCCTGCTTCTGCTCGCGCAGCGTCGTCATCTGCATGTCGCCAAAGAGGCTAGCCATATTCATAAGCTCTGGTGAGGTCTTGGCAGTGCCGCTAAAACCGGTGGCAATAAGAGTTACTTTCAATGTGCCGGCTTTAAGTTTGCGGTCGTGGTAGGCGCCGAAAATAATTTTGGCAGACGGGTCGACGGTGGCGGTGATGGCTTTAGCGATGTCGTTGATTTCGCTCATACGCATATCACGGCCGCCGGAGATACCGAAGAGAACACCGCGAGCACCTTCGATGGAGAACTCGAGCAGGGGAGAGTTGAGTGCCTGGGTAGCGGCCTCCACAGCGCGGTTTTGTCCGCCGGCGGTACCGACACCGACGATAGCCGAGCCGGCCTCTTTCATAATCGTGCGGACGTCGGAGAAGTCGACGTTAATGATTCCGGTCGTGGCAATGAGTTCGGTGATACCGGCGAGCGCGTCGCGCAAAATTTCGTCGATTTTTTCAAACGCGCGGACGAGTGGAGTTTCTTTTTTAATGACATTAAATACGCGGTCGTTCGGAACGACGATCAAAGCATCCACACGTTCACGCAGACGCATTAAAGCCTCTTCGGCGATGCGGGAGCGCTGCGTGCCTTCAAAGGTAAACGGCTTCGTAACGATAGCGACGGTTAAAGCACCGTTTTCTTTGGCGATTTCGGCGACTACCGGGGCGGCTCCTGAACCAGTACCACCACCGAGTCCGGCAGTAATAAAGATTAAGTCAGCGCCTTTGACGGCTTCAACGATTTCCGAGCGGTTCTCCTCGGCCGCCTGGCGACCAAGCTCCGGGTTCATGCCGGTGCCAAGTCCACGAGTCAGGTTTTTGCCGATGTGAATGCGCTTGCGAACCTGTGACTTTTCCAGGTCCTGCATATCGGTGTTTACAGAAATGAGTTCAATCGAGCGCTGATTAAAATGCGAAGCCATGCGGCTGATGGCGTTGCCGCCTCCACCGCCAATACCAAAAACTTTAACCTTCACCTGGTAGGTAACCGGGCGCTCGAGCGGAGCGTTGTTTGAGATTGGGTTTGATTGTTTACGACGCTTCGCCATAGATAGTGTTCACGAACATACGAACTCTCGAAACACGCTAACGGGAACGAGATTTTTTGTTCGTATGATTAGTGGGTTCGTATGTTAGTGATTACTAGGGTATAAAGTAATTGAGTATCCTCTTGAGCGTCGCTCCGGCGTTACTGCTACCGCCACTCATTCGTTCGCTGCCTCCTTCGCTCGTTTGTGGGTAGGTGAGCAGGCCAAGGGCGGTGGCGAAAGCAGGGTCTTCGGCGGTTAGCGTCAGATCGGTGTTCGGACTAGAAAGCCCATTGAGGCTTGGAATACCGACTTGAGCCGATAAACGGAGCTCCTGACGGGCTAATTCGGTGATTGCCGGCATTTTGGCTCCACCCCCGACTAGGACGATGCCCGCAGGGATTTGGCTCAATTTACCGACCCGTTTGACCTCATTATTAACGAGTTCAAAGATTTCAGCAAGTCTGTCCTCAATAATCTCGGCGATGAACTTGCGGGTGACCGTTCCCTTGAGTTGCGGGTCAATTTTTGAAAGTTCGACGGCGTCACGTGAGGAAACCTCTTTTGCCAGCGCACTACCGTAGGAAAGTTTGATGGTCTCGGCGATGTTGATAGGGATTCGTAGACCAATAGCCAGGTCGTTGGTGACTGCACCGCTGCCAACGGCAATAACTGCGACGTGAGTCAGGCGGCCCTCTTCGTAAATCGCGATACTGGTTTTTGCAAAGCCGATGTCGACGAGGAGTACGCCGTGTTCCTTTTGTTCTTGCGTTAAAACAGCATGGCTCGCAGCGAGCGGCGAGACGATGAGGGTGTCTGGTGTGCCGCCGAGCGTTTCAACGACGCGCTGCAGCGGTTTGATAGAAGGAGCGAAGGCATCTATAAGCATCAGCGAAACTTCTAAGCGCTTGCCGAGCATGCCGATAGGATCCTGGATTCCGGCGATTCCGTCGACGACGAACTCTTTAATCATCGAGTCAATGACCATTCGATTGGCCGGCATCGTAATAGCTCGGGCGGAGTGGAGCGCACGCTCCATGTCGTCGTTTTGAATCTGGTCATCAGCGCGCGAAACAGCGACGACACCGCGGCTCATTTGAACTTTCATATCCGGGCTACCGACACCGAGTGTGATGTGGCGAAGGCTGCCGCGGGCGAGCGTCTTAAGTTGTCCTATCGGGCCGGAGAGTGCTTGAGCGAGCTGCGTCGGATTGTGTGGAACGCCCTGGCGCATACCGGCGGATGGCTGCTGCAAAAGTTGCGTAAGCACAAAAGCGCCGCTCTTGTCTGTTTGTCCAAGTGCGACGCGGATAGTGTGACTGCCAATGTCTAAGCCAATTCGATACTGCATAAAAGCTGCAGCTTATTTTCGCTGCGGAAGGAGTGCGAGAAGTTCTGCTTCTCGTTTCTCCATCTTCATTCTATCACGGTCAATCTCGTGATCGTGCCCGAGTAAGTGCAGGATGCCGTGTGCGAGCATATACGCCAGCTGTGCTGGCACGTGCAACGTAGAACGTGTAACGTGTAACGTGAAATCCGATGCGGGGAAAGGAAGCGCGACGGGATTTTTTTCGATATAGCTTGGATTTAAAAATATCTCACCAAGTGCCGGTTCGTTAATATCCGGACGAGGGAATGAGGCATCGGCAGGGAAGGCAAGGACATTTTTACTCATCTCTTTGTCGCCAACGAGAAAAATTTCCAGTGAGGTCTTTTCTTTCTTGAGAGCGGCGAGAAAAATTTTTGCAGCCGCAGAAACACCGCGTTTGTATTTCGCGGCTTTTGGATCAAGAACGGTAACGGTAAGCATGCGCAATCAGGGACGGTTTATTTACCGAACTTTTTCTTAAGCATTTCAGTGATCGCAGTGGTGTCAGCTTTGCCGCGGAGTTCGGCCATGACAGCTTTTATCGCAGCCGGGAAGTCTTGTGCTCCGGAGGCGGCAAGAATACGTTCTACTTCTTTGGCGGTTTCCTCGCCAGTAAGCTGCTTTGGCAGGTAGCGCTGCACGATGACTAATTCTTTCTGCTCGTTTTCGGCAAGATCCGGGCGGCCACCGGCGGTAAACTGGGTCATGGCGTCTTTACGCTTTTTTGCTTCGGTGAGGATGATGTTCATCGCTTCTTCGTCGGTCAGCGTGGCGCTGGCGCCGTTTTTCATTTGCTTTGCGATCTCCGCATTTTTCAAAACTGAAGACATACCGCGCAGCGTGGTGAGCTCGGACTGGTTGCCGGCCTTCATCGCGGTTTTAATATCAGTCATCAATTGGTCTTTAAGTGCCATAGTAATGTTGTAGTGCGTTAATGCTCGTCATTGTAACAACACAGGCCCGCTCTGTCGAGCGGGCCTGTGAGTTTGATTCTTTAGTAAGCGGCGATACCCATTTTCTTTTTCTTCAGGAACTCCACCTTCATATCGTTGCGGTGAAGAGCCGATTCCTTGCGCTTGAGCTTAGAAACCGGGCGGTCGGTGAAGCGGCGCTTACGCACCTCTTTGACGACACCACTCTGCTTCATGCGCTTGTTGAAGCGGTACATGAGGCTGGTTGCTGATTCGTTTTCGCGTTTGCGGACAGAGAGCATAGCTACAGTGTGATAATTAGTTTTTGTTTGTATTTCGAAGAATAAGGGCTGCAATTTCTTCGACGGACTGTTTCGGATTGCTCCGAATAATACCGTGAATATTGCTGCCACCATCTGCTTTCCAGCGAGGAATAACGTGGGTGTGAACGTGGGGGATACCTTGCTGGCCACCCTCGCCGTCGTTCATACCAATCGTGAATCCCTCCGGATTAAGCGATGCATGTAAGATATCAGAAACGCGCTTGCTAGTCAACCCAAGGGCGGAGGCGGCAAGCTCTGATAGGTCAGTTATACGGGCCGCGTGGACTTTAGGGATAACAATCGTGTGACCGGCGGCGAGCGGGTGAATATCTAAGAAGGCAAGCGTCGTGTCGTCCTCGTAGATGGTATTGCTCGGGATTTTCTTTGCGGCGATGTCGCAAAACAAACAGCTCATGGTTTGCTGGTTTATCCAAGCTTGCGCTTGATCATTTCGGCGAGCTTATTGAGCGGCACCATCTCCTGTGCACCGGTTTTCATATCGCGGATAATAATTGATTCCTCGTAAGCTTCTTTCTGGCCGAAGATAAGGGCGAGCGGCGCTTCAGCTTTGTCGGCAGCACGCAGCTGGGCACCGAGCGATTCTTTTCCGAGCGACTCAATGACGCCGATGTGGGCCTGGCGGAGGGTTTCGATAAGGCAGAGGCTCTTTTTCTTGGCGAGGTCGCCGATATGAATGAGGAAAACTTTCGTTTTTGGGCGTCCGGCCGGGAGAAGGTTGCGGTGTTTGAGCACCTCCAAAATGCGTTCAAGGCCGAGTGCGCCGCCGACGGCCGCGGTTGATTTAGCGCCAAGTTCTTCAAGCAGGTAGTCGTAACGGCCGCCACCACCGAGCGCGAAAGCCAAGTGCTCCTCGCCGGCCTCCGGCTGGATTTTAAATTCAAAAACCGTCTTCGAGTAGTAGTCTAAGCCGCGGACGAGGTAGTTGTTGAGCGTGTAGGGAACGGCGAGGTTGTCCAGGTACTCCAAAACCTCTTTGAAGTGCTTTTTACACGGGCCGCAGAGATGGTCGAGGGTGGTTGGGGCACTTTCTTTAAACGGCTGGCACTGCGGTTCTTTGCAGTCGAGTAAACGAAGCGGATTAGTCGCAAGGCGGCGTTTACAGTCAGCACAAAGTTGTTTTTCCTTCGGCTTATAGTAAGCGACGAGGGCTTTCTTATAGTTTGGGCGGCAGGTTTTGTCGCCGATTGAGTTTATTTCAACGATGACGTTTTTAAGTTTGAGCTCCTCGAGGATGCGGTAAAAGGCCAGCACGACCTGGGCGTCATAAATCGGGTCGTTTTCTGTGCTAAAAACCTCCGCGTTTACTTGGGTGAACTGACGAAGACGTCCGGCCTGCGGTTGTTCGTAGCGGAAGAGCGGGCCAATAGTGAAAAGCTTCACCGGGTGGGCCCAGTGGCTCATGCCGTGTTCTATATATGCACGCGAGATACCCGGGGTAAACTCCGGACGAAGCGCAAGCGACTCGCTGCCGCGGGATTTGATCGTAAACATCTGTTTTTCGACGATGTCGGTCGCCTCACCGGTCGTGCGGGCGTAAAGGCCGAGTTGCTCAACGAGTGGAGTCGCAATCGGCTGGAAGTTATAGAAATCGAGAATCTCCTTAGCTGCCTTGCAGATCTTTTCCTGATAAAATGCCTCTGCCGGAAGTACATCGTGCATGCCCTTTACTGATTGGAGATTTTGCGGGGCAGCTGCTGGTTTCTTCGCGGGTGTTTTCTTGGGCATACAAGTTTATTTAGTTGATGATGCGTAGTCTGTTTGATGAATGATGCCAATCTGGTCGAAGGGGAAGAGGCGGACTCGGACAACTCCGGTGACGAACTTCTTGTCGAGCGGGCCCCAACTGCGGGAGTCAAAGCTGTTTCCGCGGTTGTCTCCCATAACGAAATAGCTATGGTCATCGAGCGTAACCGTTTTACCGGCCAGATTGCGTCCATCCGGGGCGATATAGGGCTCCGAGAGCACGAGCGGTCCGTTTTTCGTGTCTATAGTAACGACGTTCCCGTTAACCGTCAATGTTTCGCCGGGCAAACCGATAATGCGCTTGATGAAATATTCCTTAGTGTTGCCGGGGTATTTAAAAACGATTACATCGCCGCGGTCCGGCGCACCAAAGCGGTAGGTTACCTCGTCAACGATCAGGAAGTTGCCGTTGTGGAAATCAGGCTCCATGCTTGCGCCGGAGACCAGGAAGGGTTGGGCGATAAAGTAGCGTATAAAAAGGGCGACTGCGAGGGCAATCAGGATGACCTCGAGAACATCCCAGGTCTCCGTCAAAAGGCGTTTGATAGTGCTAAGCATGCGTGATACAGGAGATTGTACTACATTATAAGGAGTGTGTGCAATGTTTTTTGTAAAAAAGAGGCGTCTCGGAGTATACTTGTGAGTATTGAATATGATCAAAGCATTAGTTGGCCTCGGCAATATCGGCAAAGAGTATGAGTCCACGTATCACAACGTTGGTGTTTTTGTTGCACAGGAGATTGCAAAGCTGGCCTCTGCAGAAGGGAAGTCGCTTAAAGTGTATGAACCAGTCGGATATATGAATGTTTCCGGATTACCAGTTGCTGCGTGGATGAAGCAGGGCAATCTGCAAATCAATGAGATTATTGTTGCTCACGATGAAAGCGATTTGCCGATAGGCGAGTATAAAATTTCTCATGGAGGCGGTAGCGCCGGGCATAACGGCATAGCTAGTTTGATAGAACACCTGCATACCGAAGAGTTTGCACGACTGCGAGTTGGGATTCGAGATCCAAAAGAAGTGATACGTAAAAAGGCGGGGGAGTTTGTGCTCACGACCTGGAGTAAGGCAGAAGAAGCTGCTTTTATGGACGTCGCAAAAAAAGCCTGGAACCAAATTAAAGACCTGGTTTTGTAGAGCTCGGGAGGGACGAGAAAACTCCTTTTAGGTTATCGAAAAAGACGGCGTTGTCGCCCTGTCGACTGATTGCGCTAAGCGGAAGGTTCGCCGTTTTAACGAACGGTAAAGAGATAACCCGGTCTTTGAAGGCGAGCGCGCCTTCGTCGCTCTTGGCATTACCGTTCAACAAAAAACTAAGATTTGAATCAACTACAATTTTTTTTAACACTATGTCGTTGCCAGCGGTTTCTTTGACTCTTTGCATGAGTGGCGACCAAACTCGCTCTTTTTGACGCACCTTATCGATGATAGCAATTAAGTTATTGAATCCTTTGATGTTCTCTTGCATTGCTTTGTAGCTCGCCAAATTACTTGCGTCAAAGCTGGCGCTCAAGCGATCGGCAAGTTGGTTTTTTTCGATGCGGAAAGTTTGATCTGCGAAAGCAAAGGCTGCCAGTACAACAATAAGCGAGCCCGCGATTATATTGCGCCAGAGGGCTATAAAATCGATAATACGCTCCTCCATGTATTCGGTTTGGGCATTTTCGGCACTTAGGCTTATCTCGGTGTCTTTATTGCGGGGGATTGTGCCGCGCAAAGCTGCACCAAGTACAGTTAGCCAGCTTGGCTGTAGCTTTGGAAGTTCCGCGATTGCAAGGTTGTGCATCGCAATGCCGAGCCTTTCTCGGACAAGAGTGATGAGTTCGTAGTTAAAAACAGGGGAAATTAAAATTGCGTTTGCCAACTGTCGGCCTGTTCGGCCGACATAAAAATTTAAAACACGCTGGAGGTCGCTTGCGACAAACTCTTTGATCTGTTCGAAGGTAAGCGAATCAACCGAGTCCTGATTCTTGATAATTTCATACCAGGGCGTAAATCGGTTAAAGGCAAGATTGCCGTTTTTTAAGATCAGAGCCATTAAGCCTTCGCTGTTAACGTAGAGCACGAGATAATCTTCGGTGGCGCTTAAGCCGCCCCAGCGAAGACGTATCAGGCTCGCGAGAGCGAGCGCCGGAAATTCAACAGCAACGGGGATAAAGCTCGCTGCCTTCGCGGCTTCAGTGATCGCGTTGATGTTCGATTGCGCAGCGAATGCACCAAGTAATTCAATTTGACCGGCATCCGGACGCTCCTGAACCTCTTGATAATCATAGAAGGATTCCTCGACTTTACCAGGAGAGATCATCTGAAGATTGAGCATAATCGATTCAGTTATCTGATTCTGCGCAACGATTGGAACCGTGAAAGATTGTGTATAAACAAGGCCCTGCGGGACGACTAGCATGACGCTCAAAGGCTTGTTGGCGGGGCCGATTTGTTGATGGAGGCTCTTGAGAGCCTGAACAAAAAGCTGCTGATTAATGATTTTACCCCGCTCGAGAATACCGGGAGGTAGGCGAAGCGAAGCTTGCGTAATGACAGTGTTTTTAATCGAGAGATATTTAAGTGATGTCGAAGAAACCTCAAGCGCGCCGATGTTGGTCGGCGCTGCAAGTAATCCTTTTAGGTTGCTGAGCAAACCAGTTGCTTTCTCGGAAATTCTCATGACCTATTGTGGGACATCGGTGATAGAAGCGATGGTAACAAAGGGGACAGTGGTGCTTACATTAAGAATCGTAATAATGCGGTGTTTTTTGCTCGAGGCGCGCGCGTCAGCAATGATTTCCGTCTGGCCGATTCCGATTGATGCATCTGCAGGACAAATATCTTTGCAGATACTGACGGTAGCCGTGCCGCCCCCGGTTGTTATTGTGTAGTTTGCCGGGCACGGGTCGACACCACCACAGTTGGGGTTTCGGATGACGCGCAAAACAGCATCTTCTACCGCCGCGCGCGCAGTAGCCGCAGCTTGATTCGACAATTTCGTACCGTAAACATTGCTATTTACGTAATAGAAAATAAATGCACCCGCGATCGCGATTTCAATGATTATCCCGCCCAGCAAAAGCACGACAGGTAGAGACGCAAGACCTTTTTGATTCTTTTGAGAAAATAACATTAGAGGCTGTAATTGATTATGATGTCTCGTACAGTTGGAGATGTTGTAAATAGGCTATTCGATTCCAGCCTCACCTTATAACGTATGTAGCGGACATTGGTGTGGTCTTGGCGACGGATTTTTATAGGCATGCCTCGGTCAGTCGGCTGGTAATAACTCCCGCTTGTTCCATCTATACCCTTAAAATCAGTCGTCCATGCGCCAGTTGCCGTGTTGCCACTCGCTATCTGGAAGGAAACCCGCGTTCCAAGAGCAGGATCGCCAAGCCAAGTGAGTGTGTTGAGAGCAACGCCATGCGGCGAGCCGGTATCAAAGATCATCGAGGTGAGTTCGGCGACTGATACTGTCGATGCACCCGTCTTCACGGCATAGTTGCTCGCTAGGCCAACTCCGTTTCTTGGCGCGCCCGCCGGGCAGGTGTTGGCATTGGCGGGGTCACTAATAAAAAGGGGGTCGCTCGGGTCCGAATGGTCGCAGTTCAAACTTATCCAGCCGATACTATCGCTCCACGCCCATCCTTTTAAGAAGCCACTTACGGGATCTACTGTGACTTTATGATCAACGCCACCTGGTTGATCCGAGCAATTTCCTAACGGAGGATTCTCTGAAGCGCAGTTGAAGCTAACCCAGCCGGCGACGTCGTTCCAGCCAAAGCCCGAAAGGTTGCCGCTCCCATCCTGCATAACTCCGAAAAGAGCGCTCGGGCAGATGTCGCCGTTTGGCGAGGTGGCACAGTCGAGGGCAATCGCACCTATACTGCTGGAGGCATAGCCAGTAGTTGTTGCGTTTGCGCCGAGCGTTATATTATTATATGTCAAAAAATCAATCCAACCCGTAACATCACTCCATCCATAGCGGTATGTTGCGTCAATGCCATTGCCGCTTGTAGACTGCCGATTTGCCGAAAAATCAGCAATTGAAATTTGCCCTGCTGTCGTGGTCGCCGTATTTGTCTCGGAGGTGTACTGATCACCCGGGTTTGTCGTCGGCCCGTCTCCGGCGGGCCCACCCTTCCAGTCAGTCTGGATCCAGAGCCTATTGCGAGTGCGCGCCAAGTAGCTTACAACGCGAACATCATTTGTTTGACCGTACTGGCTCCATTCAGCGATTGCAGTCACTTGGATTGTTGAAGGGTCAAGAATACCGGGAGGGCTTATTATTTGCTCATCTTCATCGCGGTAGACCGGTGCAAGTAAGAAATATCTCTGATACGGCGTTCCATTCAGTGTGACAGTTTCTTTGCCGGTTGATGTCGCGTAGAATGTCGGAGTCGGCGTTATTTGGTAGACTGTCGCCCCATCTTGAGTCAAATCGCCAAGCGTGTGCCAGTCTGCATTAGAAATTGTTCGGAGCTCTTCGATAAGCTCGTTTGCAAGTTCTATGCCGGGTTGGCTATGAGTGGTTTGACTGTCAAGACGGAGTGTGACAGAAAGAGCCCCGATTGCGCCAATGATAAAAAGCGTTCCGATGCCAAGCGCGATGAGAAGTTCAATGAGTGATTGTCCGCGGCGTGATGACAGAGGCATATCACTTAGTATACCAGAGGTCTCGCGGGTTGGTCCTATCGGATGTCAATTCTGCCGTTGGATTCAATGTAAACAGAACGTTGCAGCCCTTCACCGGCCATATTTTGCAAGACTATGGTGGTAGTCGCAACCGGCAGGCCGGTTCCTTTCATAAAAACAGTCGTTGTTGCTTGGCCCGGAACCGGGACTACGAATTTAACGCCGGTAGGCAGAGTCGAGCGCTCGAGGCCTTCGCCGGGCATTCCGGAAAAGAATGGATCATTAAGCTCGCTCTCTTTCACAGAGAAAAGACTGTAACCCGGGGCGGACGTGTTGACGTTGTCGACATAGACACCCCAGCGCAGGCCGTCCTCTTGGCTGATTGAGCGCTGTTGTGCGGTTTGGAAAAGAGTGAGGATCTGCGAAGCGACGTGATCAATTTTTATGGAAGAATTCGTGTTGCCGAGATAGACCGCTCCTGCGGCAACAATGGCCGTGGTAATTCCAATAACAATCATAATTTCTATGAGCGAAAAACCACGAGAAGCATCACAGGTCACAGATCGCAGATTGCACCCCTGTTCCTTTTTTGCAATTTGCAATTTGCAATTTTTCATTTTTAGAATTGACTTGTGAGCTGATAGATCGGAACAATGATTGCCATCGCGATTCCACCGATTACGAGACCGATAAGTAACAGGAGAATAGGCTCAATAAAGGTGATTGCGCTCTTGATTGATGCGTCGATTTCACTTTCATAAAAACGACCCAGCGTCTCCAGGATTTCGTCCAGGTGTCCGGCTTTTTCAGAAATTGCCACAAGGTTAGTAACCACGAGCGGGAAACTCGTCTCTCGCCTAAAAGCGTCGCCGAGCGTTAGTCCCCGGGCTATGCCTTCATCGGCGATTCGTTTTAAGCTCGTTGTTAGGCCGGGATGTCCAACGGTGTCAGCGGTAATTCGCAGAGCCTCAAGAATGGGAACACCGGCTTTTAAAAGCGAAGACAAAGTAGTCGCGAAACGTTGCAAGGCAAGATTGTATTTTATTGATTTTACAATCGGTGCGCGCAGCATCACGTTGTTAAGGAAGTTTTTGCCGCCCGTCGTTCGCAGCGTTACTACGAGCACTGTAACCAAAACGATGATGCCGCCGATAAGGAACCAGATATTTTGGTTGATAAAAAGTCCGACGCTAAAGACGATACGGGTAAAGAGCGGGGGAGTAAAATCGCCACCGCTAAAAATATTCGCTAATTTAGGCAGGGCAAAAGTGGTCAGCAAGATTAAAATAACTATCGACATGCTGAAAAGCATCAGCGGGTAGACGAGGGCAGCCTTGATTTTGCTGCGCAATTCTTTTTCTTTACCGAAGGAGATTGAGAGACCTTCGAAAACAGTGTCCAGGTTGCCAGAGGCTTCGCCCGCCTTCACGAGGTTGACGAATACGTTTGAAAAATAACGTGGGTAGTGCGCGAAGGTGCTGTAAAAAGGCTGTCCGCGCTCAAGATTGTCTCGGATTTCCGTCAAAAGCGCGCGCAGCCCAGGCTGCTTAAAGTCGCTAATCAAAATATTGATTGCCTGGAAAAGGTCGATGCCGACCTTGAGCATGATAGCAAGGTACTTCGTAAGAAAGATTTTGTCGTTGACGGTAATTGCAGTCCGGAGAGCGCCATGCGCCGAGCCTGCAACCGCTTCTTTTAGTTGTTTTACAGAAACCGGCTTTAGATTGCGGCTTGCAAGCAAGCCGAGAAGCTCGACTGTGCTGGCAGCCTCTTCATTGCCCTCGATCACTTTGTTGTCGGGACCTGTCGCCGTGTAGTGAAATTTCATGCCAATTTTTTATGGATTGAGTGCCCCGCCGTAGGCGCGGGTAATCAATTGCTAAAGATTATTTTTTAGTATATCACACAACCCCGCTTTAGCGGGGTTGTGTGATAGCTGTCAAAGTTCTCCCGAGTCGAATTTTTATTCCCGGATAACGCGCAAAACTTCTTCGATGGATGTCTTGCCTTGACCAGCCTTCGCCAGTCCATCTTCGAACATCGTTTTCATCCCGTTTGTTCTGGCTAATTGGCGTAACTTCTCAAGACTGAAGGAAGGGTCAACGATTGCGGTGCGCAGAGACTCGGTCATTGTAAGCAGTTCATAAATGCCGAAGCGTCCACGGTAACCGGTTTGACCGCAGCTTAAGCACCCCTTTCCCTTAAAGAGCGTTTTGGGCACCTGTGTTTGATCGCCGATGCCAAGGTCTTTGAACTGTTCCTCGATAATCTTCTTGATTTCAAGGGGTGTCGGATAGGAGTAGAGGCAGTCATAGCAAATCTTACGCACAAGACGTTGCGCGAGAATAGCGTTAAGCACCGCCGAGAGAAGGAACGGTGCTACGTGCATATCGATCATGCGGGGGATTGCGGTTGGCGCGTCATTGGTGTGCAAGCTGGAGAGTAGTAAGTGGCCCGTCAAAGCGGCGTGGACGGAGATTTCTGCGGTTTCAACGTCACGGATTTCACCGACCATGATGACATTCGGGTCCTGACGCAAAATTGCTCGGAGAGCACTGGCGAAGCTGGTACCAGCCTGTTCGTTGATCTGCGTTTGGTTGACGTATTTCATATCGTATTCGATAGGGTCTTCAACCGTGATGATATTGACTTCCGGGCGGTTGATGAGGTGAAGGATTGAGTAGAGCGTTGTGCTTTTACCAGAGCCGGTCGGACCGGTCACGAGCACCATGCCGTAACTTTTGGTGACATTCGCCGTGAGTTCTTTGATAATTTCAGGGGACATGCCAAGCTCTTCGAAGGAAAGAATCTGGCCGGCACCGACAAGCAAACGTAATTCAACCTTTTCACCGTACATTGTCGGCAAGATTGAAACACGGATATCGACGCTTTCGCCGCTGATTTTATAGTGAAAACGGCCGTCTTGCGGATTCGTGTGCTCGTCGAGCTTCATACCGGAGAGAATCTTGAAGCGAGCAACGATAGCAGGATGGATTTCTTTCTGGATGCGGATGATTTCATGTAAAATACCGTCGATGCGGTATCGGACGAGAATTTCAGTCTCCAGCGCTTCGATGTGAATATCGGAGGCGCGTAGCGAGATTGCGTAGGAGATGATGTTGTCGGTGATCGCGATGATTGGAACCTGAACAGCGGCTTCCGAGTCTTTTTTGCCGGAGAGCTGTAGAGAGGCTTGGATGTTTTCTTGGATGATTTTACGAAAGCCCTCCACCTGCTCTTTACCGTAGAAAGCGAAGATGCGAGCGAGGTTAGCCATCGAAACAAGGTAAGGCTTTACCTTCGTCTGGAACTTTGTTTCCAGGTATTCAATTGTCGTGAGGTCGCTCGGGTCTTCCATGGCGACGTCCAGTGTCCCATCAACCTCTTTCTTGAAGATAGCAACGCGTTTCTCACGGGCATAGTCCTCGGTTAGTAGACGAAGCGCCTCCTCGTCGGTTGTTCCCGCTTCAAGCGTTGCGATTGGTACGCTGAAAAAACGAGAAAGCAAGTTCATATAGTACTCATCAGTCATGATGTTCTTGCTGATGAGGATGCTAGCCGGTCCCTGGCCGATACGGCGTGCTTCGGCAGCGAGCTCGTCAAAACGATCCTCGGTGACGATCGCGTCGTCAACGAGGATTTTCTTCAGTCGTTCTGAGGGGATTTCAACCATAAATATGGGATAAGACGATGGGAGTTAAGAAGAATTTTTGGCTATCCTAAGTATACACTCTTAGGAACCCAATTGCTTATCTCATCGCTAGTAAAGGTTTGAAAAACCAATAAGTTGGAAAAGCGGAAGAAGCCTTAAAAGGGGGAAGCCCAGCACGGCTATGATGCCGCTCGGCAACCAAAGTACATAGAGGGAGAAGCGGTAGTCTTTGCCAGATCTTATAGTTCCAATCACCGCGGCAATAATGGCTAGGAGTAAGAGGCTTGCGCAATAGGCAATCCAATAAGGATGGCGCATGAGGAAAATCGTTATCACGATATAGAGTGCCTCATTCTCGTGCAGGCGGTCTTTGAAGAACCGCATTTTAGTAGCCAGGAGATAGGTTATTAGCGAAAGAAGGAGAGAAAGAGTGTAGGGTGCGATAAGCCTGTTCCAAACCGTCAGTGCATAGGCGCTTAGCGGGGCATGCGGCGGCAAAAGATAGTTGAGAGGCGGAGGACTTAAAGCGATTGTATGGTAGTCAGTATATATATGAAGTCCCAGGCTCGCAGCTACAAAAGAAAAGATAAGTATTAAAAGTAACGTTTTGTGCTGCACTAAAAAGGGGCGGCACAGGTAGTGCGCCCCTTCCAGCAGACAAAGTATGAGTATAGTTACGATGTCTAGTGCGTTCATTGCTTGTGACGCGTTACAGAGCTAGGCCGGCGTAAGTACCAGTTTCATAGCGGTCAGCCTGGTTACCACCATCTGTATTCTCTACGTCATCCGGCCCCGGCGTCGGGCTGTGGCGGTAGCGGGCACTCTCCATGTGGCCGTTAATCTCAAAGGTCAGTTCGTTGGATGAGCCGACGGTTCCGCAGGCGTAGGCGTAATAGAAGTTGTTATCGGTTCGGTTCGGGTCGCGAGGCAAGACGGAGAGCGGCGAGCCGCCATTGATGGTACTCAAGTTAACAGGCAACCATCCTGACGCATCAACTCCCGTTGTCGTTGAGGCCGTTTGAGTCAAGCTTGCCGCGAAAGGATTCGTCATGCTAGCTTTGTCGGAGCCGAAGTTTGTTCCGCAGGTAAAGCCAAGCGCGCCGAGATTTGGACTAGGGACAGTTGTAAGATAGAGAGAAATAGCTCCCTTGAGCGAACCCAAGTCCGAGATTCTCTGACTGTCACGAGCCTGACGGAACAGCTCTGCGGGGTTTAATACCAACACAGTAACCGTTGCTAATACAGCCAGGATGCCGATGACGATAAGGAGCTCAATGAGCGTAAAACCTTTTTTCATAATAATAACCGTTAATATTTAGTAAATAATACAATCCCCGAAATGTGCTACCAGCAACTGGCGGCAGCGTTCAGAGATTTGCTATGTGATTAATCATACTACCTTTCCTGTATTTTTTCTTTTTTATTGTGGATAAGTGCAATCAAAAACCCCGCAACGCGGGGTTTTTGATGAGTAAAAGACGACAGATTTTAGAACGAAAGTCCCGAAACCGTACCAATTTCATACATACCGGCATTATTGCCTCCATCCGTTCCTTCCGCGGCTACGTATTTAGTGCTTTCCATGTTCGTATCTATTTCGAAAGTTAATTCATTCGCAGTACCGATTGTTCCGCAGGCATATGCATAGAACTGAGCAGTTCCAGTCGTCGTCGGATCTCGCGGAAGGGTTGAGATCGGCGAACCACCGGTCATTGTAGAGAAGGCAACCGGAATGTAGCCGCTGCCATCAGTAGCGAAGGGGGTTGCGCTCAATGTTGTCTGAGTAAGACCGGTGAAGGGCGTTGTAACACCGGCTTTATCCGCGCCAAATTTTGAGCCACAGGTAAGCGCTTGTGTCCCGCCGCCAATAACCGGCACAGCCTCTGTTGTGAGATAAAGACCGATGGCGTTCTTAAGCGTGCCAAGATCGGACATTCTTTGGCTGTCACGAGCCTGACGGAACAGTTCCGCCGGGTTTAATACCAAAACAGTGACTGTTGCCAACACGGCGAGAATACCGATGACGATGAGGAGTTCGATGAGCGTGAAACCTTTTTTCATAGATGATTGATAATTTTAATGGAAAGCTAGAATCATACAAGGCGACCGCCTCGAGTTCTTACTTCAATAATACAGCATCAAAACCTTTTTTGGCTTATTCTGTGTGGATAACTAATTACCTGCGAAAAAGCTTTGGATACGCTTAATGAGTGAGTCGATAGAGATGTGGGCTTTGACGAAGTATTCAAGTGCACCATACTGCTTGGCGCGCTTCATATCTTCTTCTTGCGCTAGATTCGAAATGACAATGAAAGGCGTTTTAAGATCGGCCTTTTCCAGATCATCGAGTACTTCATAGCCAACTTTTCCGGGTAGGATAATATCAAGCAGAAGAAGATCACCCTTTGTCTTTTTTAGTGCAGGCAACACTTCGTCGCCTCGTCCGACGACGGTTACGGTAAAGCCCTCTCGCTCCAGGCGAGTTTTAAGAAGGGTCGAGAGGAAGGCGTCGTCTTCTGCCAATAAAATTCGTTTAAGAGCTGGAGGCATACTGTTTTAAGTATACCGCAGTCTTTTGGGCCAAACGTTCAGATGAAGTTATTACGCCTTCGGTATTCTTACGTAGAACGTCGAGCCTTTGTCTTTACCCTCTGATTCTACCCAAACATCGCCTCCGTGAGCAATAACAATCTGTTTGCTGATGTAGAGACCGAGTCCGGTACCCTGGATCTTCTTAGCGACACCCGGCGCACGGTGGAATTGCTCGAAGAGGGTGGGAAGAAGTTCCTTTTCCATGCCAATGCCGGAGTCTTCGACTTTAATGAGCACGGTTTTCTGTTCTTCAGTAAGCAAAACCTTAATCCAACCTTTTTCAGTGTACTTGATCGAATTGCTAAGAAGGTTTTGGATAACTTGGCGGAAGCGGGTCTGGTCAATTTTGACGTTAGTAACCGGAACTTTCGTCTCAAAGGTGAGGACGAGGTCCTTTTGCGCTTTAGCGACAGGCGCGTATTCTTCGACGGCATTACGAGTAAAAGCAACAATGTCCTTAACTTCGAACGAGTAGTCCATGTGGCCCTCCTCGATCTTACGGATGTCTAGGAAGTCATCAACGAGGCTCGTAGCTCGGTCGGCGTTAGTTTTAATTTTTTGGATTGTCTCCTGGATCTTCGCCGGCTCTTTGTAGGTTCCGTCCGCAATGAGTGACGCAAACTGCTTGATGATGTTAATAGGGGACTTCAAGTCGTGGCTGGCGAAGGAGAGGAACTGGCTCTTTTGCTCATTAAGCTGCTCGAGCTGCCCGTTAGCCGATTCAAGCTCGTGGGTTAGCTTCTCAAGTCTCTCGCGCTGCGCGACTTCGCGTTTCACAGCTTTTGTTAAAAAAATTCCAGCTATGATCGTAAGTAAAAAGCTTGGAATCAATACGATGTGGATATTCTCGGCGGTTCGGATGAAAAACATACTTCCTAGAATAAAAATGAGGGCGATAATCAAGGCTTGCGCTGAAAAAACCTTCAGGTTAAAAGTTTTATATTTGACAATGCTATAGCTGATGAGCCCCATAAAGAGAACCATTCCTAGGGGGCCGACAAGATTGAACTGATAATTTAACGTGGCTTCTCCGATTACATTCGATAAGAAAAAAATCAGCAAGAATAGACCGGCGCCAGACGTTATGAGTAAAACCTCACTTTTCTTTTTGCCGTTGAGACCTTGGCCTTTTATTTTGCGAAATGCCATAAAAGCAACGAGCACAACCGAAAGGGCTTCTAAGACATAAATATAATTCCAGAGATAGCCGACCACTCCTTGGCATTGCGCAAGGTCAAAATATTGAATGTTGAAGCGAGTCGGGAGAGCTATGAGAATCGGTAGAAAAATAAGAGCGGAAACCACCTTAGTTTTCTGCTGGACATCTTCATTGTTTAAGTAGACGGAAACAAAATAAAGAGTCAGGCAGAATACAGCTGTTTCAAAAAGCGCGGTTAGTTGCCAAAAAAAATGTACATTATTCGCATAGACGTTAATCCATTGGCCAATAATATTGATGATCCATGCCGAAAAAGTGATTGATATCAACAACGCTAGGCGGCTCAGCAGGGCCTTTCTATCTTTCAGGAAAATAAAAATTCCTATGAATAAAGAGATAAAAATAATAGGTAGATATGCATAATACAAAAAGGGAGGTGCTATCGTAGTATCGATAATACCTAAGAAATTCGGACTCGCGTCAAGGCACGGGACTAGGTTTATCATCTTGGTACTAGGGGGAAGACTCTAGATCGCTTTTAATTACCAGGAAATCCCCTGCGATTATTGTTTGGTAAAAAGTTATTCCTACCGAGATAATTGCGATTGAAACAAGCAAGATTGTCAGCAGGTTTTTTTTCATAAAAAAGCAAGCGGTATTTTCCTTTCTTACTCTTTAGTATACACTAATATAATTCATTAATATGCGGGTTCTTTTTTTCTCAAAAAACTTGTTAGCCGGAGATATGGCTTTGCGTCTGCAGCAAGAGGGGAACGAAGTTCGTCTTTTTATCGATGATAAGAATAGCAGAGAGTGTTTTAGCGGCATGATTCCGAAGGTCCAAGCATGGAAAAAAGAACTTAATTGGGTCGGCAAAGACGGCTTAATCATTTTCGATGATCATGGGTACGGCGATATTCAAGATTCTCTAAGAAAAAAAGGATTCGCAGTAGTAGGGGGTAGCGCCGAGGCAGATCGTCTTGAGCTTGACCGTGCCTATGGCCAGAGCGTTTTTAGCAAATACGGTCTAAGGACTGCCCTGCTAAGAGATTTTGAGAATTCCACTGCCGCAATCGACTTTATAAAGCGACAAAAGGGGCCGTGGGTTTTGAAGCAGAATGGGAGCATTGCCAAGAACGACCATTATATCGGGGAAGCAGTTGATGGCTCCGACATAGTACTGATTTTAGAGAAATATCGAAACTCTTGGCGGACAAAAGGAAAAAAAATTACACTGCATAGACGTATTCGGGGTATCGAGATCGGAGTAGCTCGTTTTTTTAATGGCGAAGATTGGGTAGGGCCAATTGAATTTAATATTGAGCACCCACGTCTCTTCCCCGGGAATCTAGGCCCGGTTACAAACGAGATGGGCACTCTAGCTTGGTACAGTGATGATGAGTCAAATAAGCTTTATAGCGAGACTTTAGCCAAGCTTAAGCAGTATCTTCAAGAGACTCAATTTAAGGGCGATATGGCCTTAAATTGTATCGTGAACGAAACAGGCGCGTATATTTTGGAGGCTACTCCACGCTTTGGTTCGCCAATAGTTCATTTGCAGCGAACTTTGCAGAGTTCAGAATGGGGTACTTTTTTGAATGCACTTGCCAGAGGAGAAAAATTTGAACTTTCTTGGAGGAAAGGGTACGGAGTCGTAGTTTTGATGGCGCTCCCGCCATTCCCATATGCCGACTTACTTCCGGAGTATTCTTCATATGGCATAGATTTTTCGCTGAGCGATTTCTCGAAAGAGGAGCTCTCACGAATACATTTTGAGGAGGTCGCTCGTAGGCCGGATCAGGGGAAGGACCAATATTACGTCGCTCGTAAGTACGGCTTTCTGATGTATGTGACCGGCGTTGGCGTAACAGTTGAAGCTGCGCAAAAAGAAGCGTACTCTTTAGCGCAAAAAATAAAAGTTCCAAAAATATTTTACCGCAATGATATCGGCACCTCTTTCCGAGAAAAAGACCGTGAACAGCTACGTTCTTGGGGGTATTTATCTTAGTAGAGATCGCTTTCCGGATACCTTGCCCCTCGCTGGATCAGATTTTTCTCGATCTCTTGGAGGCCGAAGCGTTCTTTGAAAAACGCTTCTATTTTCGCAACATCAAGGCCATTTTTGCAGGTGTAGACATCTGCGCTCAAAAAGCCACGTTTCGGGAACGTATGGATACTAATGTGACTTTCCATAATGATAACGTAGCCGCTCCAACCTCCCGGGTCCTTGCTATCATTGCCGGCGGCGTAAAAGACCTGGGCAGGGGCAAGAACGTGCATATCCAGCAGACTCGGAAGCTCTTGCAGAGCTTTTAAAACAATATCTTTGCTGTCTAGCAAATTGAATGAGCCTTTGTATCCGTCAATCGTTACATGTTCGCCGAAATTCATAGATTTAAAAAATTAATACTAAGTATATCCCCATTCCCATGACTCCGACTGCCGCCAATTTCTGCATAACATGCCTGCGAGAAAGTCGTTCAATGCTGATGTGCGGGTAGAACTTCGTTAGCGCGACTCCTTCGAGGAACACGAAGAGCGGCTGGAAAGTGTAGCTAATAAGTAAAATCAGAGCTACCGGAGCAAGCGTCATCGAGTAGTAGGCGACAATTGTTGCTACTACGGTGCCGACTTCGGTTATTATGTTGAGCACAATGAGCTCTTTCGTGCGAATCGCGCAAATGCGCGTGAATTCGTTACGATAACGACGGACAAATACGTAGCAGATGATGCCGAAGATGGCGAAACCGAGTTGGTTCCAGAAGATCGAAGACCAGAATGAGTGCTCAGCGACAAGTCCCTTAAACATTACGTCGCTAAGAGCGATTAAGATGCTTGAGCCAATCATCAAGAGGGACGTAATTTTTTTAACGCGTACTTTTTCTTCAAATTCCAGAGAAAGCACGAGCGCTCCAGCTAGGGTTATGATCGAGCCAAGAATTTTCCCGGTCGCCAAAGTTTCATTGAGGAAAATCACGCCAAAAAGATATCCGAGGATAGGAACAAGGAACCAAAAGGGGACGACATGTGAGGCGTCTTCGCGCTCAAGGGCGTATAAGTAGAGCAGAATGGCGAAGGCGATAAAGAGGCCGGTGCAAAGCAGGCCGATGATTTCATTGCCGCCTACTGCGACGACTGCCGGGTCGCATAGGTAGATAATCGGCAGGGCGAGTAAAGCAAAAAATGAAGAAAAAATCATAAAACCGCCAATGCCGGTTTCGCGGGCGTATTTGGTCAGCAGGTATTTGTCAGCGTGGTTTAAGAGACTGTAGAGAAGCGGAGCCGCGAGGGCGATAAGGAACCAGGACATAGTGCTATTAAGCATAGCATTGAGTCATCTAACCCTCAAAAGCAAAAAGCCCCGTGAGGGGCTTTTTGCAGGGTGCATTGCTTATTCGTAGCTCACGTTCGCGATGGTGAAGGGGACGATAGCGCTGCTAATAGTGAGGCCAGTTGAGGTTCCGTCGCTCCAGAGCACGTCGCTCGAAGTGTAGATCAGAGCGCTAAGCGCATCGGAGACCGAGGAGCCGTTGGCAAAGCTGGCGGAGTTTACTCTAACCTTTGTTTCTTTGGTTGTTCCCTGGCTGACGGTAAAATTCGGAACAAAGGTTACCGAGCAAGTATCGCCCGCGGTCGGAGTGCAGGTCTGCTGGCTCGCGCTGCCAAGCAGGGTATTAGTGTTGCTATCGATGAGATCAACCGTGAAGGCTGTTGTCCCCGAAGTAACAGCCCCACCGACGAATTTTATTGTCACCGTGCTCACGAGGACCTGATACGTCGGGTCTGCGATAAAGTTAAGTTTACCGATTTCATCAACGCCGGTGCGGGCGCGGTTTGAGGCGGCACCCAGCAGGCTAGAGGAGAGTGAGAGCTTCGTTCGGTAGACTTTCTGAGCATTACTGGTTGCCGGCGCGCCGACGACAGTCATATCGGCGTCATTATTGGCAAGTGTTCCGCCGCCGACGTCATCAATAGAGAAAACGCTGAATACGTGGCTGCTGCCGGAGACTGCACCACCCGAAGTGAAATCAGGGACATCACCTTTAAGAACCATTACAGCAGAGCTGTTCTTTGGCACCAGTAAGCCATCACCGGCCGTACTAAAGGCGATTGTGCCGGTTGTTGCGCTCTCGAGTTGCATTGAGAGTGGTCCGATAAGCAACTCGCCGCTCTTGTCATACAAGCCCAGGTTCATGAACGAAGCCTTGCCTGCCGCGCCACCGGTAATCGTGTCAGTGATGGTCAGGTCAGTGATGTAGACATCGTCAACATTGTCGTTCAAGAAGTTTATCCAGAACAAGTCGTTGTTTTTCGAACCCATGACGAGCTTCTTGGTCGAAGGCGAGTTGCTGTCTTTTGAAATTGTGACAGTCGGGCCGCTGGAAATTTCTACGTTCTGTCCGCAGGTAGCTTGGCCTGTGTCGGCACAGGTCGCACCGTTGTAAGTTATTGAACTGCCGGAAATCGATCCGCTCGCAGTCCATCCCGTGAAGTCGATGACGGAGGTGTAGGTCGCAGCTGTAGTGCTGTTTAAGATGTCTGCGTAAACGTCGATTGTGACGCTGTTACCGGCCGGGACGATGAGTGCATCACCTGAGAAGCTCATGCCTGTTTCGGTTGCTGCAATTGAGGGCCGCGTCGAGCCAAACTGTTTGTCGCCGACCATGACGGTCAAGTTGGAGATATCTAACCCAGCATTAACGTCCTTGTCGAGCGTTATGGTGCGGACAGAAGCGGCCTGTGCGGCATTTGCCGTTAACACAAAGGAGGCGATTTTAACTTGCTGAGCGCCATTGATGTAGGTCGGAGCAGAGAGTGACGGGTTAGCAGCAACCGTGAGCGGGG
>CAZJVT010000004.1:0-88719 GCA_964549935.1 uncultured Candidatus Saccharibacteria bacterium | reverse complement strand
CCCCGCTCACGGTTGCTGCTAACCCGTCACTCTCTGCTCCGACCTACATCAATGGTTCGCAGAATGCCCGCATCGCTTCGTTCGTCTTGACTGCTTCGGCAGCCCAGTCAGCCAGCGTCCGCAGCATTACTCTTGACCGTGATGCAAACGCTAACCTCTACCTCCAGAACTTGAAGGTAATGGTTGGTAGCACTCAGTTCGGTCAGACTCAGCAGACGGTTGGTGCAACTGAGACTGGTATGACCTTCTCAGGTGCTTCTATCACTGTTCCGTCAGGAGGTTCAGTCACTGTTGACGTCTACGCTGACATCGTCAGCAACTCGTCAGCTGCGACCTACACCTCGGTCATCGACTTCACGGGTTGGACCGCCAACGGTGGCATCTCGGGTAGCTCGATCACCTTCACTTCAGCCCAGGACGGTCAGAACGTTGTGATCTCAAGTGGTCCGACTTTGACCTTCTCAGCCGGCAGCAACACTGCTCCGACTCAGAACCTTGTCATGGGTTCAACTGGCAACTCAGTCTTTACGCTCCGCGCTCTCAACGGTAACGTTGACGAGGTTCGTATTACTGACTTGACGATCAGCGACACTATCACCAGCGGTTCCTCAGGTAAGGCTTCATTCGATGTCTTCGAGTTGTACGATGGTTCAACTCGCGTTGCTGGCCCGGTTAGCCCGGTCTCAGTTAGCGCCACCACTTCAACGATCACCTTTAGCCTCACTGGCTCAGGCGTAATCGTATCGAAGAACACCAGCAAGGAGCTCACCCTTAAGGCGTCGGTTCCGACCTTCACTTCAGGTGGTGCAGTTTCTGCTAGCAGCCACGTCTTCAAGCTTCAGGACGCAACTGACGTAACGGTTAAGTCTGTCGGTTCGCCGTCAGCTACCGTCACTGTCAGCGGTGATGTTGGTACGGGCGGCACGACTCTTGGTAACGCTCAGAAGGTCTACCGCACGAAGATCCGCCTTTCAGCGGCCACTCTTGGTGCGACGACGAACCGTGCTCGCACGGGTGTCGACGACCTCGCGACCCTTACTGTCTCGGCTGACTCGGCGTACCAGGTCATCTTTGGTACTGCTACCCTTAAGTTCACGGGAGGTGCCGTCACTTCGAGCTCAACCGCTTTCACGGTTGACTTGATCGACAGCAACACGAACGCGGCTTTGGGCAGCGCTTCTCAGCAGACTTGTACCCCGACAGTTGGTAACACCTGTTCGGTCACCTTCCAGCCGGTCTTCACGATCAGCGCCGGAAGCAGCAAGGATGTTAAGATCCGCGTCAACTCCTCGAGCTTCACCAACCAGTCGTCAACCAGCGATGCTTTGAGCGTCTTGGTTAACGCTGCCGGTGACGTTCTCTGGAACGATGGCACGACCGGTATGATCACGCTCGAAACGACCGTGGTTCCGTTCACCATCGCCTCAGTCAGCTACGAATAGTCTTCGGACTATCTGCAGCGACTGTTGTCGCCAAAAGCCCCCGCAAGGGGGCTTTTGGTTTTCTATTACCCCAACGGCAAAGTGACAACCTGTTGAGCCGTTGGAATTTTCAAGAGCTATACGCATATTCTTGATTCTGCTAAACTGGAGTGTATGAAATTGAATCGCTTTCTTGAGCTTTTTGTAAAAAGCTGTCTCTATAGTGCGCCACTTTTTTTACTTGTCTTTTACAAGCAAACACTCTTTCCGTTCATTACGGTTAAGACGTATGGTTTTTTAATTATCATCGAGCTCGCCGTAATTGCCTGGGTACTTCTCGCTGCTCGAGTCGCAGAATTTCGGCCGGTAGTGACCACTGTCACAAAAGCATTACTTGTTTTTCTAGGGGTCGCTACAGTTTCTAGCCTTGTCGGTATTAACCCGCTCGCCAGTCTTTGGTCAACGCCGGAGCGTGCTATTGGGGTAATCGCGCTTTGGCATTTCTTTGCCTTTTATTTTGCATTGACTACGTTCTTTAAGAAGGAGGCGTGGGGGAGGTATATTAAATACTTATTTTGGCTTTCGGTTGCCGTTGCGCTTTTTGCGCTACTGCAACTTGTTGCGCCGAGTATATTTTATGTTGCGCAGGGGAGTCGTCCGGGTGGAACACTCGGTAACCCGGCTTATTTAGCCGGCTACCTGCTTAGCTACCTTGCACTTGGATTTTGGTATATCCGTTACGGCAATAAAGCTTCGCGATATGCATACGGGGCAGGGTCAGTTGTTTTAGTTGTTTCATTTCTTAATGCTAATACGCGTGGCGCGATGCTGGGTCTGGCGATCGGAATTACGTTTTTAGTTGTAGCTACTCTCTATAATCGGCATAAGGCGGGCAAAGGGCTTAAGGCGGGCCTATTATGGCTCGCAGCCACTGCCGTGGCTCTTGCGGGTATTATCTACACAACGCATGACGCGGCATTATGGAAGCAGATTCCGGGCATCGATCGTTTGGCGAAGTTCTCTGTCGAGGACCCGAGTATTACGAACCGTCTTATCGGTTGGAATGTGGCGCTCAAGGGGTTTATCGGTCATCCGTTATTTGGAGTCGGATTTGAAAATTTTAGAATTGTTTCTGACCAGCAGTACGACCCAAGGCTGTTCCGCGCCGGATTGGGAGAAACATTCTTCGACAAGCCTCACAACGTTTTATTTGAGCTATTAGCGACGACCGGCATCTTTGGCTTTGCGGCCTATCTTTGGTTGCTGCTGGTGGTTTGGCGGGCTTGTAAGCATATTTCTTCAGACCCTCGGACGGTAATGCTCGCGAGGGCGGCGCTTGTTGCATATTTTGTTCAAAATCTATTTATTTTTGACACATTCGCCACGTATCTCACTTTTTTCATTGCGATGGCGGCGCTGTCTCAATACGTGCCTCACCACGTCGGCGCCAAGAAGAGGTCTGCGCTTAGCATTCTGGCGCTCGGGGCAATTCCAGCCTCCCTTGTTCTTATCGGCGCGAACTTCACGACGCTTTACGGCAATATGCAGCATTATCAAACCATCAATTTATTTGTGCAAGATAAGGCCTCTGAAGGAATGAAGCACTATCGCCAAGCGATGAAAACGTATTATCCTTTTAAAACCTTGCTCGCGCAGGATCTTTTAAGCGTCATCGAAGAAAAGGCGCGTCAAACGCTTTTGCCGAATGCCGCCCAATTTATCGAACCGGCGCTTGCCGATGCGGAAACGGCCGCGCAAGGCGATGCAACTAATTATTTTTTGAGGATTACGATAGCCGATGCTAAGTCCGTCTTTTACAGGATTAATAAAAAATATTTCAGTGGCATAGACGAAGATCTTATCGCAGCTGAAAAGCTATCGCCGAACCGCCAGCAAACCTTGCTCGTGCGGGCGAAAGTTAAGCTTCTGCGCGGCGACAAAGAAGGTGCACTCACCGACTTAAAAGCAGCCGTGGCGCTTGATACGCTTGTTGCAAGCACACACTTTAGCTACGGGCTCATACTTAATCAATACGGCACCGGCGGCGAGGCGCTTGTGGAGTTTACTAAGGCTCTTGAGCTTGGTTATCAACCGAAAACTGCCGCGGAATACGCGATGCTTGGCGGTATCTTCGGCGACTCTGAAGAATACGAAAAAGCCTATGCCTTTTTCAAGGCGGCGCACGAGCTTAATACGGGTGACAAAGAGATTTTATTAAAATACGCGCTTGTTAGTTATTACGCCGGTAAAAACGAAGATGCCCGAGCGCTATTTTCTGAACTTATCGCGCAGGAACCAAAACTCAAGGAATCAGCCATCTATCCGCAACTACAGGAAATTTTTACGGAACTCGGCCTAAAAGTTCTCTAATATGAATCCGCCCGAAGTTTACTTCAAGGACTTGAAAGTGGAGGGTGTGCGCGGCATGCGTATTTTAATTGACTTCGGCGGTACCATAACTTCATTCGGGTCTACAGACGTCGACCCTGCTTCAGCGGAGATAGTTCGTACTTTGGTCGCAGAGGGCAATGAAGTGCTTATTTGTAGTAACAGCTCGCCCAAGGCGGATGCGGTAGCCGAACTGGGGGCTACCTGGCTTCAAATAGACGCGCTTAAACCGAAGGTTGGCAAAGTTCTGTCTGATTTAGCCGCCAAACAGGACAAGCCGCTTATTATAATTGGCGATTCGCCCTACTACGATGCGGTGCTGGCGTCGAGGCTCAAAGTGCCTTTTTTGCTGGTTAAACGCCTCGGAGATAGAGGTATTTCTTCCTTCGAAAAAATTATGTCGGGCCTCTCTGCCGTGAAGAATAGGAAGCCTGCGGTTTTCATTGATCCGCAAGCCGACACAATTACGCTTTTAACAAAAGACCCACAGGGAAAGGAGAGTGAAAAGCATTCAAAAGAAACTTCAGAAATTGTTCGGCAGTTAGCCGAGGGTATGAAGGTGGCGGGAGCATCAGTTCTTGTTGACCCAAAAGTTTCCGATATTTCGTCGGTGGTTTGTATCATCGGTAGCCTGGTTGCGCTTGAGTATGTCGCAAAAGAGCAGAAAAAAGGATTTGTGAAAAAGATAATTGTTGGCCCGGAACTGGGAGCGACTCCGGAGCAGGCTAGAGCCGCGATTGAAACAAAAAATATTGACGCAGTTGTTTTCCCAAGCCCCTGGCTTAAGGCGCTATGGAGCTCGATTGACCAGTATTTTAATTCGGCTGACGTTGTTTCTCTTGGCGTGCCTGAAACCGGCCAGGTTTCTACGCGCGAGCCGAAAGCGGAATTTATTGTGTATGCCAATGATGTTCCGGAGGCACTTTTCCACGATATCATCGCCGTCTTATGGCGACATAATCTTTCGATCGTTGTTTCTCGTGACGGAACATTCACGGACAGACAGTATCACGAAGCACTGAAGCGAGCTCAAGGCGTCATTTATTTAGCTAGCGCTGATCCCACCGGCTTGCCGCTAAAGACTGCCTGGATGGCGAATGTACCAACGCTCTGCTGGCAACCCGGTAAGATTGTTTACGCCGGACAAACTCTGGTAGACGCAACTGTCGGGGCTCCGTATTTGAGTGATTTCTATGGCGCATCTTTTTCCTCCGCCACTGACTTTGAGGCTGCGCTCGACAGTTTTTTGTCGAATTTACAGCGGTACCAGCCACGCGAAAAAGCGAAGTTTGAATGTTCGCTCGCGAACGCTGCAAATCAGTATCTAGCCATTATTCGAAGGTCGAAGGGTTGATTTCAGTTCGCGGATAAGCGGCTCCTTGAGCGCGTACAGAAGCAAGAAGTAGAACGCGGCAGCAGTGGCGATGCAGGGAAGAACCGCAAGCCCTGCGTAGGCCAGACCGTAAGCAAGCAATCCTGTTAAGATGCTGGCCGGGATTATTCGTCTCAGACGCTTGATAACATTAAATCGATTGGTCTGCTGCATCGCGCGCCAAACAAATACATTTGCCAGAATTTGTGAAATAATTGTGGCGACCGCCGAACCCGCTATCCCATAGCGAGGGATAAGGAGTGCGTCTAAAATGACATTAGAAATAACTCCGAGTCCGACAAACCCCATAAACATTTTCTGCTTATTGTATGCAAAAAGGGCATTCGAAAAAATAGTACTCGGGAAAACGATAATTAGTGTTCCCATCAAAAGAGCTAGTGTTGTGCTTCCGGGAAGGTAGGCTGCGCCAAACAGAAGTTGGATGAGCTGTGGAGCCAAGGCGATGCCTCCGGCGGCAAGGGGCATTGCGATAAGCTCCGAAGCGGCAACGCTTTTTTCAAATAGAACTCGAAATGAATCGTTAGCAGTGTTTGCCAGGCGCGAAAAAAGCGGAAAGATAGCCGAGGCGAGCAGGTTGGGCGCAACGTAAAGAAGAAGGATAATTTTTTGCGCCGCTCCGTAGTATCCAAGCTGCTCGGGCGACTGCCACCAACCAAGCATAACCATATCGGTGTTAATCATAATGGCACCAAGGAGCTGCAGTATGCCGAGCGGCCAAGCCAGCTTGATCATTGGCCAAATCAGCTTAAGATCAATACCTTCGCGCAGGCGCACGATAAAGCGGCGCAGCAACCAGGCAGTCATCACGCAACCGGCAAAGGCGCCAAGCGCGTAACCAAACGAAAGCGAATGAGCGGTTTTGGAATAATAAAGAGCTAAAAAGCCGAGGCCGGTAATGAAAGCATTCATTACAATTTTCGTTATAGCCTCAAGCTCCATTTTTTCCAGCGACCTATGCATTCCAAACCCGAACTCTCGCAGGCTGTCAAAGCTGAACATTGCTATGATGAGAGGGATAAGGGCAATGGCGCCGGTAATATTAGTGATGAGTGGAGTGATCACGAAAATACCGACAGCAACAACTGCAATCAGCATGAACTTCACCAAAAGCATAGCGTTAAAATAACGCTGCCGCAGTTCAGGGGCTTTGCTTGTCTCCCGGGTTAAAAGAGCGGAGATGCCAATGTCGGCAAAGATGGTCGCAAACGCGGCGATAGTCAGTGCGTAGGAAAAAACACCGTATTCAGCAGCGCCTAAAACGCGTGCAGCATAAACGACTATCCAAAAGCGGATAAGACGGCCCAGAATCTCGCCGATGAAAAGCCACGTTGTGTTTTTAACCAACGTTTGGCCGACCGTCTTGTTTCCGAACAAAAGATTTTTAAAAATTGTGAGCATGATTTAGCGAGTCAAAAGAGCGTGCAGCTGCGCGATGCCGTCCTGAAATGAGGTAAGTGTCTTCCATTTTAAGATTCGTTCCGCTTTAAGCGGGGAAAGACAGCTGCGGAAAATTTCTCCGGGGCGGGCGGGAGCAAGCAAAGGCTTCTGTTGCCAATTAAAGATTTTTGCTATTGATTCGTAGACTTTGGCATTTGTGATTTCTGTGCCCGAGGCGATGTTCAAAGTTTCGTTGGCAGCTTCGGTGAGTGCTAGCAGATTGGCGTGCGCGAGATCTAAAGCATAAACATAATCACGGGTGGCGTCTTCGCGGTAGATAGTCGGTTGCTTGTTCTCTTTGGCTAAATTCGTAAAGATTGCTACGATACCGCCTTCGCCGAAAGGATTCTGGCGCGGTCCGAAGACATTTGAAGGGCGGAGAATGCAATACGCAAAGCTATATTTTTTTGCAGCCGCAATGACAGCTTCTTCTCCGGCAAGTTTCGATCGTCCGTATGCGGAAATCGGTGTTGGCGTTTCGGATTCGTCCGCAGGGATTTTTTTAGGCGATGAATTGAGGGCGCCGCCGCTTGAGGCAAAAATGAATTTCTTGATATACGGTGCTGCTGCTTCTAAAACATTCTTTGTGCCTGTGACATTTGTTTCATCAATCTCGCTTTCGGATCCGTGAACCACCGAGGCGATAGCAGCTTGATGATTAACAACAGCAGGCTTTTCGACGGCAAAAATACGTTTAAGCTCATCCGGATTTCGTATGTCAGCTTCGTAGAGGCGGGCTTTTGGATTTAAATTGTTTTTGTTGCCGGTAGAAAAGTTGTCGATGACCGCTACCGAATGGCCCGCGGCGATGTAAACGTCCACAATGTGAGAACCGATAAAACCTGCGCCGCCGGTAACGATAATTTTTAAGGAAGAATTCATATTATGCTTCCGCCAGTCTGCTTGCTTCAGCCGGGATAAAAACTCTCTTAACAGTTTTTAAAACAATCGTAAGGTCCAGCCAAAATGAACGGTGTTTGATGTAGTAAATATCGTATTGCAGCTTTTGATAAGCGTCTTCGACGCTGGCGCCGTAGGGATAATTAAGCTGCGCCCAACCGGCTATGCCCGGCCGGACAAGATAGCGCAGGGTGTAATAAGGAATCTTCGTCTCAAGATCCGCGGTAAATTCCGGGCGCTCGGGGCGTGGACCGACAAATGAAAGAGTTCCTTTGATCACGAGGGCGAGCTGCGGAAGCTCGTCTATGTGCGAAGCGCGTAAAACGCGGCCAAGGGGAGTGATTCGGGGGTCGCTTTTACCCGAAGACCAGGTAGGAGAACCCTGCTCTGCGTCGGGATTTTTTTCGATATGATTGTACATACTGCGGAATTTATAAAGAACGAAGGGCCTGCCGTCATAACCGATTCTGTTTTGTTTATAAAAAATCGGCCCCCGGGAAGTAAGTGGTATAAGGAACGCTACCAGGAGTAGCAAGGGGCTGGTAACGACGAGAATGCAGGCCGCCGCGAAGACTTCAAAGACTCTGCGGATTGCTTGGTAACGGGGGCGTCTATCAGAGAGATTTCGTATAAGCCAGGCTTCATCAAGAATAGCAAGAGAGACTTTTTCAAAAATGCGTTCGTAGAAGTCGGGAAGAGTTATGATCGAGGTTCCACTCATCAGGGCCGCGTAAAGAACGCGCACCGCCCCCGGGTCATGCTCAAGATTCTGCGGAATGACGAGGAGGTCAATGCCGTGAGAGCGGATATCTTCGAGAAACTTTGTTGGGTCGGCGAATGATTGCAATCCTTCTTTGAGCCACTGTACAACGACGTAACCATAGGCCGGATTGCCCGAGAGAGATGTTGCCACTTCATCTGCGGCCACCGAGGCGCCGATAATCATAACTCGGACCGAGCCTTTGCCTGAGGCTGTATGCACTAGCGAGTTAAAAATCATTCGCCAGCCGTACCCGATAATGGCGTAAAAAATAACGAAGATGACGAGCGTTGTTTTTGGCGTGATACCCAGCGACGGCACGAAATAGAACAGCAGGATGAGAAGCAACCCGCCAATGCCGACAAGCGCAAAGAAGCGCCGATCGAGCACCTTACGGACAACGATATGCCGATCGTAAAGGCCACCGATATAAAAAACGATCAGCCACAAGATGAGGCCTATGCTAAAGGCATAACGGTGGACAAAAAATACATCACCGTGGAAACTATCTGCGCCATAGCGCAAAACCAGCGTAAGAATGAGCGTTGTGTAGTAGGCGACTATGTCGCCGGCCAGTAGAACGGCATAACGAGCGTTTCCGTGAAGCCAGTGAGCAGTTGTAGTCGCAGAAGAGCGTTCCTTTTTCATAAAGAAAAAGCGTCCTTTGCTAAGGCACGCAACTATAGTAGTATACTTGAAGTAGTCTTATTTTTCAAATATAAACAACAAGCACTATGGAACACGAAACTGCGCAAGCCCATTCAGGTAAAACGAACAAAATCATGCTCCCCGTGAGCATCATTATCGCCGGCATTATCATAGCCGGCGCGGTGGTCTATAAACCAAGCGATAAACCCTTTGTTGCGCCCGTCGGTGATGCTCGCACTGCAAGTCTTTCAATCGACGATGATTCCATCCTAGGGTCACCAACTGCCCCGGTCACTATGATTATTTTCGGTGATTATCAGTGCCCGTTTTGTAAGCAGCAGGCTGATGGTGTTGAAATGCGCCTGCGTAACGACTACGTGAAGACAGGGAAAGTACGAATGGTTTTCCGAGATTTCCCGCTCGAGAACATTCACCCGTACGCACGCCCTGCCGCGGAGGCCGCGCAATGTGCGGGCGAGCAGGGAAAATATTGGGATTATCATGATGCGCTTTATGCGAAACAAGATTCTTTATCTTCTGTCGACTTTAAACAGCTTGCGGCATCGTTCAGTTTAGATGTAAAAAAATTCTCGGACTGTTTGGTTAATCCGGCAACGAAAGATGAGGTCACCAAAGATCTTAATGACGGCGTGGCGCTTGGTATCCGCGGGACACCCGCAAGCTTTATTAACAATGTCTATATCGAAGGAGCCTATCCGTACGATTCTTTTAAGCAGGTTATAGAAAACGAAATTTCGAAAGCCGGGAAGTAGTATGCGTGGGCCACGCGGGCTCTTGACACGCGTGGTATACTTTTTGGGCAGACGCATCCAAAATTACTAAAATAATTATTTTTTCGATTTCACTATGAAAACAGTCAAGATTTACTCAACCCCAACCTGCGTTTATTGCAAAATGGCCAAAGAGTACTTTAAAAGCAAAAACATTGAGTACACCGAGGTAAACGTTGCCGAAGACGATGCTGCGCGAGACGAAATGGTGACAAAGTCAGGCCAGCTTGGTGTGCCGGTACTCGATATTGGCGGAACTATCATCGTCGGATTCAATAAAAACGAGGTCGAGGCTGCGCTGGTGTAACCAACCCACGCCTTTGGCGGGGTGAAAATTTTACTAAATTTTCATGTACGAATTAGTGATCATTGGCGGCGGTCCGGCGGCGGTTGCGGCCGGCGTGTACGCCGGACGTAAGCAAATCAAGGCCGCGCTTATTACCGAAACTTTCGGCGGACAGTCGATTGTTTCAAACGAGATTTATAACTGGGTTGGCACAAAAGCCATCTCGGGGATTAAGCTAGCGCAGGACCTTGAAGAGCACGTCCGCGCTCACGGAATTGATGTGATTGATGGAGAGCGGGTCGTTGGTGTTGTCAAAGTTGATGGCGGCCCGCCAAACGGTCACTTTTTAATTACGACCAGCAGTGGTAAAAAAATCGAAACCAGCACGATTTTTGTCGGCAGCGGAAGTCGTCGTAAGCGACTCGGTATCCCGGGAGAAGACCGTCTCGACGGTAAGGGAGTTGTTTTCTGCTCAACCTGCGATGCACCGCTCTTTAAAGGTAAGGATGTGGCTGTTGTCGGCTCCGGAAACGCCGGATTAGAGGCGGTTGTTGACTCTATCCCATATGCCAACAAAATTTACTTGTTAGTCCGCGGTACTGAGCTTCGTGGCGATGCGGTTACGCAAGAAAAAGTTAAAAGTCATCCGAAGGTTACCATTTTGTATAATGCGGTAAGCGAAGAAATCCTAGGTGATAAAATGGTTTCCGGTGTCCGTTATCAAGATAAAGTAAGCGGTGAAACGAAAGAGTTAGCGATACAAGGGTTCTTTGTAGAAATTGGGTCAACGCCGAATAGTGATTTCGTAAAAGGTCTTGCAGCACTAAACCAGATCGGCGAAGTCATTGTCGATCATAAGACGCAAGCTTCGAGCTGCCCGGGTATTTGGGCGGCCGGAGATGTTTCGGATGTTCTCTATAAACAAAACAATATTTCGGCAGGTGATGCAGTTAAAGCGCTGCTCAATATATACGATTTCCTCCACAGGAATCATCTGACAGGAGCTCATAAGTAGGGTATAGTAACGTCATGGATTCAGCTACGCTTGTTCGGGACATAATGACGAGCGATCCGGTTACCACCACGCCGCAAGTAGGTATCTTGGATGCCTTTAAGGTTATGCTAGAAAAGCATTACAGTGGTTTACCGGTACTTGATGAAAAGGGAGATATGGTCGGTTTGGTAACGCAGTACAATCTTATTGCGACGGAGTCGCTCCTGCATTTGCCGACTTTAGAAAAAATTGCACAAGGTCCCGGCGCCGAAGCGACTGAATTACAGTTTTTGAATGAGCAGGTTAAAAAAACAGCCGGACTGAAAGTTGCTGATGTCATGGAAAAACAGCCAATGACGCTTCGCTACGACGAAACATTCGAAGCCGCGCTTGCTATGTTTAACCAGCACCATCGCGTCAATCCCATTCCTGTCGTTGATGAGAATAAAAAATTAGTCGGCATCGTCAGTCGATATGATCTTTTGAAGTTGCTTAAATTATTCGGCCACACATAGATAGCTATATGCTTTTAATTAAAGACCTGATGACAAAGGAGGCGGTTTCAGTAAAACCGGAGACGACGCTTGCGGAAATCACCCAAATCCTTAGTTCGCACGGATTTAACGGGGTCCCGGTCGTTGATAAGACGAATGTGCTGGTTGGATTGATCACCGAATACAATCTCATCAGTGGCCCTTCCGGTGTTCATTTGCCAACACTGCAAAAGCTACTTGGGGAGATTCCGGTACTGAATAAAGATAAAAAAGAATTCAATAATGACGTCGCCGCGGTGATGAAGATGACCGCAAGAGATGTTATGAATAAAGATCCCTTTACGCTGCCGACGACTGCTACTTACGAAGAAGCAGTTAAGGCTTTTCAGGATCACCACGCCGTTAATCCGATTCCCATTATTGACCCACAGCGTAAACTTACGGGGGTCGTGAGCCGTTTTGATATTCTCAAAACATTATTACGTACATAGGCATAATTTTTTTATGGAAGAAGATACAAAGGCAGAGAAAGTGATTGCTCAATTAAGTGAAAATTTTAAAGTTGTAAGCGCCCATCGTGTCCACGCTTGGTACTCCTGGGCGGCCGCTGGTCTTGTGCTCGGTATTCTTGTCGGCATCGCTTACGTCGCCAATCGGTCCGGTCAGGTTGACGCAGGGAGGGCGAGCGAGGGCGAGTTGGCCGCGCTGCATTTCTTAAGTGCTTCAAACGATGCATTAGCCGAAACTAATCCCGTCTTAAAGGTAAAAAGTCTTAATCAAGAGGGCTCTCCGGCTCCTGTCGCATTTTCATATTCCCTAGAAGGAACAGAAGACTGGAAGCCGCTCGACGTTCACTATAATATCGGCTCATTCGAGCCCGGTGTTTACGCTGCCGTACCGGATGTATTCACCGAAAAAGTTGAATTTAATGAGGCGGAACGAGAAATCAACTTCACTGATCCTTTGGAGGCGGGCAACTATGTTATCCGTGCTACGCGTCTCTTTCCGGGAGAAGATTCATTGACTGCGCAAGCTTGGAATAAGCCGATTGTACCAGTACCGCCCGCTTACGCTCGCTTTAGTTTCACGCCTGCACAGCCTTTTTGGATGGGTTCAAACGGAAACTTTTCAGCCCCAAATACAGCTCCTTTTTGCGGTATTGATAAGCTTGAATTAATCGAGCTCGGTCCTCAAGTCGCGCAAAATCCCGTGCAAGATGATGCTGGTGATAATGTCTACGTGTACAAATATGGGTTTCGTATTCAAGCAATCTTAACTTCGGGCAGCGATGCATCGGCGTGCCAAGAAGGTCAGCAGGTTAAGTCAACGGTGGTCTACAATAGCGACAGTCCCGACAGCAATAAAGATATCTACATCCCGACTCTTTACGCTGGTACCGGCCAATCAGCAGCGACAACTGTTCCAGGTTGGCAAAATTTTACTGGTGGCACGCATGCTGAGCTTTTGAACGCCACGGGAATAAGCAAGCTTCCACCCGGCTCCCTGCAGAGAAGCTGTCCGGCAGATGGCGTAGATTTTTGTCCGGATGATTATAACGCGCCGTCAAAAGGATTTAAGACGCATTCTCCGACGTCGATAATTTGGACTGACTATCCTGGCTCTGTTGTCTTCCAGAAAGATAAGCTCCCACTGACATTCGAGGCAAAATTTAAGCATTATATCAACGGAACCCCTGCTACGGGCGGGGTTTGGACCTATAAATTCCAGCCCGGCTCACCATCGTGGCGCCTTGCCGGCCCTTCGCAGACCTTTACAATTGAGCAGCGGCCAGCCGGTAATAGCGTCGCCTGCGGTTCGCAGCTTCGGATTACGGTTGACGAAACTGGTAAAAAACCAACTTATGACTTTTCGACTGACTGCGGGAAGACATTGAGCAGCGGCGTAATAACACCGCCCAGACCCGGCGAAATTAACGCGCAATAGACGTCAATTGACAGGCCGGAAAAACCGCCTATACTCCTAAGTACTTTAAAAAAGTCGGTATTTTTTTTATTTTATTACTTATGAACTTACAACCACTAGGAAGCCGGGTCTTTATTGAGCCGGTGAGCGCAGAAAAGACAACCAAGTCGGGAATTGTTTTGCCTGATTCCGCCGGTGGCGATAAGCCTATAATGGGTAAAATTATCGCCGTTGGACCGGGTAAAAAAGACGAAGATGGTGACACGATTCCCATGACCGTGAAGATTAGCGACACAGTGCTTTTTAAGAAGTACGGTCCGGATGAAATTGAGCTAGAAGGCAAAAAGTATTTAGTTGCCGATGAAGATGATATCTTAGCAATACTTTCTTAGAACAATTAATTATAAATTATTAATAATTAACTGTTGCAAATTTCTATGGCCAAAAACGTACGATTCAATGAAGAGGCGCGTGCTTCGATAAAGAAAGGGATCGATAAGTTGGCGCAAGCCGTGCAGATGACGCTTGGCCCTCGCGGGCGGGCTGTGGTAATTGAAAAAGGCTACGGCGCGCCGATGGTTACCTTCGACGGTGTTACCGTCGCCAAGGAAATTGAATTCGAAGACAAGTTTGAGAATCTTGGTGCGGACTTTATTAAGCAGGCGGCTGATAAGACTAACGACAATGTTGGCGATGGAACAACGACCAGCGTGGTCTTAGCGCACGCGATGATCGAGGAGGGCGAAAAGGCTATTCACGAGAAAGGATTCAATGTCATTCAGCTCGCAGAGGAGCTTAAGAAGGGTGCTGATTCCGTCATCAAACACCTCGAGCACCAGCGCGAACTCATCAACGATAACAAAAAGGTAGAGGAGGTGGCTACCCTTTCCGCCAAAGACCGTGAGATTGGCAAACTTATCGCCGAAGTAATGGCGAAGGTTGGCAAAGAGGGCGTTGTAACCGTCGAGGACTCCAACACCATTTCTAACTCGTATGAAGTCGTCGAAGGCATGCAGTTCGACAAGGGTTACATCAGCCAATACATGGTCAGTAATGCCGAGCGTATGGAGGCTGCCATAGAAGATCCGTACATTTTAGTTACCGATAAGAAGATCTCTTCTTTGAAGGAGCTTTTGCCGGTCTTAGAGAAGGTTATCGAGTCCGGAAAGAAGGACATGGTTATTATCGCCGACGATATCGATGGAGAGGCCCTCACCACGCTTGTCGTTAACAAACTGCGCGGCACTTTTAACGTTCTCGCGATTAAAGCTCCCGGCTTTGGCGATGCAAAAAAAGCAATGCTGGAAGATATCGCTATCGTAACCGGGGCAGAATTTGTTACTGACGAGCTGGGCAAAAAAATCGAAACGCTTGACCTCAATCAGCTCGGCCGGGCTCATCGCGTTGTAGCAACCAAAGACAACACTACGATTGTCGGTGGTAAGGGCAGCAAAGAGCAAATCGCAAAACGCCTTGGTGAAATCAAGGTGCAGATTAAGAAAACCGAAAGCAGCTACGACAAGGAAAAACTACAAGAGCGTCTTGGCAAGCTTGCCGGAGGAGTAGCCGTTATTAAGGTTGGTGCACCGACTGAAAGCGCGCAAAAGGAGCTTAAGCAGCGCGTCGAAGATGCTGTCCACGCTACGCGTGCCGCTATGGAGGAGGGTATTGTCCCGGGCGGCGGCATCGCCTTGTTCAACGTCACGCTCCATCTCAAACAGGCAAACGGTAGCGAGGTAGCCAAAGCAGCCCACACCATCCTGATGCGTGCCCTGGAGGCTCCTATCGTCGCAATCACAACCAATAGCGGCGAGTCGGCCAGCGGCATTATCGCTAAGTTGCGCACGCGCCGCAGTGAGCAGTCCTGGTCTGGCTTTAACGCCATCACCAATGAGATCAGCGATCTGAAGAGTGCCGGTATTATCGACCCGCTCAAGGTAACTAAGACCGCCTTTACGAGCGCACTTTCTGTGGCGAGTAACTACCTAATGATTGGTGCGGCGGTTACCGATATTCCGAAGCCGGAAACAGCGCCTGGCCCTGGTATGGGCGGCATGGGAAGTATGATGTAAAAAACAAAAACACCGCTCCTCAAAGGCGGTGTTTTTGTGTATGATGTAGCTATGCAATTTAATTTTGATAAGCAAAAGCCAATCATTATCTCTCTCGGCGGATCAATTTTTTATCCCGCGACAGGACTCGATAAAGATTTCCTAAAGCAATTTGTTGGCGAAATACATAGCTACGTCGCAGCCGGCTACCGATTTGTCATTATTACTGGTGGCGGGAAGATCTGCCGTATTTATCAGGACGTCGCCAAAGAACTCGCCGCTATTTCCGACACCGATCTGGACTGGATAGGAATTGCCAGTACTAAGCTTAACGCGCACCTGGTGCGTGCGGGGCTTGGAGAAATTGCTCAAGAAGTTATTATCGAAGACCCGAGTAAACCGCCGGCGTTTACGAAGCCCGTCATTGTTGGCGGGGGCTGGCAACCTGGTTGCTCGACTGATCATGATGCAGTCATGCTGGCGGTTGAGTACGGTGCTGGTGCAATTATTAATTTAAGCACTGCGGATTTTGTGTATGCCGCCGACCCGCGTACTAATCCGAACGCCGAAAAGCTTCTCGACCTCACGTGGGAGCAGTACATGAAAATTATCCCGTCCAATTGGCAGCCGGGTATGAATGCGCCGTTTGACCCAACCGCGACCAAGCTTGCCGCCGAAAAGAATTTAGTGGTATTCATGGCTAATGGTCGCGACTTGGTTAATCTCCGCAATCTCATCGAAGGCAATGAGGCGAGTGGGTCAATGATTCACCTGTAGCTTTACCCGCGGGCTTGTTTGCGATAAGCTATGACGCATTGGTGGGGTCGCATAGTCCTGCCTGCCGGCAGGCAGGGGTCTAGTATATATGTTTTACGTTTATTTTTTAAAAAGCGAAAAAGACGGAAATTTATATATTGGAAGGACAAACAATATCCAACGACGCATACGTGAACATAACGCTGGGGCGGTCAGTGCCACAAAATCTAGAAGACCTTTTACTCTATTGGGCTTTGATACTACCGAGTCAAAAAAAATAAGCGTGATGCTGGAAAAAGAATGAAAAAAAGGTTATAAAAGAAGGATTCTTCGAGAACGGTTTAATCTGGACGGTGGGGTCGCATAGTGGTCTAGTGCGCACGCTTGGAAAGCGTGTGTGCCGAAAGGCACCGAGGGTTCGAATCCCTCTCCCACCGCATGAAAATTCTGTACGTTATAACTTCGGCTGATCACGGTGGCGCACAAAAATATGTACTGGCGCTTGCTGCGCATTTTAAAGGAACCATTGTTGCCGGAAACGAAGCAGCCTGGCTTTTTGATGAGGCTGCGAAGCGGGGAATTCCAACGATTCGGCTTAAGCATCTCAAGCGCGAAATCTCTCCGCTCAATGACTTTCTAGCGATCTCCGAACTCAAAAAATTGATTGCAAAAGAGCAGCCCGATCTACTCCATCTTAACTCCACGAAGGCCGGGGTTATCGGGTCTTTAGCGGCCAAAAAGCACCCAAAAACCAAGGTAATCTATACCGTCCACGGCTTTATCCTTAATGAGCCCTTAGGAGCCTTAAAACGGGCTTTATACGGGTTTTTAGAGCGTTTAGCGGCGAAATACCGGGCCTATACAATCGCGGTTTCTAAGGCCGATTATGCTGCCTTGCTGGCCGCCGGGGCCGCCTCTCAAAATGCCCTTAAAGTGGTCTATAATGGCCTAGAACCGATTGATTTCCTCGGCCGCTCGGCAGCACGCCAACAGCTTAATCTACCCGCAGAGGGCTTTATCGTTGGGACTATTGCAAATTTTTACAAGACAAAAGGTCTCGATATTTTAATCGAAGCGATCGCGGCTCTTCCCTCCGACGTTGCAAGTTACAAGTTGCACGCCCCACACTTCGTAATCATCGGCTCCGGGCCGGAGCAAAAAAATCTCCAGCAGCTGATCGCAAACCGCAAATTGCAAAATATAGTCCAATTGGTAACCAATCAAGCGAATGCCGCGCGATTACTCAAAGCTTTTGATCTTTTTGTGCTGCCATCGCGCAAAGAGGGAATGCCGTTTGCCTTACTGGAGGCTCTGTCGGCTGGACTGCCAATAGTCGCAACAAATGTCGGCGGTGTGCGTGAGGTTCTTGGTAACGAAGGTTTTATAGTCGCGCCGCAAAATTCGCAAGCGTTGCATGATGTTTTAGAAATGGTTATAAATGAACCCGCTCGGCTTATTCCGACGAGCTTGTCGGCGGAGTTCTCGGCGGAGGAGATGTTTTCGCAGACCAGCGAGGTGTATGCTAAGGTACTACAAAGCAATGAAAAATAAACTCATCGGAACACTAAGCACGCTCTGGAGTCTGCCGAAAGTACTATGGCTCAAGGTGCGCGGAGCCCGTGTACCGCTCTTTGGCCGGGTGCGAATCTTTGGTTGTATTAAAACTGCGCAAACATATTTACTCGAAATCGCGCCGCGGACAACTTTTGGGCGTTTCGTGCGTCTTGAGGGCGCGGTTAAAATCGGACAAGAGGTTTTTATTAATGAGTTCACGACGCTTGCCGCCAGCGAGTCTGCGCCGATAACGATTGGCGAAAAAACCAGCATTGCACAGTACTGCTTTTTAATCAGCGGCGATCACGACATCAGCGCCGGCGTTGCGGTTAATGTCGAGAAGGCTGACCAGGGAGGGAGGCAGGGGGCAATAACTATCGGCAAAAACTGCTGGCTCGGTGCTCATTCAGTAGTACTTAAAGGCGTAACGATAGGCGACGGCGCGGTTATAGGCGCCGGTAGCGTTGTGACCAGTGATATTCCGGCTAACTCCGTAGCCGTGGGCAATCCGGCTCGCGTTATTAAGACGCGCAGCTAACCGACGCGGAAGCGATAGACGAGACTTTTGAGAAAATGAAAACGCTTTAAAAAGCGGATGTAGATGTAGTGCGGCCAGCTTACCGGCCCGCGACGTTCAACTTCAAGCAGCGCCCACTTTTTCTTAAACGCAGCCACGCGCTCTAAATCCGGATCAGGCGCATTATCGAAATAAAGCAGATCAAGATTAAAAATCCGATAACCTTTTGTACGGAGATAGTTTGCGGCCTGCCAAATGAGCAGATAATTAGGACACAGCTTCGCGTAAGCCGCATCTGTAGCCGATATCTCCAGTCGAGCGATCCGGCCACCTTCCCAGGAGTAATCAGGCTGGTCGATGATAAGCACGCAGGAAATAATTTTGCCTTCAAGCTCCGCAACTCCGAGCAAACTATCTGGTCGTGCGAGTAGTTCACCAAAAATATCTTTCGCGTAAGGGATTTTTTCGCGCGCAAAGAGTTCCTGCTGTAGTTCCTGACAGCGGGCGATAGCCGCTGCATCTTTGGCCTGCTCAATGAAGCGTACAGTGATGCCGCTTTTTTGTGCTTTTCTAACCTCGGTGCGGGCATCAATTGAGTCCCACCACTTCTGCTCCGGAATAGCGAGGTCAATGTAGCCAACGCGATATACAATTTCAGGCATATACGATAGTATATCTGGAATGACTACTCCAAACAAACTCGTTTGTAATAACAGCGCTCCCAACGTCAACGACCGCTCGGTCGAGATGGCATTTAATCATCTGCTTAAGCACAAAGAAAAGTTCTCCGCGAAGCATCCGGCGGCTATTTTAGATCTCGGAACCGGCGAGGGCTACAACGTCTACGCACTTTCAAAGAAATTGCGCGAGGCAAAAATTCCGTTTTCATTTGTCTGCGTAGACATCGAACCGCAACTTTTTATGCTCGAACAGAGCAATGAGATTAAATTTGTGATGTTTGACCTCGAGAAGGAGCAGAACTTCGGTCTTTTTGATGTCGTAATGGCAACAGAGGTCATCGAACACGTCGAAAACCCCTACCACTTTTTGCGCGTTTGTCTCACGCACTGTAAAAAAGACGGTTGCGTCGTTGTTTCCACTCCAAACGTCGCGAATCTTTATTCGGCCGCAAAAATCGCCGTCAAAGGGATTCCTTCGATGTTTACGTACGCGCATCTCTCGCTCGGACACCAGGCCCACATTATGCCGACTAGTCCGTTTTTGATGGAGCTGGGTCTTCGTAAGATCGGTAAGGAGCGCAACGAGGAGTATGTGATGCACACGACCTATAATCGCAACGTTTTACTCTTGCCGTTTAAAATCAGAAACACGCGTACGATAAAAGTTCCGGGCGCGAATCGGCTGCTTGGCGAGGTTGGTATCTACACGGTTACGCGACAATCCGGGAAATAACCCGGTGCGCATACCAGTACGTAGCCAAGGTATTTACCGCTTGGCTAATTATGCTTGCGTAGGCTGCGCCAACAATGCCAAAAATCGGAATAAGCAAAAAGTTGAGAAGTAAGTTCAAAATCGCCGCGCCAAGCGTGAGATAAAAGTCCTGTTTCTGTTTGTTGAGAGCGATAAGGACGTTATCAAGCCACACCGAAGGAAACATAAAGATTAAGATGCTACTTAAAGCAAACACAACCGGCAGGGCAGGTTCATAGGCTGGAGCGGCGATAAGCAGTAGCTGCTTACAGACAATAATGGCTAACGCCGCCAGTGCGCCAAGACCAACGAGCGCTGCCGTAACTCGCGTGAACATATAGCGCAGACGCTCTTTGTTTGCTGTCAGGCGAGAAAGGACCGGAAATAAAACTGAAACAACGAGTGCCGGGACGAGCTGTGCGGCAAAAATAAGACGGGTTGCCAGCGAGTAGTAGCCGACCTCCGTTACGCCGAAGTAATGCTTAATAAAAAGTTGGTCGGCTGAAAAAAAGATATAACCAATGATGCCAAAAAGCGCGAGTGGTAAGCCGTTAATGAGCAAAGTTTTGACCTCCTGCCAAGGTACTTTTTGCAAATGCACCGCTAAATAGCGTCGAGTTATGAGCGCGCAAGCAATAAAAGCAATCACCACAGTTGCGGCATTGACCGCTGCGAAACCAAAGGCGGTGGCGTGCACATGCAAAATAAACCAGGCAAGTGCGATGCTGGCGACCCCTTCGATAATGGCGATAAGGGCCTCGAACTCGCCGCGCTGCTTAGCGATGATGATGTTGGTGTAGAGTTCGCGCAGATTCGCAAGAATCATCGTTACGATAATGACGAGGGCAATGCGGGACAGTGAGCCTTCGGCGGCATACGCGATAACCAGCCCCGCGATAGCCGAAACGAAAGTTAAAAGTGCCTTAGCGGTAAAAGCGGTAGAAAATATTTTCTGTTCGTCCGGCTTTTGCTGAACATCACGAACCAGCAAAATGTTAATGCCCCAGTCGGAAAAAAGAAAAGCCAGCGTCATCAGCGAGATGATGTAGTTATACTGGCCAAAAGCGGCCGGTCCGAGCCACCGAGCGGCGGCTAAAACGACGACCAGGCGGATGACTTTATTGAAACCAAGAGCGAAGGCTCGCCAAAAGCCATTTCGAATAACTGCATGGCGATTAGTGGTGTTTGAGAGTAAAAGCGTCCGAAATGAGGCGAAACTCATGCTTGCTAGTATAGCACTTGGCGGGTAGGATAGGTACGTATGCATAAGGGGCATTCAAACGCAGCTAGCGACAAGGACCCGATGGATCCGTTCTGGCAGGAACGGGCTTTTTCGTATGGCGCAGCGCAGGATTTAGAAACAAAAGTTCGCGCAACTATTGCACAGGAGGTCGCGCAAGCCGCACTACCGCATGACCATGTATTAGAACTTGGTTGCGGTAATGGCGTATTTTTAAAACAACTACTTGATCGCAGGCAAGACTTGGACATCGAAGGCGTAGACAGCTCCGCCGCTATGGTCGCAGAAGCACAAAAGCGTTTGCCGGGTCTCACAATCCGCTGCGAAAAGCTCGAGACCAGATTGCATCAGAAAAGCGGTCACAACCCGCGCTTTATAGTGTTGTGCAACACACTACACAATCTGTCGTCGCCAAAAGCGATGCACGAGGTCTTAGAGCGTTCGGCCGAGCTTTTACCGCAGGGTGGGCGATTGCTGCTCGATATCCGTAACGGCCTCAACCCATTTGTCGAAAAAGGTTACTTCCAAAACCGTAAAAAAGGTTTGCAGTTTTTTACAATGACGCCCTGGGAGGTGAGTAGTCAGCTCGCAAAAGCCGGGCTCGTCATCGAAAAAAGAATTCCGATGCATTACGACTCGCTGCAAGAGGCCGGTAAGCACTTCAAAAATCCGGTGAAGCGTTTTTTGTACTCAATCTATCTTAAGATGACGCGCTACTGGTTATTTGCACCGTATTACGTCGTTTCGGCGGTTAAGCCGCAACCGGAGTTTGTTTCTATTATATGGGGCTACCATAAGCAGTTTTACGGCTTTTCGAAGGTTCAAAACTATCAACTTGAGCCGCTTTTGCTCGCGAAAGAAAAAGGATATAGGCCGATAGCCTATATGATAGACGCACGGGTAAAGATTTCTGATGACCCGAATTACCGCCCCGGCATCGAAGTTGCAGAGCACCGAGACACGCCGCATATGATTGCCTTTTTGTGGCGCCACCGCAACGCGCTTGTCTACGCTAACTCGGTTATTTGGCAAAACCTACTGCTGGTGCCGCTGCTCTGTCGCAAAGCTATATTTATGGCGCACGACAGCATCGCGCGCCGCTCTAAGCTTAAGCAGTTCATTGAAAATCTGGCGCTACATGGATACTGGCGTATTCGCGTTATCGCTCCGGGAGAAAAAGAATTTCTGGTTCGCGAGGGGATTTCCCCGGAGAAAATTTTTATTGCTCCAATCGCGCTCGACGTCGCACTGTTTAAGCCTGCCGCTCTGCCGGGTAAAGATATCGTGTATGTCGGTAACGTTACTCCGGATAATGACATCGCAACAATTTTACGCGCAGTGCTCCTCGCCCGCGCACAATTCCCGGAGATTAAGCTGCACATCATCGGCGAGGTGCGCGTGCCGGAGTTCCATGCACTTGTGCGTCAGCTTGGTCTTAAAGAGGCCGTCGTTGAGCACGGTTTTGTGCCGCACCAGGAGCTAGCTGACATCCTGCCGAAGTTTGCAATTTTTGTTTCTTCGGTCATTAGCAGCGGCCAGCACTTGTCGGTATTCGAAGCGGCTCTCTCGGGTCTGGCACTGTGTTTGCCGGACACCATGCAATTTAATACCGTCTTTAAAGGTGCGGCGCAATTTCACAGCTTATACAGCGCTGATCAGCTGGCAACCAATATACTTGCCTATCTAGCAGATCCGAAAACTGCACAGCGCGATAATGAAAAAGCTCGTGCGCTCATTATGCGAGGGTATACTAAAGAAGTAACGCAACAGAAACTAATCGAGCTTTTTTCATTCTAGTATGCAACCGATTGCAGTCTTCGCCCCGGAGCAACACGAGCCACTGATCGAGGGGATTCAAAAGAGTTCGTACGTAACCTGCCAGACGCTCGTTAAGCAAGGCGATCAGCTGGTAGTTTTTTCGCACGACTCATATGGTGAGGAATTCAAAAATCCCGGCTACGAAGTTATAAATGCCTTTGCGACAAGCGGTGCGAAAGCTTTGAAATATATCAGCTGGTACTTTGGCGCCTGGAATATCGCACGTCAGCTGCGTCAGAAGAACGTAAAAAAGCTGATTATTTTTTCGCTCGACTGGTCGTTTTTATTTGCGGCCAAACTTGTTACGCAGCGACTGCCGGAGCTGCCGATTACTATCTGTATTTTTTCGATGCGCGAGCTGCAGGGCCCTGGAAAACATTTCATTACTCATCACGCGAAGAGAAGCAACGTGGAGTTTCGCTGTTTCTCGAGCTACGTGGCTACTAAGCTGCGCGATATGGGCGTTGAGGCGACTCGCATTACCAGTCAGCCGGTATTTTTTACTAAACCCTCACAGCAAACCGAGCGAACCGCCTCTAATGCCTATCGCGTTGCTTATTTGAGCTCGGCGGACGCCGCCGCCGGAGTAGCGACGGTCGTCGCACTCGCAAAAGCCGTCCCGCAAGTGCGGGTTACTTTAGCAATTCGTAAGTTTAGCGAAACGGAGGAGGCCCGAATTAAACCGGCGCTCGAGGCGTTAGCGGCGGAAAAAATAAGCAATATTCGGCTGGAGCGCAACATCACAGATATGCCGAAGTTTTTGGCGGCGACCGACGCCGTTATCCTTCCGCCAACTAATGAGTTAAGCACCATGGCGGTTCCGCTCGTTGCGCTCGAAGCCGCGTACGCCGGGTGCAGCGTCTACGCCTCCGCCTTACCGGTTTTCGCCGAACTTGAGGATATGGCCATCGTGAAACGCTTTGAAAGTGACGAGCATTTGATCGCGCAGATTAAAAAAGTTTCCGGCGAGCCAAAACAGCCGCACAGCGATCCGACCACCAGATTGATGACGGTGCCTGACTTTGCATCACAAATCCGCTAAACTAAACAAATGGCAACGAAAGCTTTTTCTATCCATGGAGTTACCGTCAACCTGACGGCGCACAACGACGCCTTTATGTCGTTTGCGGCCCAGTATCTGCGCGGATTTGAGTCTGAACACCACAAGCAGGCTGATATCAACGTTTCAGTAGCCTTCCTGCCGGGCTCGACGTTTAAAACCGAGCACAGCTCCTACTCACCGCACACGCTTGGCACCGGGCTTGGCTGGGACAGTAAAAACAACACGCTCTACACCAACGCAAAGGGGATTGAATCGCGCATCACGCTAACCGAGCCCTGGCACGCGGAGGTTCGTTTTCAGAAAAACTTTTTTAGGCACCTAGCCAATAAGCTTTTCTTCGCCGGCGCAAAGACGGAGACAAACTACTACCGCGCAATCATCCGCCAAATTTTGCAGCAACTCGTCTTTATGCAGCTGGCCAATCGCTGGAACATCATCGCGCTCTCCGGTGCAGCGGTAAAAATGGGGAATCGCGCCTTTGTTTTCGCCGGACTGCCGGGCAGCGGCAAAAGCACCTTAGTGCAGGCACTCAAAAAAGAACTCGGCGCAGAGATCCTAGCCGAAAATTTTGTTTTAACCGACGGCGAGCGCCTCTTCCCGTTTTCGGAAGGCGCCTGTGCCGATATCACACCAGTGGCAATTAACAAAATATACGTCTTAACCCACGGCGAGCAGTTTGCACAATATCAGCTGCCGCGCGAGCAGGCCTACCAGGCGCTTAAAGCGATTAATTTAATTACCGCGGAGCTTCCGGAACAGAGCGCCTACGCCGCGCTCCTACTCGTTGACCCGACCCGGTGGCAGTTTCTGTTTGATTCAGATAATGAAACGCTTAAGAAGCTTTGCGAGCGCCACGCCTGTGAACGCTTGGTTGTCGATGAAGGTCTCGAGAAAACGCTCACACACCTGAAGATTCTTTAATTATGCTCGACACGCGTCCGATACTGGAGGAAATAAAGCAGGCTTTTGGCGCCGATTTACGGACTATTTATCAAGCCGGCCTCTCTGACGGCTCCTCACTCTCTGACCTTGACCTGATTATCGTTGCAGAAAAGACCCGACCGTTTACTTCGACAAACCCGTGTGTAGACCTTCGCGGTATCTACTCACCCGAGCAGTTTGCAACGGCGCAGTCGTATCTGCCTTATACACAGTTAACGTGTCTTTACGGCACGCCGATTGCTGCCGCGCAGCCGGCACCCAGCGAGGCGCCGATTATCAAGCTCGGCGGAATGTTTTTTTACGCCTTCTTACGTAACTTTTATCGCGATAAAAAAAGCTGCAATGTAAAAGCAATTTTGACGCACCTGAACGACTTCGAGTATGCAAACGTCTGGATGCCGGGCTCGGTTTCTGGAAGCTTCTTAGCCCGTATTCGTCAGGCTCGCAAGCAATATCCGAATGTCGGCGTGCATGAGGCCAAAGAGCTGCTCTTAGAGGGTATTGAGGCGGCCTGGGAGATAGTTAAGCATCTTGATACCGAGCTGCAAATGCGTCTGCAGCCGATTGTGCAGCCCTACACTAAGCGCCTACTGCGCGAAAACACAGCGTTTATGAGCGCCGATGCGCCCATCTGCCGCACGAGGTCAGAAAAAATCTCACCGTTATTTAAGAAGCTGTATTTGCCGATGAGCTTTAGCTTGTTGTTTGGCCAACCGGAAAACAGCTTTGCCGCGCAGTACGTCAAACGTAATCTTTTAGGGCCGAAATTTGGGGCAAAGGGCTGGATCAAGCACCAACTTAAAATGCTCGTATGAAAAAAAGTTATTTAATCAACTCGTTCTACTTTCAGTATCAGCTTTTTAAGGCGCACTTAAGCGAGGCTTTTGATTTTACCTATACACCGGACGGTTTCGAAAAGCCGGAGCGCGCGCTTTCGTATGTTTGGCGCAACTACCGCCTCATTAAGCAGATGTACGCCAAAGGGGAGGTTCAAAAATTTGATATCGTGCATTTTAACCGCGCCGAAGCCTTTTTGCAGTTTAAAAAGCAGCCAAAACAGATCTCTGTCTTTGAGATCCACGGCTTTGATGTGGGCGTACGGGGTAAGGACTACTTAAAAGACCTACACACACCATGGAAGGTCTGGCTTGGCTCGCTACTCGACCGGCTGATTGAGAAGAAGGTTGTCGCCAAAGTGCAGGAGCCGGATATTTTGTATGTTTCTACGCCGGATCTCGTCGAGCCGATTAAGCAGTGGTGTGGCCGTGAGCCAAAGTGGCTCCCAAATCCTATCGATACGGCGCAGTTTACGCCGGAGGGCCCGGTTAAGAAGCTAGAAGGTTCACCCGCGATTCTGCTGGCTGCCCGTCTGCACGGCGACAAAAAGCCGGAGGTCGCCTTCGATATTTTCAAAAATCAAATTCTTCCGAAATATCCGAATGCGGTTCTGCATTTATTAGAAACAGGGGAATTAGTTGATTTTTATAAACGTTCCACGTTGCACGATCCACGCTACAACTTCCTACCCTACATGGACAAGCCCACGCTCGCCAGCGTTATTCGCGGAGCAGATTTAGTTTTCGGCGACTTTTCTATCGGCGCGCTCTCGATGCTGCCAATGCAGGTGATGCTCTGCAAAAAACCGATTATTACGCTCGACAACTACGAAGTTATTAAAACGCCGATCGATAAGCTACCGGAGTTAACGCTCCACCTGCTCGGCGACGAGAATTTCAGAAATGAAACTATAGAAAAAAACTATCAGTACGTACTACAGACGCATTCTCCTATTGCCGTCTGCGAAATGCATCACAAAAATCTTCTGGAGTTTCTGAAATAGGTTTGGCGCCGGGCGACTCCGCGGTTGCGGGTCGCCCGGACACGGGACGCGCTCTAGAGGCCGAGCAGGCCAAGGGCCGTGAAGATTGCAGGGTCGAGATGTTCGCCGGTGGGAGACATGCCTGCCTTGTACCACCGCCGGAGCGTGTCCGGGTCAACCCATCGCGTCGCGGCAGCGCCATCGGCAGTTGCCAAGCCATGGATCGCATGGAAGAAGATGTAGTGGGCGCCGGGATTGACGGCGTTCGACCACTCCTGGCCCGGACCGATGGCCGCCATCTGGTGGCAGGTGGTACCCGCCCAGTAGAGCAGTGAGCTCTTCGCTGCCTCAGGCGGCGCCTGATCCTGTTGCAGACCGTAGCTGCCACCGGGCAACTCCAGGAACTTCCCAGACTTGCGCTTTCGGATGACGAGAAGCAGGTTGCCTTCGCGACTGAAGACCGCCAGCTGAACAGTGTCGTTTGGATGGGGCATACCCACCTCCTAGCTTCTGCGAACGGGACAATCCCGCCGCATTGCCGCTTGCTATTTTATACTAAAAAGGTATAATTGTAAAGTTATTTTTAGCCTATTGTCTGGTAAAATATTCGTATGAAATCAAAACACATTGTCCCGAAAGAGAATCATTTTGAACGTATATTAGCGATTGGTCCGCACCCGGATGATATTGAGCTCGGTTGTTTTGGCACACTCGCAAAGTACAAAAAAGAAGGTAGCAAGATCGCTCACTTCATCGCGACCTGTGGTGGTGTTGGCGGAGCAGAGCAAAAGCGCCGCGATGAGGCACTTGCTTCGGCGAAGCTGATTGACGCGAAGGTCTACTTTGGCGAACTGCCAGACACCGCGATTCCGGAGGGTCACCCAACCATCAGTATGCTTGAGGCGGTCATAAACGAATTCAAGCCAACCTGCGTTATCGTCAACTCGCCCAATGATACTCACCAGGATCACCGCGCCGTTGCCCGTGCCGCTGTTTCAGCTGCGCGCTTTGTCCCGCTCGTAATGTATTACCAGACCCCAAGCTCAAACCGCCAGTTTATGCCGAACTTGTACGTCGATGTGACAAAAACAATTGAGGTAAAGACCAAGGCGACACAAATTCACAAGTCGCAAGGCGAGAACGTGTATATGGCCGATCGCGCCGTACGCGGCCAGGCCGACTTTTTGGCACTGCAAATCTACCAAGGCGGTAAGTACTTCGAGGGCTTTGAAGTCTATCAATTGATACTGTAAACTGGCTGCATGGTTTGCACGATTCACCAGCCGATGTTTTTCCAATACCTCGGGCTTTATCGAAAGGCCCTGAAGGCGGATATTTTTGTCGTTTACGACACGGCGCAGTATAGCAAAAACGACTGGCACAATCGCAATAAGATTAAAACAAAGCACGGCACCGAGTGGCTGACCGTTCCGGTTACGCATCATCTCGGCGATTCGTTCCAGGTGGCCACGCCGGCAAACGCGACCTTTGTCCAAAGTCATTTGAGCATTTTAAAGGAGGCTTACGGCAAGGCACCGTTTTTTGACGAAGTTTTCCCGAAACTCAAAGCGGCTTACGAAAAGCCATATGTTTCACTGGGCGAATTTAACTGGCACTTGCAGGAGGCCTGCTTCGATATGCTTGGCATCAAGCCAAAGATTGTTTTTTCACACGAACTTGATCTGCAGGGCAAAAAAGCGACAGAAGCACTTGTCCGAATCTGCCAGCTCCTTGACGCAGACACCTATTTGGCGGGAATGGACGCCGGGTATATGGACTTAAAGCTCTTTGGTCAGGCGGGGATTAAGGTTGTTTTAAATGACTTCGCCGCAAAACCTTATCCGCAGCAGTGGGCGAGCGACGCCTTTATCCCAAATCTTTCCGTCATCGACCCACTCTTTAATATCGGCCCAGCAGAAACTCGCAAGCTCATCTCCTAATATGCGCCTACTTTTGCTTTCACTGCAAAAATCCGGCGCCGCTCCGCGTGACGCGCTGGAGTTTTCAAATGCGCTTTGCGAGCTGCGCACCGAACACGAAATCATCATCAGCTCCGGCAACGAACTGCTTAAAGACTTTAACTCGGGGCAGTACCGGACCGTGCGGGTCATTCCGACCTTCAACTCATCGGCGCCTTCATTTTTATTTTGGACACTCACCCTTATCCGCCCCGTCCGACTTCTGTTTCTAATTGCACGTTACAAGCGACAAGGAGAACCATACACCATCATAAGTACCCACTTCCATCCGTGGTTGATGATGCTGCCGACGCTGGCGACGCTTTTACGCTTCAAGTGGTACCACGCCGTGCACGAAAACCCGTTTACCGACAAAGAGCAGCGCAGCGGGCTCTCTAAGCGTCTCGAGGAGGCCCAGGCACGCACTGCAGACGTCATCATCTGCCACAGTGAGTTCGTTAAAACGCAGCTTGAGGGCAAATTGGCCCACTCAAAAATCATTGTCATTCCGCTTGGTGCCTACGCCTCCGCCGCCTCGCAGGTAACGCTCGACCCGCGCTTTACGAATAAAAATAAGCCGCTGCTGGCCTGCATCGGCCGCCTTGAGCCGTACAAAGGTTTAAATGTATTAATCGACGCCTTTGAAATTCTTAAAACCCGTGGCGTCTCGGCGAATCTTTTAATCGCCGGTCGCGGCACCTTTACCGAGGAGTTAAAAGCAAAAATGTATTCGCTCGGTATTATTTTAGAAAATCGCTGGCTGACGCAGGCCGAAACAACCGGCTACGTCGTTGCTAGCGATCTTATCGTGCTTCCATATCTACAAGGTAGTCAGTCTGGGATGATTTCGCTGGCTCTCGCCGTTGGCCGCCCCGTCGTCGTAACAACGGTTGGCGGATTAGCCGAGCAGGTTGACGACAATATTACTGGCAAGCTCATAACCTCGGGCAATCCGCACGCCTTAGCAGATGCAATTGAGCAGCTCCTCAAGAATCCCGAAAAGCTGGCGGAGATGGGAATGAAGGCGCGAGTTTTAGGCAGCTCAAGACTCTCCTGGAAGCGCGGCGGTGAAATCTTTTTGCAGAGCTTAACAAACGCCGAGAAATAAGGTATTATCGTTTCACGAAACGGGCCTGTAGTTCAGTGGTAGAACGCCTCCTTTGCAAGGAGGAGGGGGGAGTTCGATTCTCCCCAGGTCCACCCAACGAAAAAATCGAACTGTATCTAACCCCACCCGTCCTTTCAGGGTTCGGGGCGATTTTAGCGCGTCATGGTTTAGACCGATAGCAGTAGAAAGTTGCCGCAAAGGGCATAGATGTTGCATTTTTCCAGCGAGGGGCCTATTATCAGCCTCATGGCTGCAAAACAAGCAAAGAAGGCAGGTGTTCAGGATAAGGCTCAAGCTGGAGAGCCAAAATTCCCTTATGTCGTCACGCCCGCAGTGTTGCGACGCATACTGGAGACAATTCCTGAAAAGCCCAAGCCGGTAAAAGTCATCCTAAATACGCTCAAAGGATGGGGTGTTACGAGCTCGAACGACTCTAGTCCTCTTCGTGTTTTGAAGGCAATCGGATTGATTGGCTCCACTGGAGAGCCAACAGCACAATATGTTGCCTTTATGAAGAAGGATACTGGCCCCAACGCTTTGGGTCAGTTGATACAGAGCACTTATCCAGAGCTTTTCCAAAATGTACTACACCCGGAGAACGCAACTAACGATGAGTTGAAGCGGTTTTTCAATATTCATTCTGGTGGCGCTGAAAGTACAATCAAGCTCCAGGTAGATACTTTCAAGGCGCTTGCCGCATATGCAACATTCGGTGCGGCAGATCCACTGGCCGCAGGCGAAGACCCGGGAACTGACGTGAGCGGTTCACTAGACCGAGGAGGTCAGCCCTCGGGTAACACGGCAATTAGGATTGATTTGCACATACACCTTCCTGAAAATAAGACCAAGGCTGACTATGATGCAATCCTTGAGAGCATCGCAAATCACATTTATCGACGACCAAAGTGAAAAAGCAAATTGAACAGCAAGCGGAAATCTTAGCTGGGCTTGCGTCGCTTCGCCCGGATCTTGAGTCAGACCCTCAATCGAAGCTGGCGGCTGCCGACATCATCAACGCTCTTGAGCAGTTTCGTGAATGCGTTAGATATCTCAATGTACGTCGTTCGAGCGGCTTGAAGCTGAACATAGCTAGCGAGGCTGATGTTCAGGATGTCGTCTATTTGATGTTGCGTCCTTGGGTGAAGGACTTGGTGTACGAGAACCCCACAAGCAAGGTTGCGAATAGGTATGTAATCAAGGACTTCCTTTCCAAGACAGCCAAAACTATTATTGAAGCGAAGTTTGTTCGTGATGCTGCTCATGGCAAAAACATTTCCAAAGAGCTTCACGACGATATAGAGATGTACCGGTCACACCCCGACTGCGAGCACATCGTATTTTTCATCTATGACCCCGACTCGCTCATTCCAGACCTTGCTGCGTTGCGTTCCGCGATCACGATCAAGCGTGTCTATGATGGGAAGCAGTTGTTTTGTCACGTGGTGGTGCCGTAGCCAACCGAGCGCCATTAGTGAACTCCAGTTAGAGTTCACTGTACCAGTTCACCACCCCATCCCGCATTCCATCTAGCTCCATGAACTTCGTGAACTTGGTGAACTCTCTGAGAGGTGACAGCCTTCAAATCCTGCGCTACCATGAAGACCATACAGCTTGAGGATATGGGTTTGGCGGTTTGCGCTTTGGTTTCTTAACCGGAGTAGGCAGTTCTTCCCACAAACCAGTATCCACTAGCACCTGACGCATCTGCTCCACGACTTTGCGATTTGCAGGATCACGAACAAAGTTGCGAACGTCCTCTACGAGAGACCACATTATGCAATTACCATCTTCCGAATGCGCCTACAGCTTCAGTGACTTATTTTTTGCTGCACACGAGCGCTTGATGAGTGAGGCGGAGAAGGCGAGCTTCGCTGCTTTGACGCAGGAGGAGCGCAATAAGGCCGTGCAGGAGCTCGCCGGATTGGCGGGGTGGAAAACTCGCGAGGTTTTAGGTACTGACAGCCAAAAATACCTCGCTTTCTGCCCGATTGCACACTGAACCCAAACAATCGTCTAAAATTGCGCTTTTCGGCTAAATAGTATATTATATAGAAGACAGCGCCACTGTAGGCGCTGTTATTGTTTCTGGCACCTAGGGAAAGGAGAGAGCCGTGATCGCGAAGCGCTTGAAGCAGTTGGCGCCGCGCGTAAAAGCGGCGATCTACCTCGTGCTTAGCCAGTCAACTGGCTTGGCGCGCGACCTCATCGTTGGCACGAGAGGTTGGCATCTGTTCGGCATCCGAATCTTCATGGTAGTCGCCAACTACTACATACTCGACGAGTATGAGCATCGGATGCAGGCCCGTTTCGGGCCCACCGGAGAACGCAGCCTGAAGCAGGCGATCGGCGCGCTGTTCTTCCTGCTCCCGGTCTACATCCTGCCGACAGGATTGATCTACTTCGTCCTTGGCCATACACCGCTCGAAGCGGTGACGGCGATGGCGATAGACATCCTCGGCGCAGTGGCGATTTGGACTTCGGATATGTTCAATCTTCTCGAACGAATCCGCGAGTGGCCGCTTTTCAGGGTCTTCATGAAGAAACAGGAGGTAGAAGAGAACGAACCACGACCCAAGGAAGAGGTCGTGGACGCGTGATGGGGGCTCGGCGAAATCGCCGGCCCCTTTCAGCTTTTTAAAAGGCTTTATGCTAAACTGAGAACCATAGGTTCATTATGAAACGCAATCAAGAGCAGGATCGCCGAGAAACAAATTTAAAGTCTAGGATGGCTCAGTCGCTGGTACGCGACCTTTTGCTTGAGTCAGGTAACGACGTCTACCCAATTGGCCATCAAGCTGTTTTGCCGCAAACCCTCGCCATCGAAGACCTTTTAGAAAAGCATCCGGAGATCGGGGTCAAGCTTCGAGCAATCCCGGACTTTTTAGTTATCGATAGCAAAGGCAGACCGCATCTGGTTGATGTAAAATTTCGTTGGAACCCGGAGGGTCACGAAAACGATATTAAAAAGCTACGCAAGTTAGGGGAGCTGTGGCAGGAGACGCTGATTATTTTCGTAAACTGTTCCGAAAAGCCTTACTTCCGCATATCACACGCACCATTCATCTCGAAAACTGGCAAAATCATCACTGCGCCGCTCCAGAACCTTAATGAACTACGCATCTCCGATAACTTGATTGAAAGGTTCAATGAGCTCGTGGTAAAATACCTGACGCCGACGCTTTTCCCGACTCATCGGGAAAAATAAATTATAAATAGTTAATTATTAATTGTTTTTAAATATATATGGGATTCTTCGACCAAGTAAAAGCCGCACAGAGTATGATGGCAGGTAAAAGCCCGGCGGAAATAAAAGAAATGATGGAGCAGGCTAAACAGGCACAGGCCGCGATGGAAGACATGATTCGCAAAGTTGTCGCCGAGGAGTTTAAAAAGCGCGGACTTTAGCCGCAGGTGCGGTACAATAGTAGTATGCCCGCCGACCCTAAAAGCCTGGAGACGGTAAAAAAACCATTCTGGTCACTGCCGATAAGTGAGGTTCTTAATGAACTACACACTACCGAGCAGGGCTTAAGCGACGCCGAAGCCCAAAAACGTTACGGGCAGTACGGTGAGAACTCCCTTGTCTCCGCAAAACCGCGTTCAACGTGGAGTATTTTCTTTTCTCAATTTAGTAGCCCGCTCATCATTATCTTGTTACTGGCGGGTGTCGTTACGATTTTCCTGGAAGACTACCACGACGCTCTTTTTATCTTGCTCGCCGCCTTTTTTAACGCAGCGCTTGGGTTTTATCAGGAAAATAAAGCCGAAAAAGCCGTCGAGCACCTTTCTTCGTACCTCAAAAGCCGTGTACGTGTAACTCGCGGTGGAGCAGAGCGCGAAATCGAAACACTCGCGCTTGTTCCCGGCGACATCATCCGCTTAACACAGGGTGACCGAGTCCCGGCGGATGCGCGTATCATTCACTCAACCGACGTCCGCGTTGACCAAGCCGTTTTGACGGGTGAGTCTCTGCCGGTGGAAAAAGATAACCGCGAGGTTGCAACAGAAACATCGTTTGGAGACCGCCGCTGCATGCTTTTTGCCGGCACGCTAATGACGGAAGGCATTTGCGTCGCTGTTGTTACTGCAACTGATGACCACACTGAATTCGGCAGCATCGCAAAGGCTGTTAGTAGCGCGGGTCGGGAACTCACACCGCTACAAAAAGCCCTCAAGGCTTTTACTCTCAATGCCGCTTTTGCCATTTTAGTGATGACTGCAGGGTTGTTTGTGCTTGCGATAAGTACAGGTACCTCGGTTATCAACGCTTTCCTTGTTGCCGTCGCCATTCTTGTTGCCGCCGTGCCGGAAGGGCTGCCAATCGTGACTACAGTTATTTTGGCTATCGGTGTCGAGCGTCTCGCCAAACGAAAAGGTATTGTCCGCCGATTATCAGCCGCTGAAACGTTGGGCAGCACCACCATAATTTTGACGGACAAAACCGGCACACTTACCCAGGCGATAATGAGCCTTGGTTCGGTAACTGTTGTCGAACCCGAGTTGGCGATCAAAGAATCAATCAGTCAGGAGGCATTCTTGTTCCACATCGCACTCCTTAACGTCGACGCGCTCATCGAGAACCCGACCGAGCACCACAGCGATTGGAAAATCTCCGGCAAGCCGCTCGAGGTCGCACTTATTAAGGCCGCCGCCTCACACGAGGTACATTTACCGAAAGTCCGCCAGGGGATGGAGGCTTTGCATGTCTTACCGTTTAGCTCGTTGCACAAGTTCTCCGCCAGTCTCTACAAAATGCCAGCGACCTGGTACAACAAGCGTTTTAAAGCCAAAGAGCCCTATGTCTTAAGCCTTCTTGGTGCCCCGGATATTCTTCTTAAGTTATCAGACGTCAACGTAGAAGAGCGCGGACGAATAACGTCGCTTATTAATAGTATGGCGGCCAAAGGGGAACGAATCATCGGAGTTGCGGTGAAGGAAGTTGAATCCGTGGAAGGTTTCCACTTTAATGACCAGTCACACATAAAAAACTTGCGTTTCCTAGGCCTTTTGGCCTTTATCGACCCGCTTCGACCGGGCGCGAAAGACGCAATTAAACGCGTACAAGAAGCCGGTTTACGCGTCATTGTTTTAACCGGTGACCACGAAGAAACGGCGGCAGCCATTGCTCGCGAACTCGGCCTTGGCGCAGCTTCAAACCAATTACTCAAAGGCATTGAGCTCGATGTGCTGACTGACGAAGAATTATCAACACGACTTAAGACGATCGACGTCATCGCGCGTGTCAGTCCGGCGGCAAAACTGCGCGTCGTTAAACTATTGCAGGCCTCCGGAGAGGTCGTCGCAATGACCGGAGACGGTATTAACGACGCTCCCGCCCTGCGCGAAGCGGACATTGGCATTGCTATGGGCTCCGGCACCGACGTAAGCCAAGACGTCGCTGATTTAATTTTGCTCGACAACAATTTTGAAACCATCGTCAGCGCAATGCATGAAGGAAGGCGCATTTTGAGTAATCTGCGCAAAGCAATTGTATTTTTGACTTCAACTCTTCTTAATGAAATTGTTTTGATCGGTGGCTCGCTCATTGCCGGCGTTGTAAACCCGATAAACGCACTGCAGATTCTTTGGATAAATATTTTGACCGAAAGTACGCCGGCGATAGCTTTGGCTTTTGAAAAGAATGTCGATACCACGCGCGGTCACGCCCAGCGGCCTTCACGTAGCGTTTTCACTAACGAGATGAAGTATATGATCGCCGTACACGGCGCATTAAGCAGCTTACTGCTCTTTAGCGTCTACTATCTTATGCTTCGCTTCGGGGTTGATCCGGCGATTGCGCGCACGTTTACCTACGCCTGTCTTGGAACCTACAGCCTTTTCGTGGTTGCCTCGTTCCGTAATCTTAAAGCGAGCATTTTAAGCTACAATCCGTTCGCAAACCTTTACTTAACGGCTAGCGTTGCGGGTGGCTTTGCCTTAACTATGGCCGGTGTTTATATCCCGTTTTTCCAAAAATATTTTGAAACAGTTTCATTGCCGCCGCTTTGGTTCCTGGGCATTATAGCCTTTGGCCTCGTGAACATCTTCTTAGTTGAAATGACTAAGCTCCTTTTTCGAAACGAAATTGCTTAGATTACCTGCCCGCCCGTGCTACGACCACGCCTATGACTTCGCCGGCGCCGGATTTTTTTAGCGTAGCTATTGCTTCAGTCAGTGTCGCTCCGGAAGTCCAGACATCGTCAACGACAGCAAGTATCTGCTGCGGCAGGAATGCATTTGGAATTACTGCGAAGACATCGGCGATGTTAATGCGCCGCTGATCCCATTTGGCGATTTCTGATTGCGGCATTTTATGTTTAACGCGTCGAAGCAGCATCTGCGATGGAATCCCGAACTCCCGCGAAACTGCTTCAGATAATAGTTCAGACTGATTAAAGCCTCTAGACCGCAGTCGCGCAGCAGAAAGGGGAAGTGGTGTAACTACGGAAACATTACTTAAAACACCGCTTTGTGAAAGCGCTTCAACTAATAGACCGCTAAGGTGTTGCGCCGCCTTAACGCGCCGCTTAAACTTGAGCTGCATAATGAGCGCTCGAACAACCGGATGGTCGTAAGCAGCGGCGGAAAAAATAATATGCGAAGCGGTCGGGTGACAGCGCAGTTTTTTTGTCGGTAAACCATCGTCCGAGAACGGTAAGCGTCGGCGACAGACCGAACAACACAGTTGCGGGTCGGGGACGAGACTTTTTTCACAGCTTTCACAAAGCAGCGGTGCGTTAGGACCCGCAACATCTTCGCCGCAAGCGATGCAAACCGGCGGAAAAAGAACATCAAGCAATCGAGCGAGCATTTGTGTATGCTATCATAGAAGTAATCACTTGATTATGGGTCTTTTTGGTCACAAAAATAGCCAAGCCGTCGGGCTTGGTATTGATATTGGCACTATCAGCATCAAAATCGCTGAAGTTTCAAAGCTGCAGGGCGCGCTCACACTGACGAATTATGCGATTGTTGAGCTGGCCGACCGTTCCAATACACTCAACAATGCTTTGCAATCAAGTAGCTTACACCCGCTCGGCGAAGATTTACGCAATTTCCTCATAGAAGTCCGCAAGCGCGCCGGTTTTAAAACGACCGAGGTAAATTTGAGCCTGCCTGCATTTATTGCGCAGACAGCTATTATTGATGTGCCGGTAAGCGGACATTCTGAAAAGGCGATTGGTAGTGCTGCGATGGCCGCCGCAGGTGCCTATTTACCTCTGCCGCTTGCAGACACTACGATTCGGTGGGTACATTTAGGTGAAGTTTCGTACCCGGACGGAAGCAAGCACCAAAAGATTTTGTTTATAGCAATTCCTTCGCAACGCGTCGACGAGTATACTGAAATTGCCACAAGCGCCGGTTTTACTGTCAAAGATATCGAACTTGAGTGCATAAGTACGGCTCGCGCTTTAACCGCTCTGACGAAAGAGCCGAGTCTTGTTATTGACATGGGCGGACGCTCGAGTACCTGCTTTGTTGTAAAGAATGGGAATGTCTACGCTCTTTCGCAAACTGATTTTAGCAGCGACTCCGCAACGCAAACGGTAGCACAAGCGCTCGCAATTAGCCCGGCGCGAGCCGAGGCGCTGAAACGCCAAAGCACTATCATGAGCACCGCCGGCGGGCACGAGTTATCCACGATAGTCGCGCCAATCATCGGTGCTATACTTGGGGAAGCAGGTCGCGCTGCAGCTGCATTCACTGCGGCAACAGGCGAACAAGTAAAACAAGTCATTCTTTCCGGTGCCGGATCGCAACTCCAAGGACTCGAGCAGTACGTGACGGATCAGTTTAAAGTTCCGACAATTCGTACGACGGTTTTAGGCTCGGTAATTACCTACGCACCGGAACTTACGAGCTTACTTCCGGAACTCAACGCAACATTAACGGTCGCTCTCGGATTAGCTATTAAAGACTTATAACGTATGGAGAATTATAAACAACATATCAACGCATTGCTTTCGACGACAGCCAAGCAAAACGCCTCCGATTTGCACATTGCCGTCGGAAAAAAGCCGAACTTACGCCTTGATGGGACTCTTGTGCCAATCGAAGCCGAGCCGATTATAACGCCGGAAATAGCAGAAGGCCTTTTAAGTTCACTTTTAACTCCGGATCAGCTTTATAGGTTAAAAACTAACCGTGAGTTAGATTTTTCATTTACGTACGAAGGGGATAACACTCGTTTTCGCGCTAACGTTTACTACCAAAAAGGCTTTATGGCCGGCGCTTTCCGTTTAATTCCGGCTAAGATTCGTACAATCGAAGAATTGAACCTGCCGCCAATTCTACACGACATCGCTAAGTTATCACAGGGTTTCATCTTACTCGTAGGTCCGGCCGGTCAAGGAAAGTCCACTACGCTTGCAGCCGTTATCGACGAAATCAATAAAACTCGCACCGAGCACATCATAACAATCGAAGACCCTATTGAGTACCAGTTCCTGCAAGACCGCTGCGTAGTCTCGCAGCGTGAAGTCGGCTCCGACACCGCTTCATTTCAAAATGGCCTCCGCGCCGTGCTGCGACAAGACCCGGACGTGATTATGCTTGGCGAAATGCGTGACGCCGAATCGATTATGACTGCTATGACAGCGGCTGAAACCGGGCACTTAGTTCTTTCGACGCTCCACACTAATTCTGCAAGCCAGACTATCGACCGTATTATTGACACCTTCCCGTCTGCACAGCAGAGTCAGGCGATTAGCCAGCTGTCAGCCACGCTTGTTGCAATCATCAGCCAACGGCTCATTCCGAAAATTGGCGGCGGTCGCGTCCCGGCCACCGAAGTTATGATCGTTAACTCGGCTATCCGAAACTTAATCCGTGAACGTAAGAGCTATCAAATTGATGTCGTCATTGAAACAAATGCTAATGAAGGCATGATGACACTTAACCGTAGTCTCGCCGGTTTGGTTAAGCGTAAGATCATAACTCCGGAAAGTGCCGAGCTCTACTCAATCAATCCGGCAGAGCTTCGAATGTTGTTGAAGTAAAAGTTGTATGTGGCTGATTCTTTTTCTTTTCGGTGTCGCAATCGGAAGCTTCATAAACGTACTCGCCTTGCGCTACGAAGACGGTGCTTCGATTTTTTTCACTAAGCGCGTCCAGGGTCGCTCCAAGTGCATGAGCTGCGAAAAAGTGTTGTGTTGGTATGAGCTTTTGCCGATTGCCAGCTTTGTTATGCAGTGCGGCGTTTGCCGTGGTTGCAAAAAGCCACTGCGCTGGCAGTATCCGCTCGTTGAGCTCATTACCGGAGTTGTAACTGCAGCGTTACCACTTTTTCTCATGAGCCACTTGGGTGTTCCGTCTCTTATCGCGAGCGGCAGCACTCTTTTTTGGGCATACGCAGTAATAGCTCTATGGTTGCTTATCAGCTACACCTGTATCACGCTGGCAGCCATCGACCTTCGCCTTCAAATCATCCCGGATCAATGCAATATTTTGTTGGGCATTATCGGCGTCGCGCTTGTGGTGATTCGTGCGTTGCACCTCGTAACCTACGAAAGCTTTTTGGGCAGCTACGGCTCAACACTCGGAGCTCCGAACTCTCCAACCATTAGCGCGCTCATCGCCGCCGGCGTGGCGCTGCTTTTCTTTGGCGGCATTGTCTACTTAACAAAAGAACGCGGCATGGGAATGGGGGACGTAAAGCTAGCGATTCCGCTCGGAATCATCCTCGGTTGGCCCGACTCGTTCGTCGCTTTCGCCGCTGCATTTATCGTCGGATCACTCATTGGCGGCATCATGCTACTGCGCCGCAAAGCCACGATGAAAGCCGCGCTGCCGTTTGGCCCGTTCATCATCATCGGCGTGTTTGTGGCAGTTTTTTACGGCGAAATGTTGGCTCGCTGGTACTTCAGCTTAGTATAGATTTGCGGGCTTTATGCTGCTAAAATAAAGCCACTGCCATGGATAAGCACGCCGCCCAAGAACGCATCGAGCATCTTAAAACTGTCATCAACAAGTACCGTTACGAGTACCACGTATTAGACAAGAGCAGCATCTCCGAAGCCGCCTTGGACTCCTTAAAAAAGGAATTATTTGATTTAGAACAGGAGTTTCCCGAGCTGATTACGTCGGATAGTCCGACGCAGCGCGTTGCCGGCAAAGCGCTGGATGAATTTAAAAAGGTAAAGCACGAGACTCGGATGCTTTCACTCAACGACGCATTCAGCGAAACTGATATGCGCGATTGGCTGGAACGGCTGACTAATTTTCTTTCCCCAGCCAAGCAACCAACTAACCAACTAACCAAGCAACTATCCTTTTATTGTGATTTAAAGCTGGACGGACTCGCGGTCGAGCTTATTTACGAAAATGGACTTCTCGTGCAGGGTTCAACGCGCGGCGACGGAGAAATCGGTGAAGACATCACAAGCAATTTAAGAACAGTGGAGGCGATACCTCTTTCGTTACACGTTACACGTTCTACGTTACACGGCGAGCCGCCTAAGCGGCTCGTGGTCCGCGGTGAATGCTTTTTAACGACCAAAGAATTCTCCCGCATTAATAAAGAACAGGAGAAAAAAGGCGAAAAGCTCTTTGCCAATCCGCGTAATGTCGCCGCCGGCTCAATCCGACAGCTCGATCCGGCGGTAACCGCCAGCCGCAAATTAGATTTTTACGGCTACTTTATCCAAAATAGCGAGCACCAATATAAAACCGTCGCGGAGCGGTACAAAGCACTTAATGGATTCGGTTTTAAAACAAACCCGGAGGGTAAGGTTGTAGCCTCACTCGACGAGGTTTTCGCCTTCCATCAAAACATTTTTAAAAAACGCGACAAGCTGCATTTTGAAATTGACGGCATTGTTGTATCGGTCAACGAGCTTGCAGTAAGCGCCGAGGCCGGAGTAATCGGCAAGGCTCCGCGCGCAATGATTGCCTACAAGTTTCCGGCCGCCGAGGCGACCACCGTCGTCGAAGACATTATCGTCCAAGTTGGCCGCACCGGAGCGATTACTCCCGTAGCGCATATGCGCCCTGTACAAGTCTCCGGAGTCACTGTCCGTCATGCCACGCTCCATAATGCCGATGAAATTGCCCGCCTTGGGCTTAAAATAGGCGATACGGTCATTTTAAGCCGCGCCGGCGATGTTATCCCTAAGATTATCAAGGTGCTTCCGGAGCTGCGTACGGGGCAGGAAAAGGCCTTTAAGATGCCCTCTAAATGCCCCCAGGATGGCACAGAATTGGTCCAGGACGGGGCTATCCTGCGTTGCCCTAATCCGAACTGCGCCGCCAGACATCGTGAACAGCTGTATCATTTTGTGTCACGCGGAGCCTTTAATATCGAAGGGTTAGGACCGAAGATCATCGACCGCTTTATGGACGAGGGGCTGATAGACGACGCCGCGGATATGTTTGATTTGCAAGCCGACGATATTAAAGTCTTAGAACGTTTTGGTGAAAAGTCTGCAGAAAATATCGTCGCCGAAGTCAGTCAGAAAAAAACTATTTCTTTACCGCGATTTTTATACAGTCTCGGCATTTTACACGTCGGGGAGGAGACTGCTATCGCCTTAGCGAATTCTCCCTTTCTTAAAGGGAGTACGGCGAATCCGGGAGGGATTTCTAACCCCATTGATATCATTCGCGCATTCCAAAAACTTTCGCTCGACGATCTCCAATCAATCCCAGACATCGGGCCAAAAGTTTCGGAGAGCATCCACTCCTGGTTTAAAAATGCGAAAAATATCGCGCTTGTCGAAAAACTTGATAGCGTCGGCATCCGAATCGAACCTTCCGCGTTACAAGTTACACGTTCTACGCTCGCTGGCAAGTCCTTCGTCCTAACCGGCACCCTCGAATCAATGGACAGGGAAACGGCAAAAGAAAAAATTCGTAGCCTCGGCGGCGATGTCAGCGAATCAGTCAGTAAAAAAACGAGCTATGTCGTGGCCGGCGCAGAGCCAGGATCGAAAAAGGATAAGGCGGAAAAACTTGGAGTGCCCATTCTAGACGAACAGCAATTTCTATCGATGCTAAGATAGATAAAGCGGAAAGAAAAAAACACTCGAAAAAATCGCTCTCTCCAACCCAGCCTACTATTGAAAATAGCTGATAAGCGGAAGCCCAACTAGAATAAACACTAAAGCGACGACTTCAAACCAGAGCATACCGGCGCCGAGGTAGTGATGCTTTTTACGGACAGCAAATGCGATGATCGTGAAAACTAGCGGCCAGACAATAAGTATGATCCCGACTGGGATTACCGCCGCGAAACCGTCAAAAGAAGCAATATAGTCGCTCAATCCAAAAAAAGTTGCTGCAAATGCGACTGTTCCGATCAAAAAGCCTGTGACTAAATCACGAATCCTGTTTTCTGTATTCTCCATATTTTTATTGAACTCCCGGTAGCGTTAAGAATTCTACATTCTTCGGGCTCGCAAAAAATGTGCTGTCGACAGCCCAGTCACCGCAAAGTCCGTTTCTTTGCATCTCTAGGAACGGATCCTCAAAGCCTTTCCGCGTGGATGCATCTGTCATCGAAGCTTTAACACCCTGGTTGCCCTCGGGCGAGCCGGTTGACCACATTATCATTTGATTCGACAAGCTATTTATAATGTAATGCACCGCCTGTCCGTTTGGCCCCGCGATATCAATACGAGCCTGCCCCCGTGTCGCGTACATAACCATATTAAAAGGTTCGCCTAGGGCGCATTTTCGCCCGCCCGAAAACGTTGATAGCTGATCAAGCGTAATCACGCCGGAAGAAGAATTTTTGGATCCGGCCGCCTCTGAATTAACAGTTTTCTGATTCGCTCCAGCCTGCTCCGCGCTTGAGTCGATCGCTGAATCGTTGTTTAAAGCCTTCTTTTTAATAAAACCTTTAACGCCGAAAACAATCGCCACCAGGACAACGCCAATAATGATCCAAAGCAGTATTTTTTTCATAATGAAGATATTGTTTAAACTATACCATATCAGAATGTGCAACGCCCCGACGGGTGACCGCCGGGGCGCGCTTGGTGGGGAAACTGGGTCAGTCTTCTTGTGAGGGATGCTGTCTCCCTCAATCGTAAGGTGTACGCCGTTCTAGGCTTGCGCCTGGACGCACATTGAAACCTCGATCGGGCGCGAGTTTAGATGCTTGGAGGCATCCCGGCGGTCAATATCGTGCCCCGTCGCTCTCTCTCGCTCAACTTGAAGCCGACACGTGGTCGCTGGCTCTCAACAAGCAGAGTTGCTTGCTCCCTTGACGGGATATGAGATGACAGACTGACTAGCTCGATCCACCGTTTTTGAAGATATACTTTTAAAAAAATTATGCAAGCGGGTTAAAACGACTTGAGCTCCGACCACAAGGTGATCGGAGCTCGGAAACGCGGAGGGGACACCCCTCTCCTCGACGAGTGGGGTCACGGCCGTGACCTTATCGCCCTTCAGAGAGCATCCGGCAAGGTAGAATCGCCGGACTTTCGTACCAGATACTGACCATCGCAGGCCGTTCGACAGCTGAGGCTGCCGCTATGCCTCACATGGCATTACCCCGGTATCTTCAGCGTTCCGCAGGAAGCGGATTTCCGACGCTTACTGAAAGCTCCTCCCGATTCTTATCTACCGAACCAGTTAAGCTTTACTGACGTGCCCAGGGGTATCTGATAAAGGTGTATCACGGACCCTTATTCGCTCAAAGACGCCATCCGGAAACCGTGACTCTCCCGGAGGTCCTGCACAGGCTATTCGCCAAGCGAATCAATAGGATAGTAATTGCGATTGAGTTCTTCGTCAAGCCGCGGCTCGCCCCCACACAAACTTTCAAAAATGTTGGTGTGGGGGTATAATCTCCACTATGTCCGAAATAGACGAAAAAACAGTTCGCCATTTAGCGCAACTCGCACGCATTGAGCTTAAAGACGCAGAGGTTGCGTCTTTGCAAAAGGATTTAAACCGAATCCTGACCTACGTCGACGCACTTAAAGAAGTTGATACCACCGGACTGCCGGAGGTCTCACAGGTTACCGGTCTTAAAAACGCCTTGCGAGAAGATTTGCCACAAAGCTCCGATGAGCAGACTCGCGAGAGCCTTCTTAAGAGCGCGCCGGCGAGCGAAAACGGCTACGTAAAAGTAAAGGCGGTATTTAATAATGATGATTGATGAACGAGGATCGATGAATGAGAAATCCCTTGCTCTTACATCTATCATCTTTCATCGTACATCGCCCAAACTATGAACTACGAACACCTAGAACTTTCCGAGCTACGTGAGCTGTTGGATACCAAAAAAGTTACCTCCGTTGAGCTGACTCGCTATTTTTTGGACCGAATTAAAAAAATCAATCCGAGCCTCAACGCTTATCTAACGATTACCGAAGAGCACGCACTCGAGCAGGCTAAGGCCGCTGATGAACGCATTGCCAAAGGTGAGCGCCTGCCGCTACTTGGTATTCCGTACGCCGCCAAAGACCTTTTTTGTACAAAGGGGATTCGTACCACGGCTTCATCTAAAATTTTAGATGCCTACATCCCGTCACATGACGCTACGGTGATTGAAAAGTTGAATGCACAAGGTGCAGTGCTGCTTGGTAAAACCAATTTAGACGAGTTTGCACACGGCTCCTCAACCGAAACCTCCGCCTATGGCCCGTCGCGTAACGCCTGGGATATAAATAGAATTCCCGGAGGATCGTCTGGAGGCTCGTCAGCAGCAGTCGCCGGCGGCATCGCGCCGTTTGCACTCGCAACTGAAACCGGTGGCTCGATTCGCCAGCCGGCCTCGCTGTGTGGCATCAGCGGCTGGAAACCAACCTATGGCCGCGTTAGCCGTCACGGTGTCATCTCGATGGGCTCCTCGCTCGACTCAATCGGTACCATGGCCTTTTCTGTCCGCGACCTGGCGCTAACCGCCGAAATTCTCTCCGGCCAGGACTGGGGACACGACGGCACGACGGGCACCGCTGCGGTACCGGCTTACACCAACGAATTAAATGCTGACCTGCACGGCCTCAAGATTGGCATTCCCAAAGAGTACTTTATCGACGGTATGGACCCGGATGTTAAAACTCGCGTGATGGAGGCGGTAAAGGAACTTGAAAAACGGGGCGCCACGATTGTAGACGTCGAACTGCCCAACACCAAGTACGGCTCGCTCGTCTACGCAATTATTTGTCCCTCCGAAATCAGTTCCAACCTCGCTCGCTTTGACGGTATTCGTTTCCCACACTCCTCGCCAAACGCAACCAATCTTGCAGAGGTCTACACGAAATCCCGGGGCGAGGGCTTCGGCTTCGAGGCAAAGCGCCGCATCTTAACCGGCACCTACGTCCTCTCGCACGGCTACTACGATGCATACTACAAAAAAGCCCAGCGCGTCCGCGGCTTAATCATCAATGAGTTCGCCGAGGTATTTAAAAAAGTAGATGTTTTGGCCTGCCCGTCTGTCCCAACCGTCGCACAGACAATCGGTACCGCCGCCAGCAACCCGCTCTTCGGCTATATTGCCGACCAGCTCAACATCCCAAGCTCATTAGCTGGATTGCCAGCCGTCTCTGTCCCGTGCGGCTTCGTTAAGCCGAAGGAAGGGCAGGAGACTCCGGACAGCCGTGGTATGCCGGTTGGACTACAAATCATTGGCCCACAGTGGGGCGAACAAAAAGTTTTCAACGTCGGCTACGCCTACCAGCAGGTGACTGACTGGCACAAGCAGCACCCAAAAATATAGCAAGAACAAAAATCCTCCCAACCGGGAGGATTTTTGTTGTTACGCAGCGATAGATTCTTTCTTTTTGCGTCCACCGAGTTTGTAGGCCCCGGCTCCGACAAGAAGTGCAATGACAGCCGAACCAGTCCAGGGACTGGTCGTAACCGTTTGAAATACATTCGCTAAGCCGCTAGTTGTCTCAACAGAAATTGTCAGAGGAATTTTTACTCCCGTGCCGGCCTGGAAGGTCTGATCGCCAAGCGGGCGAGCTACGACTGATAAGTCCGCCGTGTACTGACCCTCCTTTTCCGGCGAGATAGCGACAGTGACATAACGCTGCGCGCCGGCCTCCAGCGTAAAGCTCTTCGGGCTGGCCGAAATCATTGACTCAAGCGCATCCGGGTAAACCTCGAACAGCGCAACGTCTTTTGACGGATTGGTAACGCTCAAGCGAATCGTCGACTCCTCGCCGGGGTGCGCCGTAATCGTTACCTTCGAAGGCGTAACCTCGATGCCAATGGCCAGCGCCTGCGGCGCAGCAATCAGGAGACAGGAGATAGTAGCTAGGAAAATCCCAACTGCGATCGGCGCTTTGCGCTTTGCGATTTGCGATTTCATATCTTAGTTCGCCGTGCTGGCCCAGATAGTTAACTTACCGCCCTTTGCACCGCCATCCGCGTAGTCGCTCGGCACGTTGAGGCTCACGTCGACGTTTTTGTTGTGATTAGCATCAATCTGATCCGCAAAGTTACGCCAGAGTGCACCACCAATCTTTAAATACGTCGTAAACACCTTGTCGCCACTAACGATGCCTTCGACGTGAATTGCGTTGCTACTCTTGTTGGCAATAGTCAGAGGCAAAGCGTTCGTTTGTCCGCGCGTGATTGAACCGAAGTCTAAGTTGCTGCCACCCGAAGCCGGTGCCAGCGTAAACGAGATCGTACCCGCCGAACCGGTGCCGGTGCTGCCACCACCTCCGCCGCCCAGATCAACCGCGAGATTGATGTCCGACTGCGCCCGGGTACCCACCGTCAGAGTTTCTGATTCACTGCGGACGTAGCCATCCTCGGTTGCGTACAATTTATATGTTCCATCCGGAAGCTGAAGAACTGCTTTACCGTCAGTTCCGGTATTAACAAGAGTGTTGCCGGCGTGCACCGCAGCGCCGGAAAGCGCCTTCCAAATACTACCGTCCAAATATTCCACCGTTGCAGTTACTGTAGCACCGGTCGCGACCTGGTCGGCCGAGAGCGAAAGGCGAGTTATCTTTGAGCCAAAGCTGGTGTAGTACCAAAGCACTTGGTCCTCGGCAGCCAACTGATAACTGTCTGCACCGACGCTCGGCTCAGCATTGTTAACCAAATACTGCCAGCCGTTATTCCCACTGCTCACGTCACTGCCGATAGTATCTAGGTAGTCGCCAAAGGAGTAGTGCGTCACGTGGTAGTCGAAGTTGCAGCTAGTCGCGATGTCTTTTACTAGCTGCAGTGCATTCACTGCATTTGTTTCGCCGACACACAAGTCGCGATCGCGTCCGGCGATGCGATAAAAAACGTGCGGTGCGGTCGGCGCGGCAACTTTAGCAATCGGGAAGGACTTGCCGGTAAGCGCGATGACTGCGTACGCCGTAGTAACCGGCGAGAAGCTGTCCTCGGCGCTACTAGCCTGGTACTTAAAGAAGCCGGAGGTCGCATCCTGCAAGGCGAGCAGGTTGTCGGTCGGCGTCTTACCGTTTTTGGTCCAGTTGCTGACAGAATCACCAAGCTTATTGATGGCCATCAGCACCCAGGCATCCGAGGAGGCGTCTGAATCCGTACCCCACTGGCTCTGCGGATCGTACGGGAAGCCGCCATCATTGTTTTGCGCGTTCTTTAAATAGGTAACTGCCTTAGTAACCTTTTGATCGCTGCTCGGGATGCCAAGCTCGAGCATCGCCATAATTGCCGCGGCGGTCGTGTTGGTATCAGAGGTGCCGGCAACTGCAAAAGGGAAGCCACCATCGCTGTTTTCCTGACTCGGGATATAGGTTTTAAGCCCCGCAAGCACTGCGTCAGAAGCGGAGACTCCGGCTGCAGAGAGCGCGAGTGCACCGAAGACGTCGTCGTTTAAAATTGAAGCATCGCCAAGCTGCGTACCGTTCCACTTGGCCTTAAGTGTAGCAACGTAGTCGGAGCTCGGGAAAGTGCGCGGGTCTTTATTGGCAGCAGTAAGGGCGAGAATCGGCGCTTCGAAGTCGATGGCGTTGCCACTCGCCGAAGTTACGGCGCTTAGATCCGACGGCGTCTGCCCGGCGGCTGCGAGCGCCATGATGCTCCAGGCATTCAGTGGCTTACTTTGTAAATACGTAACCGCTTTGTTGGTATCTGCGCGGCCGACAAACGCAGGGACTATGACGGAAAAGACAACTGCACCAGCAAGTAATCCGCTTGCGATGCGCTTTAGGGTTGATGTACCCATATAAGAAATAATTAAAAATAAACACCTCGCGGTAAGGAGGTGTGACATCATCGGGGACTAATCCGTGGTGCCCGCCGTCCTTTACTCGAGGACTGACAAGACAATAAGTTAGATATTGGCACTCGGACTATAACCGTAGCGGTACTGTGCCGGAATTTCACCGGACTTCCCCAATAACTACTTTATTAACTTTTCAAGTGAGGTAAGTGTATGCCTTTACGCTGGAAGCTGTCAACTGTTAATAACGGTAAGTATTTGTTATTCTAAGGTACATGAAAAATATCCTCGTCACCGGAGCCTTAGGACAAATCGGCTCGGAGCTCGTTACTGCGCTTTCGAAAAAAAAGGGCGTTGCTAAAGTTGTTTCACACGACAATCGCCAACCGGCCGCCGGTTTCAAAGGCGTATTCGAGCAGGCCGACATCCGCGATGCTGTCGCGCTCGAGAAAATCATCAAAGACCACAACATTGATACCGTCTTTCATTTAGTCTCGCTGCTTTCGGCAACCGGGGAGGCCAATCCCAATCTCGCCTGGGATATTAATATGAACGGCCTTAAGAATGTTTTAGACCTGGCCGTGAAGTACAAGCTGCGGATATTTTGGCCAAGCTCTATTGCCGCCTTTGGTCCAACCACTCCGCGAGTAAAAACTCCACAGCGCACAGTTTTGGAACCGACGACAATTTACGGCGCGACGAAGGTCGCCGGCGAACTGCTCTGTCAGTACTACCACGTGAAGTACGGATTAGACATTCGCTCACTTCGCTACCCAGGACTCATCAGCTGGAAGACACCGCCGGGCGGGGGAACGACCGACTACGCCGTAGGCATTTTTTATGACGCCATCGCCAAAGGCTCCTACGAGTGCTTTGTAAAAAAAGAAACAACCCTGCCGATGATGTATATGGACGACGCTATCCGCGGCACGATTAAGTTAATGGACGCACCGGCCAAAAAGTTGACCGTGCACACGAGTTACAACATGGCCGCCATCAGTTTCCGTGCCGACGAGCTCGCCGCCGAAATCAACCGCCAAATGCGCAAATCGAGCCCCTCTCACGCTTCACGATCTACGCTTCACGCTTTACCCCTTACCGTCACCTACAAACCCGACCACCGCCAAAAGATTGCCGACTCCTGGCCGAAGTCGATTGACGACAAGCAGGCCCGCAAGGACTGGGGCTGGAAGCACGAGTTTGATTTGGCAAAAATGACGAAGGTGATGTTAACGAATCTCAAGAAGAGGGAATAGACCTGCCTGCCGGTAGGCAGGGGTATTAGGTTACGAGAGGTATTAGTCGGGCGTCCAATAGGCCGCCCGGAACCCCAAAAACCCTTATTTCAAGGGCTTTTTTGGTCTTACTGTTGACAAAATAGCATAAAGTATGCTATACTATACCTACGCAAGGCACTTCGCCAAGCGGAAGGTAAAGGAGCATATAAAGGCTCGCCCAGTAACATGGGAAATTTAGGCCAGGAGGCCCTGATGCGTATTCAGATTCCCACAGACATTCACTCTCTCGTCCAACTCCTTCACAGGCTGGGCTACGCGCCCGGGCCGATGAAGGCGTGCGAGAAGGACGGCAACAAGATCAACATCTGGTTCGTCGTCTATCGCTTCCAGGTCGCCCGAGTTCGGGCGACACTGTCGCTCAGAATCCCTGAGAATGGCGAGAATGGACCTCGGCGCGTCTATCATGACGTGGAGGTGATGAAGGCGGGTGGAGGTGGAGCGTGGACCAAGATCGGCGACGCGGACTACGCCAAGGCCAGTCTCCAGTCCGATTGGGAATACTACGGACGGGAGTGCATTTCATTCGATTTCGACCACGCCAGTGGCGAGATCCAGTGGTCCGAAGACTTCCACTACGGCCACCAATTCCCGTTCTACCGCCACAAGCCGCGCGACATGGAGCGGGCGCGGACGGAGGCGGAAGCCGAGGCCAACAGGCTCCGCGCCGAGTGGGAGAAGGCGGACAACGAGCGCGCTCGTGTCAACCTTGACTACTTCTTCAGTGACGTGGAAGGCCCGAAAAGCTCGACCACGCCGCCTCGTAGCTGAGGCCAGCAACTACGACCCCGAAGGACGCGACGATCTCGCTCCTCGGGGTCGTTCGCATTTCAGAGTAATTTTTGTTATCCTTCTATTCATGAGTTATCCATTTCAAGAACAATTCGCTAAGGACATTGAATCGCTAAAGTCCGCCGGCACTTACAAAGACATCGGCACTATGGAGGGCTATCAGGGCCCGGAGATTACTGTAAACGGCAAAAAGCTTCTTAACTTTTGCGCGAACAACTACCTCGGCCTAGCCGGGAGCGAACAGATCCGCAAGGCGGCACACGAGGCACTCGACAAATACGGCTATGGTACCGCCTCCGTTCCTTTTATCATCGGCACGACCAATGTACATAAAGAATTAGAAAAAGAGGTCTCAAAGTTTTTGGGGACCGACGACACAATTCTTTACACCTCCTGCTTTGACGCCAACACCGGACTTTTTGAAACAATGCTTTCTGAAGGCGACGCGATTCTCTCTGATGAACTCAACCACGCTAGCATCATTGACGGCGTGCGCCTCTGCAAAGCTGAACGGTTCCGTTTTAAGCACTCGGACATGACCGAGCTCGAGACGATGCTGCAAACGGCCGCAAAAGGTGCGGAGGTTAAACTCGTTGACGGCACGACCCGCCCGCGCCGCATGTTAATCGCCACTGATGGCGTCTTTAGCATGGACGGCGACACCGCCAAGCTCAAAGAGATCTGCGACCTCGCAGAGAAGTATGGCGCGCTCGTAATGGTAGACGAAAGCCACGCCAGTGGCGTACTTGGCGCAACCGGACGCGGTTCAGTTGAATCACAAGGAGTTATGACTCGGGTAGACATCATCACCTCGACCTTCGGCAAGGCGCTTGGTGGCGCCTCGGGAGGTTTTACCAGCGGACGCAAGGAAATAATTGATTGGCTCCGCCAGCGCTCGCGAACCTCTCTGTTTAGCAACGCCCTCGCCCCGGTTATCGCTGGTACAGCACTCTGGACGCTGCGCAACTTTGACTCAACTCTTGCTCCAGCCCGCGCCACGCTCGCCGAAAACACAAAGCACTTCCGCGAAAAGATGACCGCGCTTGGATTTAAAATGGGAGGGGACGGTAAGCACCCGATTAACCCGGTGATGCTCATGGACGAAAAGCTCTCGGCCGAATTCGCCCGCAAGCTTTTTGATGAGGGTGTCTACGTCCGCAGCTTTAGCTATCCCGTTGTACCGCTCGGTAAAGCGCGCATCCGCGTCCAGCTCTCTGCGGCGCACACCAAAGAACACATCGACCGCACCGTCGCAGCCTTTGCTAAAGTAGGGAAGGAGCTCAGCGTGATTTAGTCGAAAATAAAAAACAACGAATTATTCCTATGCTATTAGGACGGCCGTCCTATAAGCATAGGAGTGTTGGGTGGATATTTCTTCTTCGAGTAATGCGAAGACGGGGGCTCGGCGTGATTTCCTAGGCCGCTTTGGCCTCCATGCTCTTGGCAATCTTCTTCCAGTGACTTTTTAGTTCGCCCTTGAGCTCTTTAATCTCTTTTGGCGTAACTTCTTTTGCGCTCTCATACTTACTGACCACCTCCTCGATCATGGCATCGTAAGAATCCTGGGTCAGGTTTTTTGCTTTCTCAAGCTTCGCAACAACCTCTTTTTTAGCTTTGCTCATCCAACCCTTAATTGCTTCCCGATTTTTCTTACCCTTCTCGCCGGTTAAAAAGTAGACCGCCGTTGCGGCTGCTGCGATACCGGCACCCATCAAGACCGCTCCACCTTTGTGCATTTTCATATGTTATGTATTTTTACTTTTCTTACCCCCAAACCACTTTGCGAAAAAATTCAACCTTTTTATTGCCCGCCAACCCTCCTCTTTAATTGTTTCCCGCACTAAATCAATATCGCCCGAAATTTTACTGGCCTGCGCCGATGCCAATTCCGACACGGCATTAATGTTTCTAAGTATCTTAACCAGATACACTGCAATCACGACACCGACAATCGTGAATAGCCCAACGGCTATCGTGGTAACAAAAAAGAAAACCTCTGATTTAGCAAGCGAGTCCATAAAGTAAAACCGAAAAAATCGGTCACTCCTTATGCCGAGTGCGAAGGGGATTTATTACGAAAAGCTATCGCTCGTTTGAAGCAGCCCGACGGCGATCAATCTTCTTTTTCACGTAAACAGTATATTTCCCTTTGGCATCGCCAAGAATATCCGAGGTTTCTTTCGCAAGAACTGCATCGAGCACGTCAACACGATTGAATGCGCTAACAAGCGCTGAGCTCGCTAGAATGCGCTGTTGCATTCGTATATTTGGATCGCGATTATCGAGATCGAAAGCCGCAGTCGTATCATAGCCGTATTCCTCCGGGAGCTCATCTACCGCTTTGAGATTATTAAAAGCCGCGTTTATTCTTGCTCGAAAGGACTCATTTTTAGGTAAACGTCGTTCGGCCGCCACAGCACCTTTCTCTACTTTGCTGCCGCTACTCATCCAATTTTGTTCCGGGTTTTTCATGGTTAAAATTTATTAATTAACTGCTTTAGGTTTAAAATATTCCTTATTAGCGAAAACATACATAAGCGGTACAGAGGCAATCAAAACACCAACACAAAGACTTAGCGCAACCAAAACACCCCCAATATGCAACCGTGGGGCGATTTTGGGAAAGCTAATAAAGAGATAGGTAGTTGTTGATTGCAAAAAAATCAGACCGTGCAAGACAACAAGAACTTTCCAATTTTCACGCTTAACGATCGCCGCGATCATATAAACAAGCGTACAGATTGCGACAAGAGAAAGGATGGCCGAGAAAGGGAAGGTAAGCCTAACTCCAAAAAAGTATCTGGCAGACTCGAAATGGGCTGCCAGCGAGTAAAGGGCGCTCGCTATGCCAAAAACGTGTAAGGCGATCAACCACTTAAACCCGGTCTTCATATAAAAAAGATACCATATAAATCTATGACGCGCGAAGAGGACAATAATCAATCTGCGCGGACGGCCGGTCGTTATCGACTTGCTAGCGAGAACTTGAGCGCCTGCAAGTCGGAATCCCCGAAGCGGGAAACCAGTGACCTTCCCCGTGACAGGGGGGCTTTGATATTGATTGATCTGCGCGGACGGCCGGACTCGAACCGGTGACCTTCCCCGTGACAGGGGGACGCTCTAACCAACTGAGCTACGCCCGCGCACATCAATCAATGAATTTTCAAAGACGCTCTAGTCCGGGGCAACCTTCAATAAGTAGTTTATTTGAAGTTGCCCGTTTTGTCTTGGTAGACAAAACCCACCTGAGCTACGCCCGCAAATGTCAATATATACTACTAAACTTTAGCAATTAATTCAATACAAGGCCAAAGTATCCTCGAATTGAGAAATTAGCCTTATTCAGCTATGATACCCTTATCATTATGCCGATCAAACCCCTTCAATTTGAGTTCAAAACCGCTACGTTTGACCCTGCCACCCGCAAAGCCTATTTCAGCTATGGCGTTCACTTTGAAAACCGTGAATCGCTTTGTTTTGTCGAGCAGTTGCAGCTACCGGCTGATCACCCGGTAACGGGGGACGCAACGAGTGAGCTCACGAGCAGAATTTTACAAGGATTGCACCTCATTTTAGGCATTAGTTACTACAAGCTGTATGTCCCGCGGGAAATCAAACTCCCATATCAACTGACAAAGGAGCAGGCGGAGTTTTGGACCACCGTCTACCGCAAAGGACTTGGCGAGTTTTGCTTCCGCAACAATCTCGACCCAAAGCACCTGGCGGTTTTCCCGGCGAGTGCATCACAAGCTACAAAGCCCGTAGTTGCGCCGCGTAAAAATAGAGTACTCCTCGGCATCGGCGGGGGGAAGGATTCGATTGTCGCCGCCGAGCTGCTGCGCCAGCAAAAGTTTGAGGTTAGCAGTCTCGTCACCCAAACCCAGCGCGCTAATCCGACCACCGACAAGCTCACAGAGGCGCTGAAATTTCCGCGTCTGACAGTAGAACGCACGCTTGACCCGCAAATTTTTAAAGTACACCCGGAAAGTTATAACGGCCACATTCCTATTTCGGCAATCTTTGCCTGGATTGGTACGCTGGTCGCCGCGCTGTACGACTACCGCTATGCAGTTGTGGCAAACGAATACAGCAGTAACTTCGGCAACATCGAATACCACGGCGAAACCGTAAACCACCAGTGGAGTAAGTCGCAGGAGTTTGAATCAATGTTTCAGGAGTATATCCGAAACTATATCACCGGTGATATAACCTACTTCTCGCTGGTGCGTCCGTTTCACGAACTCCGCATCGCCAAAATGTTTACGAAGTATCCAAAGTACTTCCCGCTGTTTTCGAGCTGCAATCAGGTTGCGAAAATTAATTCTTCCGACGTTCCACGTTCCACGTCTAACGCTCAACGCCTCTGGTGCGGCCAGTGCGCAAAATGCGCCTTTGCATTTACGATGTTCGCCGCGCACCTCTCTAAAAAAGAGGTGCTCAAAATCTTTGGCGTCAATATGTTTGCCGATGCCAAGCTGCTGCCGCTCTTTGCCGACATTCTTGGCTTTGGCACGATGAAACCTTTTGACTGCGTCGGCACCTTCGATGAAACGCAGGCAGCGCTCGCCCTCGCGCAAAAGAAATTTAAAAAGGATTTGGTCGTGAAAACCTTCGCCGGCAAAATCAAAGACTCGAAAAAGCTCATTGCCTCGGTACTCAAAACAAACCCGGCCCCAACGCTGCCGACGCCGTTTATTTTTAGCGGCTTAGAGTCGGCCCTTATCTTGGGGTACGGTCGCGAGGGCAAAGTTACCAAGCAGTGGCTCAAAAAGTACCACCCGAAGGTCAAGGTAAGCATCGCCGACAGAGCAAAGGATAAGAACTACCTTGCTAAACAGGAGAGCGCCGACCTCGTCATCAAAACTCCGGGCGTTCCGAAGCAGCTTGTAACGGCGCATTACACGACGGCGACCAATCTTTTCTTCGCGCAGATTGACCAAACAAAAAACAAGATTATTGGCATCACCGGCTCAAAAGGAAAGAGCACGACCTCCACGCTTATCTACGAGATAATCAAAGCCAGTGGTAAGCCGGTGGAGTTTTTGGGCAACATCGGCGGCCCGATGCTCGCTGCCACGCTCAAGCCGATTAAAGCCGGCACGATCTTTGTCTTAGAGCTTTCCAGCTACCAGCTCGACGACCTCCGCTACAGCCCGCACATATCCGTAGTTACCAATCTCTTCCCGGAGCACATGACCTACCACGGCTCGCTGCAGAATTATTACAGCGCCAAGAAAAATATCATTGCCCGTCAAAGTGCCAACGACGTTTTTGTTTATAACCAAAACACTGTGGACTTAAAAACATGGGCGGGTGAGGCTCACGCGCAGACCCTGCCATTTATTGAAGCTCTGCCTGTGAGCGACGAACAAATTCCTCTGATTGGTCGCCATAATCGCGAAAATGTTAAAGCCGCGGTTACTGTCGCGCGTCTGCTTGGTATTCCGGACGAAGTAACCGTAAAAGCCATTAAAAACTTCAAGGCGCTCCCGCACCGTCTACAAAATATCGGGACCTACAACGGGATTACTTTTTACGACGACGCAATCTCAACCGCGCCGGAATCGACGATTGAGGCGCTCGAGTCGCTATCAAACGTAAGCACGCTTTTTCTCGGTGGCGAGGACCGCGGTTACAACTTTACCACACTCGAAGTAGCCGTCCGAAAGCACAACATTAAAAATGTTGTTTTATTCCCGGAGACCGGCAATCGAATGTTTAAGGACGCAGCAGGGCTCAAAGTGTTAAAAACGAAATCAATGAAAGAGGCCGTCGCTTTTGCTTACAAAAACTCACCACAGGGGAGCATCTGTCTGCTTTCAACCGCCTCGCCAAGCTACAGTCTCTGGAAGGACTTCATCGAAAAGGGCAACGAATTCCAGAAATACGTTAGGCAGCTTGGCAAAAAGTAATTCACAGGCCTTTGACGAGTCCGAGTTTTTACTCTATAATAAGGCTTTCCGCTTGAGTCCTAAAGGACGGATAGCGGGGTAGGGAAACGGTATCCCGCCACGCTCATAACGTGGAGATAACAAGTTCGACTCTTGTCCCCGCAACACTATAAAAATCGAAGAGGTCAGGCGGAACGTGTCCACCTGACCTCAACGCGTCTCGTCTCGGAACATCCGAGTCAACTACGACGCACCCGCCGCACCTTCGGGCGGCCACCACGGCCGCGCCTGATTCGTTTGCGACGTGACACGACGACTCCTTTCCTCCATACGGGCGAGAACCGCCCGCACCTCCAGGAACCTCTTGAACGGAGAGACCGCCTTCCGTTCTTCTTTCGCACGCCTTGCCAAAGCGCCCTCCTTCGGCCGCAATTTTGCGCGGCTCACTACTAAGAATATACCCATCTAAAAATCTTGCAATAAATCTCGAAAATAGCTATTATATCTCTTGTATTTAAAGCGTTGCGGCTTTGTAGCCGCTCGCTAAGGCGAGCCAGTATAGCTCAATGGTAGAGCGAGGCTTTCATAAGGCCGAGACGTAAGTTCGATTCTTACTACTGGTACCATGACAACGAGAATCACATCAAAGACTTTTTGCTTCGCTTTCTTTGTGGGCCCCACCCACACTTTTTAAATTTTGATCAATTCAACGCTCATATTACAAATTACTAGCATCCTCAATCTATGCTTGAAGAAATTGTCATCGACTCCGCCGACGAAAAGAAATATCAAGCCGAATTAGACGCCCGCAAAGACGCCGAGGCCGCGCGTATGCGCCGCTTTATGGCCATGCCGGATCTTTCGCGCACTTCAGACAGCCCGCTCTACGAACTAGCGCAAAAAATTACCGCGCTGCCGGTTTTTGACGGCTTCTCTGTCGTCAAAGTTCCGGAAATCGTCCCGGCCTCGCAGAGCTTCGACCTATTCGACTTTCCGGCCAACCACCCGGCCCGCAGCAAGAGTGATACGTATTACGTAACAACGGGTGAAACTCACGCGCCGGACGCGCAGATTTTGCGTACCCACTGCACCGTCTCTTGGTACTACTACTTCACCTCGGAGTATGCGAAAGAAAAGATGGCCAAAGGTGAGTCGCTTGGTGTTTTAACCTACGGCAAGGTCTACCGCAAAGATGAAATCGACAGCCGCCACATGAACGTCTTCCACCAGATGGACGGCTACTTTATCCAACCGCGTAGCAAAGGGGAGATTACGCAAAAGGATTTAGAGAACGTTTTAAGCCAGGTCATCGAAACCGTCTTCGGCAAAAACACCAAGTATCGTTTCAACAAGGACACATTTCCTTACACAGACCCGAGCCTCGAGGTCGAGGTTATGATCGGCGAGAAGTGGGTGGAGATTCTCGGCTCCGGCGTTATTAAGGGTAGCGTGCTCGAGAAGCTTGGAGTTGACTCAAAGCAGTACACCGGCTGGGCCTTCGGCTTCGGTCTTGAGCGCCTCGCCATTATTGGCATGGAGCTGCCGGATATCCGCTTGCTCTGGTCAGCTGACCCGCGCGTCAAAAAGCAGCTCAAACTCGGGACAAAGTTCAAAGAGGTGAGTAAGTACCCGCCGATTACCCGCGACATTTCTTTTATCGTGCCGAAGACCTTCGTACCAAACAACTACTTCGACTTAATCCGCGACATCGTCGGCGATCTTGCCGAAGAGGTGACGCTCATCGACAAGTACGAAAACGACAAGAAGTTCGGCACCGATAAGATGAGTTACGCCTACCGAATCGTCTACCGCAGCACCGACCGAACGCTGACCGTCGATGAGATTGAACCGTTACAAAACAAAGTCATTGAGGAGACAAAAAAGCAGTTCGGAGCGGAGGTGAGGTAAAAAACAGTAAATTGCAGATTGCAAATTACAAAGGGTGATTCCTGCGTTTATTTGCAATTTAAAATCTGTAATTTTTTGTTCCCAAATCCGCCATCCACAGCCGTCTTGACCTCCGCCAAAACGGGTGTATTATTAATTTCCGCACCTTCAAAGTTGACGGGAGGCCGAAGAAAGAAGCGCGAAATGAGCTTTTTTCTTCGGCCTCCAATCATAAGTCGTACGTAGTGCTCCGCGCGTCTCCGGTCTCACGCTGCTCGCCAAGAGCGCGGTGAACCCGAGCGCCGACACTGCGTCCGGGGGTGGAAGTCTTGTTGCCGCCGGCGTTCATGCGCCGACCGCTTCGAGCTGAAACCCTTTTCTCCCTCCCGCCACCCGCGCGGTCCTCGCGCGGGTGGCCTCCGAATCTCCTCTCGCGAGGTGTCGGCCTTGCACACGTGGACGAGCGATGAACACTCGTTTGCGAACGGCTCCTTCCGTTGCCTCCGGTGCGGCATCCGACAGTGCTGCACCAACGAACCTTCACCCGTGCCTCGCAGTCAATGCCTCACCCTCGACTGCCTTGCACGCGCCCACTGGGACCGAGCCCTCGCTCGGTCCCAATCGCTTTTTGATAAGCCTCTGCTATACTTATTTCATTCTATGAAGTCAATCGTAATTCTTGGCGCCGGGTTTGGTGGAGTGCAAACTGCTCGTAAACTCGCGAAGCGTATTAAAAAACAGAACCTTACCGACAAGTATAAGGTTATTTTGATTGACAAAAACACCTACCACACCTACACCCCGACGCTATACGAAATTGCAACGACGAGCGACATCGTCGCCTCCAACTCACAGCTTAAACGCATCGTCGCGTTGCCGCTTAACGAAATTTTAGAGGGTCTCCCGGTGGAACTCGTCCAGGCCGAGGTCGCGAGCATCGATCCGATGCACATGGAGCTTAAGCTTATGAGCGGGACGATCATTAATTACGACTGGCTCGTCCTTGCGCTCGGCAGTCAGACTAACTTTTTCAACATTCCAGGTCTCGCGCAGCACAGCCTGCCGCTTAAAACGTTTAATGACGCCCTGCGTATCCGAGAAAAGATTATTGAGCGCGTCGAAGGGGAGCAGCTCCCAAGCGTGCGCGTAGTTATCGGCGGTGGTGGCCCGACCGGCGTTGAGCTGGCCGGCGAGATTAAGAATCTTTTAAACGAACTTCCGAGCATTGTTCAAAAAAAGTGCACTGAAACCGTAACGATCATCGACGGCGCAGCGTCAATTATTCCCGCCTTCGATAAAAAGCTCATAGCAACAGCGCAAAAACGCCTTGCTAAAATTGGTGTTGGGACAATGACCAATGAACGCATTCAGAGTGTTGACGAAAAAGAGGTTTCTCTCGTTTCGGGTAAAAAAGTTCCCTACGATATTTTAATCTGGACCGGTGGTGTTGCGGCAAACCACCTAATGAGCACGCTCACGATGATGAAAAAGGACCCGACGGGTACCCGCATCGTCGCCACAGAGGCGATGGTCTGTCTTCCGGAGAGCGAGGACCTGCGCCTAAGCGGTAAAATCTTCGGCATCGGTGATGCTATTTGCTTTATGGATCCAAAAACGGGACGCCCGACGCCAGGCGTGGCTCGCGCCGCTATCAGCCAGGGTTGGACCGTGGCCTACAACATCATGCAGGAGATTTTAGCCGAGCAGGATTTGATTCACACGGTGAAAATGAAACACTTCCACCCGATGAGCTACCCCTACGTGCTACCGATAGGAGGGAAGTTCGCAATTTCTAAGCTTGGACCTGTTGTTCTCTCTGGTCTGCCGGCCTGGCTTTTCAAAGGCGTCGTCGAGCTTAACTATTTCCTTTCGATTTTTAGCCCCCTGCGCGCACTGCACTACTGGTTCCACGGACTTTGGATTTTCCTACGAAACGATCGGCTGGGGTAGAGGACGATAGAGGTACTAGAGGGATTAGAGGTAATAGAAGATTGTTTTCCGGGCGGCTTACTGGCCGCCCGGCTTTATTTGAATTCCCGCCGTCATCCCGACTTGCCCGCCTCTGGAGGGAGCCGAGGGATCTCGCGCAGTAAGGCTTATTTTGCGTTGTTTTTAAGCTATTGACAAAGAGCAGATATAGTGCTATAATGAACCTTATCGGAATGGGGGTGCTCTCCAACGAGGCAACGGTTTCACGACCAACGGCCTGGAGAGTTCGATGTAGTATCACGCAACGGCGCGCCGCACAAGCAAGACATTGTGTCTCCGCGATGTCGGCCTCGGCCAATGCGACTACTATACATCCCCACTCACCGAAAATCTACGGCTCAAAGAGCCAACGGCGTCGGGGCCGTCAATCCCGTCGAACGGCAATTCGTGGACTCCTTACTGGAGGGATACTAGTGCCGAACCCAAGAAGGGCGCCATGCACGGTGTAAAGTGCGCCTAAGTCACCAACATTCGGTGACCAGTCTGCAGACTGAAATATCCGTGTCGTTTACACGAACGCCTCCACCAAGAGGATAACTGGTACGCCAAGAATTCCTACAAGCGCAACCTGCTCATGACAGGGAACGCAAGTAAAATTTCCGGCGGCTGCAGAAAATCGCTTCGTAGGCCCACAGCGCAAACCCTTAGCGCGCGTGGGCCTTCTGTTTTTTACAACCCATCACGAATCTGGTATCCTGTCTTTATCCTACATTTATAATATCTAATTTGTAATTTATTGTTTTATGGCTCGCAAGGCCGTCTTCATCTTTGGCACTCCAGGCAGCGGCAAGGGCACGCAGGCAAATTTACTTGCCTGGACTCGTGGCTTTTATCACTGGGACAGCGGTAAACAAATCCGCCAGGTTCTGTATGATCCTGCTAACCAATCAAACGCACGCATCAAAAAGGAGCGTGAGATGAATGAAAAGGGAATCCTCAACAGCCCAACCTGGGTTCTTTCGATGTTTAAAAAGGAGGCGAAGAAAATCGCCAAGGCCGGCATGAGCATTGTCTACTCCGGCAGCCCGCGCACGATGTATGAAGCCTTTGGCAACAAAACGACCATCGGCCTCGTCCCGACGTTGCATAAAATGTACGGTAAAGAAAACGTCCACGCCTTTTACCTCGATATCAAGCCGGAGATGGCCGCCGGCCGCAACACCATCCGCCGCACCTGCACCACCTGCGCCACGATGATTTTAAGCGACGCGCCTGTCGAGACCTGCCCTATCTGTATGGGTGAACTCAAGATCCGCAAAGACGACAACCCGGAGACCTATAAGACCCGTTACGAGCAGTACACAACCCGTACGCTCCCAATTCTTGACGAGCTGCGTAAACAGGGCATGAATATCGTCACGATTAACGCAGACCAAAAGCCGCCGGTGATCTTTGAGCAGATTCTCAAGCACCTTTCCTAGAAAATATGGCATTAGTGAAAACTCAGGCCGAAATCGAAACCATCGCGCGAGCCGGGGCGATTTTGCGCACAGTATTAGACACGCTTAAAAAAGAGGTGAAACCCGGAGTCTCACTGCTCGAATTAGATAAGCGCGCACAGACTCTCATTGAAGCCGCCGGAGGAGTGCCGGCGTTTTTGGGCTACAAGCCGGCCGGCGCGACGCGTCCGTACCCGGCGACACTCTGCACCTCCGTTAATGACGTCGTCGTCCACGGCGTGCCGAGCGCATATGTTTTAAAAAATGGCGACGTCGTCTCGATAGACTGCGGCGTAAAAATTAACGGCTGGTATTCTGATGCCGCTTTTACCGTCGCTGTCGGCGAGGTCTCACCAAAAATCAAGAAGTTAATAAGCGTAACCGAGGAGTCGCTGGAATTAGGCATCGCCGCTGCGCAGGCTGGTAGCACGGTGGGCGACATCGGCGCTGCTATCGGCAGTTTTGTAAAGAAAAACGGATTCTATGTTATTAAAGGCTTGACCGGGCATGGTGTGGGTAAAAACCTGCACGAGGAACCGAGCATTTTTAACGAAGGCAAAGCGGGTACCGGACCAAAGCTTGCTCCGGGTATGGTCATCGCCATTGAACCGATGGTCGCCATAGGTACAAACGAAATTATGCAACTCGCCGACGAAAGCTACGGCACGACCGATGAGTCAATGGCCGCGCACTTCGAAAAAACGATTGTGATTACGAGCGATGGTCCGCGTATTTTAACGTAATATGAAAATCCAAAAACTTCTGCACTCCTGTTTGCTTATAGAAGATAACGGTGGCCGCATTTTGATAGACCCCGGATCCTGGAGTTTCGGCCCAGGCTTCTTAGATATAAGTACCGTCAGCAAAGTCGATGCGATTTTTATCACGCACTCGCACCAGGACCACTTTAACGTCAAAAATATTCAGGCTCTTATTGCCCGCGATAACTGCACTGTATACGCTAATGCCGAAATCGCCGCGCTGCTCACTGCACAGAATATCCCGGTAACCGTAATTAAAATTCCGGAAACGATCTCTGTCGGTAAAAATGTCATCACTACCGTCGAAGCACCGCACGGCCGGCTTCCATTTCCGCCGGATCTCAACAACGGATTTTATATCAACAATAAAGTCTTTACGCCGGGGGATTCGTTTACATTTGAAAAAAATCTGATTGATGTCCCGGAGGTTTTAGCACTACCAATCTTGGCTCCATGGGGAACCTTCACCGAGGCGATAGAGCTTGCGCTGCGCCTTAAGCCGAAACACGTCATCCCGGTACACGATGCGCTCGTTGCGGACATCTTCCGCCCACGTATGCACCAGATGTGTGTTGATTTACTGACCCCAGCCGGCATTACCGTCCACCCCCTCAAACCAGAAGAGATACTGGAAATTTAGTATGGCGAAAATTGCCGTTGATATCGCCCTCATTCCGCCCGAGCCGTTCTTGACCCAGATCATACAAATGAATCGGGAGCTTAAAACCGAAAAACAGGAGATTATTTTAAACAAAGACTTTTATCTGCCGCATTGCACGATTTCGATGGGAGTCGTGGATGAAGAAAAAATTCCGGAACTCTGGGAAAAAATTACACAGCTAGCGAAACAGACTCCGCCGATTCGTTTTCAGGCAAAGAATATCGAAACAAGCTTACGCGCCGACGGAATTACAAAAATTTCTGGCATTGACTGCGAACCGACACCACAGCTTCAGCTTTTTCATGAAAAGGTGATGGCAATCACGAAAGAGTATCTGACCTTCGACGATGCAGATTTATCAATGTTCGTTCCTTCTGAATTCCTGTCAGAGATAGCAACCGGATATATAAAAGGCTTCTGGCGTAAAAAGTCCTTGCAGGGCTACGATCCCCATATCACGCTTGGCTTGGGTGAACCATTAGAATCAAAAATCGACCTGGATTTTCAGCTTGCACGCTTGGCCCTTTGCCAATGCGGCGCTTACACCACCTGCGCAAAAGTGCTTCTTGAGACTACTCTTTGTTAATCCGCCGAAAACGAAAAGTGCTATACTAGAAACAGTTGCTAGCTACTAGCTACTGTCTACTAACTACTACCCCCCCATGAGTCGTCCTTTTCTTTCTGTAATCATCCCTGCATATAACGAAGCGGCGCGCATTCCGCTGACGCTTATTGACGTCGACCGTCACTTGTCTGAACAGGAATTCCCGTCAGAGATTATCGTCGTCGTGAGCTCGGGCAGCGACAACACGCCGGAGATTCTCAAGCGCTTCCAACCAATCATTAAAAATCTGCGTGTCATATCGCTTTCAGAAAACAACGGCAAAGGCTTCGCAGTAAAAACAGGAATGCTTGCCGCGAAAGGGCAGTGGCATCTCGTAATGGACGCAGACAACTCCACCTCGCTCGTTGAAATTGCTAAGATGCTACCCTTTGTAACGGATAAGTCGAATAATTGCGAGATCGCCATCGGTTCGCGGCTCATCGAAGGGGCACAAATTGATCCGCCGGCTCCGAACTCGCGTCGCTTCATTGAAAAGATTTCGCAGTGGTTCATCAGCACCTTCCTTGTCCGAGGCATTAAGGATACGGGGTGCGGATTTAAACTGTTTTCAGCCCTCGCCAGCGACAAGATCTTCAAGCGGGTGACGCAAAATGGATGGGCGATTGACGCGGAGTCGCTCGCTATCGCCAAGAGTCTCGGCTACACGATTAAAGAGTTTCCGGTCTTCTGGGCTTACGACCCTGGCACACATCGCCGCAATGTCTCGTTCTTTCCCAACATCAAGGACCTCCTCATAGTTACGTGGAATACGCTTACAAAGCACTACGCCAAGCTGGCATAACTTATCAGCTCTGAAACAATATCGGCACGACGTCAATATTGGCAGAACCTGTCAAGTTGTGGTAGTATTGCACGAAATCAATTTGAGGCTCCTTTCCTGTCCAGCTGCACCCCCGCAGCTGGCCTTTGTACAAAATAATCGACTTCACGCCTATGGACCACTATTTAACCGCGAAGAAATTAGAAGAGTTGAAAGTTGAGTTAGAGCACTACCGCACCGTCCGCCGTCTCGAAGTAGCCGACCGCCTTAAGCGCGCCAAGGAGCTTGGCGACCTTTCCGAGAACTCTGAATACATGGAGGCCCGCGATGAGCAGCAGTTCGTCGAGAGCCACATTGGTGAGCTCGAAGACATCATCAAAGACGCTCAAATCATCAAGATGACCCATGGTACTAAAACCGTGGAAATCGGCACAACCTTCATCGCCGAAAAATCAGGCAAAGAATACACCTACACCGTCGTCGGCGCAGATGAAGCCAAACCGGAAAACGGCATGATCTCAAACGAATCTCCGATGGGTAAGACCTTCCTTGGCAAAAAGTTGGGTGACGTTGTCGTTGTCAAAACTCCGGCCGGTGAGAACAAGTTCAAGATTGCCCAAATTAAATAGTCGTTAGTGTTAGTTCGATATAGTGGTAGTATTAGTATACGAACTAACGTTTCGTATTTATTCGTATGCTTGATGACATTATCGCAGAACGACTTAAGAAACGCGCCGAGCTCGAAAAAGCCGGTTTTGACGTTTACCCGGCAAAAGTGAAACGCACCGCGCCGTTCAACGTAATCCTTAAAAAGTGGGATGCCTATGCCTCTAAGCCGTCGGTAACAATTGCCGGCCGTGTTTACGCGCGCCGGGGTCAGGGTGCACTCATCTTCTTAGACGTCAAAGACGAGCAGGGAAGCTTGCAGGTTGTTTTCCGCGAAGACAACGCCGCCAAAGATTTTGGTCTCATTCGCGACACGCTGGACATCGGCGACTTCGTCGAGGCCTCCGGACAACTAATGATTACCAAGCGCGGCGAAAAAAGCGTGGACGCCAAAACTGTCCGCGTTATCACGAAATCGCTTCGACCGATTCCATCGCAGCACTTTGGCATTGAGGATCCGGAGACGCGCCTGCGCAAGCGCTACTTAGACCTCCTGCTTAGTCCGGAGCTGCGCGATACCTTCCGTAAAAAAACGGCTTTTTGGTCTACCTTCCGCACCGAGCTTATCAAAGCCGGCTTCTTAGAGGTTGAGACGCCGGTACTCGAGCTCACGCCGGGTGGAGCCGACGCCGAACCTTTTAAAACGCACCACAACTCGCTGGATATCGATATGACTTTGCGTATCAGTCTCGAACTTCCACTCAAGCGTCTGATGGTTGGTGGTTTTGATAAAGTTTTTGAAATCGGCCGCATCTTCCGCAACGAGGGGATGAGCGCCGAGCATTTGCAAGACTACACCCAGCTTGAATTTTACTGGGGATACGCCGACTACAAGGACTTGATGAAGTTTACCGAAAAGCTTTATAAAAAAGTTATCGAGAAATCAACCGGGTCACTGAAAACCATTCGTAACGAGCAGGAGATTGACTGGTCCGGCAAATGGCCAACCGTCGACTACTTTACTATTTTTAAAGAAAAGACCGGCTTAGACTTAAACAAAGTCACAGAGGAGCAGCTCAAGGAGTACGCTAAATCGCACGACGTTGACGTCAGCCTGCACGTCGGCCGTGGCCGCTTGATTGATGCCATCTTTAAAACTATCCGCAAAGGACTTATCCAGCCCTGCTTCTTAATCAATCCGCCGGTGGACGTAGAGCCACTTGCTAAACGTTTAAAGCCGGGCAGCAATAAAGTTGCGCGATTCCAAGTCGTAGCTGGTGGTACCGAGCTCGGCAAAGGCTTTTCTGAACTTAACGATCCGGTTGACCAGCGTGCGCGCTTTGAAGAGCAAATGAAGTTGCGTGAGGCAGGGGACAAGGAGGCGCAGACGATGGATGAGGACTTCGTCGAAGCCCTTGAGTACGGTATGCCGCCGACCGCCGGTTTCGGCGTATCAGAGCGCTTGTTTGCCGTTATCATGAACCAGCCGATTCGCGAAATGGTTTTCTTCCCGACGCTGCGACCGAAGAAATAATATGCAAGCGAAGGTTTTGTGTTTCGGTACCTTTGACGGTGTTCACGACGGACACCGAGCGATGCTGCGCGAGGCGAAATCGCACGGCACATATCTCATCGCCGCTGTCGCGCCCGATTCTGTCGTTGCGAAACTCAAAAGCGAACCGCCTAAGCATGCATCAGCACAACGCATTGCGATGCTGAAGGCAGAAAAAATCGCAGATGATGTCGTCTCAGCTGAAGAAACTATCGGCACCTGGGCCATTTTGAAAAAATACAAGCCTACTGTCATCGCGCTAGGCTATGACCAGGACGAATTACGTAGTAGCCTCGAAGAATACCTCGAAAAAGCTTATCCAGAGGTAGAGATGGAAGAGGACTGGCAAAGTAACCCAAAAAAGCCTAAAATTGTCGTATTGTCGGCGCATAAGCCGGAGACACACCATAACAGTATTCTGCGTTCCTAACTACTATCTACTAACTACTGTCTACTATCCGTATGATCGACATCGAACTCCTTCGCAACGAACCGGAAAAGTTTCGTACCTCACTTAGAAAGCGCCATCAGGATGCTACCTTAGTTGATCGTTTTTTAGAGATTGATAAGCAGTGGCGCGAAACAACCGCGAAGTCGGAGGCGATGCGTGCAGAGCAAAAGAAGCTTGGTATGGAGCGCAAGATAGAGGAGGCGAAGAAGCTCAAAGAGGAGCTTGTTGCCATGCAGGCAACGCTCGAGACGCTGGAAAAAAAGCGCCACGAAATCGTACTTTCAATTCCGAACCTGCTCGCAGAGGACGTGCCGGAGGGTAAGGACGACACCGAGAACAAAGTGATTTATACCTGGGGCGAGATTCCGAAGTTTGATTTTCCGGTACTCGATCATATGGCGCTTGGCACCAAGCTGGGCATCATAGACAACGAGCGTGCGGCTAAAGTTGCCGAAGCGCGTTTTACGTATTTAAAAGGCGGCGCGGCCCGACTGCAAATGGCGCTGATGCAGTTTGTTTTTGAAACACTGACCAACGAAACAGTCATTAAGGAGCTCGCCAAAAAGACCGGCGCCAGCGACAAGCCGTTTGCGCCTATCTTCCCGCCGGTAATGATTAACCCGGAGATGTACACTCGCATGGCCCGCCTCTCACCGGAGACGGCCGACGAGCGCTACAAACTGGCCCAGGACAATCTCTACCTGATTGGTAGCGCAGAGCACACAATGGGCTCGATGTACGCCGACGAGATCTTACCGGAGGAGCAGCTGCCAATTCGCTACATCGGTTACTCAACCAGCTTCCGCCGCGAGGCCGGCGCGGCAGGCAAGGACACGCACGGAATTTTGCGCGTACACCAATTCGACAAGCTAGAGATGGAGTCGTTTACTGCGCCGGAAAACTCCATCAAAGAGCAAAACTTCTTTGTCGAGATCCAAAAATACCTTACGGAGCAGCTGGGCATTCCGTACCACGTCGTTTACAACTGTGGAGGCGACACCGGTACGCCGGATGCGCGCCAAATGGACATTGAGATGTGGATGCCGGGGCAAAACAAGTACCGCGAGACTCACAGCGCTGACTTAATGACGGACTTCCAGAGCCGCCGACTTGGCACGAAGCTTCGCCGCGCCGACGGAAGCTCCGCCTTTGTCCACATGAACGACGCAACAGCATTTGCTATCGGCCGTACACTTATCGCCATTCTCGAAAACTACCAGACCAAAGAAGGAACGGTGAAAGTACCAAAAGCTCTGCAGAGGTGGGCGGGAATCGAGGAGATTAAGTAGGCTTTAATTTAAGCTAATAAACTGCTAAAATAGGCGTATGTTTTTCGGCCTATTTACGAACAAAAACCGCCGCAATCAGCGCTGGCAGGTCAGCTATACCGCTACAGTAAAAACTACCTCTCCTTTTGAAGGTAAGTTAGTCTTGCCGCTACCGCGAAATACTGAATACCAAAAACTTGATGGTGCGCCGACATTTTCTGTCGCACCAAAAAGCATCGCCGTTGAACCAATGCACAACAACTCCTTTGCGTATTGGGATCTTCAGCTTGCCGCAGGGGAGAGCATGACGATTGCCCAAAACTTCGTCATTGAAAAGCTGTACATCAACTCGGAGATCCGAGAAACATTAACGACTGCCGACTACACCTCCGACGAGGCAAAAAAATATTTAACCGACAACCACTTTATCGCAAGCGGCGACCCAAAGATTAAAGACGCCGCACAAAGCATTCTATCGACGCAAAAAACGGTGGCCGGCATCATTAGAGCTTGTAACGAATATGTAATGCTCGTGCTCAAGTACGGAAACCCAATTCCGGGTCTTTATTCTGCAGCTGATGCACTGACAAAACTACAGGTTGACTGTGGGGGTTACGACACGCTTTTAATTTCGCTCCTTATTGCCTGTGGCGTTCCCGCACGAATCGTCTCCGGCTTCTGGTTGGGCTACCCACAAAACGATATGCACGCCTGGGTAGCGATTTTACTTCCGGACGGTTCCTGGATACCGGCCGACCCCTCGGTTGAGCAGCTCGTGCGCCTCGGCCGCAGTAAAAAAATCGGCAAACTAGGCGAAGTCGGGAGCGACCGGCTCGTTACTTCCTTCGGTTGCGACTTTACGCTCGACCTTGGCGGCGAAAAAATTCAAACTGATATTTTACAAAATCCCATTTTACACCCCGTACAACCTGACGCAGAGGCAACAGTAACCGTTACCGCCAAACAAGTATGATTTTTACTAATCTCGCTCCGAATACGCAAGGCGATGACGCAAGGCTCGCGCTCAGCCTGCTTTTCACACCCTGGCGCTGGAAAAAGGGTAACGCGATTTTAAAATTGGAAGCCGCCATCGCACAAAAAATCGGCGTTAATCACGCAATTAGCTTTGAGAGTGGCCGAACCTCGCTACAGGCGATTTTAACCGGGCTCGGTATCGGCGCAGGGGATGAGGTATTACTGCAGGCCTACACCTGCGTGGCAGTACCGGACCCCATTCTATGGGCCGGGGCTCGTCCAAGCTTCGTCGACTGTGACGAGACCCTTACGATGTCTCCTGAATCGCTACGTAAGAGCATTACTAGTCGATCCCGAGCGCTTGTTATCCAACACACATTTGGGATGCCGGCCCACCTCGACGAACTCTTAGAAATCGCCCGCGAAAAAAATCTTATCGTTATCGAGGACTGCGCTCACTCGCTTGGCGCTTTACACGAAGGCAGGCCAGTCGGCTCCTTTGGCGAGGCCGCCTTTTTCAGCTTCGGTCGCGACAAAACCATCTCCTCTGTTTTCGGCGGTATGGCGACGACTAATAACGAACTTTTGGCGACGAAACTGCGTAGCGTTCAATTAAGCTACCCAACCCCGGGCTTCATCTGGATCAAACGCCAACTGCTACACCCCGTCTTAATGTGGTTTGGTAAAAAAACGTATCGCTTTGGGGGTAAGCTCGTCATCGCAGCGACAAAAACGCTCCACGTAACCTCCCGTGCAGTTTACCCAGTCGAACGCATCGGCGAAAAGCCGTCATTTGTCGGCAAAAGACTAGCAAATGCGCTCGCGATTTTAGCTCTTCACCAATTCAAGAAGCTCGACACTTTTAATGCCCATCGCAAATCGCTGGCTTCTGTCTATCGAAACGCACTGACTCCGCTTGGTATTGCACAACAAAAAGCCACGCATCAAAACGATGATGCAATCTGGATCCGCTACACGATTTGGACCGATAAAAAAGATGAAATTATAATAGCCTGCCGCAAGCAGGGAATCTTACTGGGCGACTGGTACGACACGCCTATCGCGCCACGCGGTGTTAACTACGAGAAAATTGGCTACAAGCTCGGCAGCTGCGCGGTGGCAGAAAAAATTGCTGCAACCACGGTAAACCTGCCGACCGACATCAATACAACTACGCTTGATGCCGAAAGAATTGCTAGTATTATTACCGACGTCTATGCTCGAAGTTAAGCAGATTAACGATCAGGCGACCTGGGAAACTTTTTTATCCGAAACAAAGCCGGATACTTTTTTGCAATCCTGGCAGTGGGGAGAGTGCAACGAAAAAAATGGGACGACGGTTTATCGCCTTGGAGTTTATGATAGCGAACAGCTGCTCGCCGTCGCTCTTATCCTCGCCGTACGCGCTCGCCGCGGCAACTTTTTACTTTGCCCTCACGGACCTGTCTTCCGCAACAACGACCACCTTCCTCTTGCGACCGCTACCCTCACTGCTTACTTAGAAAAATTTGGTCGCGCCAATAATTTTGCCTTTATCCGTCTCTGCCCGATTCTTTCAAAAACACCCGAGCACTGTCAGCTTTTCCATGAACTTGGTTATCGCAATGCGCCAATCCACATGGCGCATCCAGAGCTAGCCTGGATCTTAGACGTCACACCGAGCGAAGAGGAGCTGATGAAGGGAATGCGTAAAAGCACGCGCTACTCAATCAAGAAGGCCGAAAAAGATGGTGTTACCGTTTCCGTTAGCACAAGCATCGATGATTTCGAAACCTTCTGGCAGGTTTACCAAGCGACGGTCACGCGCCAACACTTCACTCCATTTTCAAAAGCCTACCTGCGAGCGGAATTCGAAACCTTTGCTAAAGACAACAACGCAGCCTTCTTTTTTGCGAACTACAAAGGGGAGGTAACCGCAACCGCCCTAATCATTTTCGACAAAACAAGCGGCTATTACCATCACGGCGCCACGACGCAAAAATACCCAGGACTTACAGATGCGCAGCTACTGCAATGGGAAATTATTAAGGAGTGCAAGCTTCGCGGGCTCAAAAAATATAACTTCTGGGGCGTTGTGCCCGAGGAACAAAAGAACCACCCCTGGACGGGCCTCTCAACCTTTAAACGAGGCTTTGGGGGTTACGAGCAGGCTTACGTGCACGCCAAAGACCTGCCACTTTCCCCGCGCTACTGGCTTAACTATGTCATTGAGCGGGTTAGGCGCTGGAAACGCAGACTATAGGACGCTATACTGATTGTGCTATGGCAAATTTTGCTACTCCCGCGCAACGCGCCCGACATGCTTTTTTTAAACGCCTGCGCTGGTACTCCTTAACTGCGGGTACACTGCTTCTTCTTGTGCTTGTCGCCTGGGGGTTTTTGAAACTACCACTTTTCACAGGTGCAAACATTTCCGTAACCGGACTCCCGGACGATGCACAGTCGGCGGCACTTCACGAAGTTAAACTTTCGCTTCTGCAAATGAAAAAGTTTGCTATTCTTGGTCCGGATAATTACTTTTCCTGGCCTAGTGATTATCCCTACTCCGCTTCAGCCGCTACCAGCGTCGAGCTTTCTAAGAATCTTTGGGGCAAGTCTATTACGTTAGCAGCTACACCGCGACAACGTTATGCTATTTGGTGTAGCAACAATTCAGATACGCCGGAAACGTGCTTTTGGATAGATCAGTTCGGCGTAGCCTTCGAAAAAGCACCGGCCGGCGAGGGTCAGCTCGTACGAACTATCTATGCCACGAGCCACGTTGATGAACAAAGCGCGGGCAAACCCGTTGTTTCTGCGGATACCTTTGTTGCAATTAAAAAAATCATTGACGGTGTCTCCGCCGAATCTATAGATATTACGCACATGACCTATGACGACGACACGCAGGAGCTTAAGCTCACCACTGATTACGGAACGCTGATTCGTTTTAGCACCCGTTTTGATCCTACCGAAACAGCGTTGCCAGCGCTTCGCCGATTTGTCGATAAACCCGGCATTTCTAAATTGGACTACTTAAATCTGACGGTGGAGAACCGCGCCTTTTTCAAGTATAAGTAGCATGCTCTCGCTTCCCAAAGATACCGCCCGGCTTTCCTGGACACGGCACATCAAAAATAAAATGGTCTTTTACCATTTAAGTGGCGCGCAGGTGCTGCGCATTTTTCGCCGCCCAGATAGGCGAGAGGAGGGCATTGCTCCTGGTACTAGCGCTGCGATGAAGACCAGGGTCGCGCAACGCGGAACGCGCAACGTTGAACGTAAAGACCAGAAACTAAAAAGCGAGGAGCTTTGGATTATGTACAAAGTAGCCCAACGTGAAACACGTAATGTAAAACGTAATGGAACCGAATCAAACGTTTCACGGTCTACGCTTCACGCTCCACGCGTGACGATGATCTCCGCCTGGCGTTACCCCGGAGTAACAAAAGTAGGAGAGCGCCCGGAAATACCCGCAGATGCACTTTCGGAACTTGAAAAAATAGGTTCATAACGCTACACTGCCTATACGCAATCGGGCAGGGCAAGGCAGTAGCGGGTCATGCTTCCCGCGCATATGCTAAGGGCGGACCTACGTAAAAGTAGGTACTATCACGACCGGGGTTACTCGGTGCCACTTGGAAACGGATAGAACGCCTTGCCGCGGCTTGACTAGGAGACCGAACGAGGCGACGACCCCGCCAAAAGGATCCATGTCGATAAGCCGCAAACGATTTGCGAAGTCGCTGCGCGCCGTTTTTCTCTGGGACGGCGCGCGCATAATTTATAAAAAAATGAAACTTTCAATCGGCATCGTCGGCCTGCCAAACGTCGGTAAATCAACCCTCTTTAAACTGCTCACGAGCAACGACATTTTAATTGCCAATTATCCGTTCGCCACTATCGACCCAAACGTTGGCGTAGTTGCTGTTCCGGACGAGCGCGTAGAAAAACTGACCGAGATGAGTAAGTCGGCTAAAAAAATCCCGGCCATTGTCGAATTTTACGATATCGCCGGATTAGTTAAGGGTGCCGCAACAGGGGAGGGGCTGGGCAACCAGTTTTTGACCCACATTCGTGATACCAGCGCCGTTGTGCAGGTCTTACGCTGCTTCCCGGGTGACGAAATCGTCCACGTCGAAAACTCCGTCGACCCGATTCGCGACATGGGCATCATCAACACCGAGCTCTCGCTCAAGGACCTGGAAACCGTCGAAAAGCGTATCGTCAAAGCCAACGCCGAGGCGCGCAGCGGTAAAAAAGAAGCGATTAAAGAAGTTGAGATTTTAACGAAAGTTAAAGATGCTCTCTCGGCCGGTAAATCAATCGTGGAGTTCGCCGCCGACCCAACCGTCAAAGGACTTTTTCTTTTAACCGCCAAGCCGAAGTTTTACCTGCTTAATGGCAAGCCGGAGGACGTTCCGCAGGCGCTTAAGGATGCAATCAAAGCCGAGGGTAACGACTTCGTCATCGCCGATCTTGCAACCGGTAACGGCGTCCAAGAAGTGATCGGCAAGGCGTACGCAATTTTGGGCCTGATCAGCTTCTTCACAACCGGCGAAGACGAAACGCGCGCCTGGACAATAGTCAAGGGAGACAAAGCACCGCAAGCCGCTGGCGTTATTCACACGGATTTTGAAAAGAAGTTTATCCGCGCCGAAGTCGTCAGCTACATGGACTTCGTCGCCAACGGCGGATGGAGCGGCGCGAAAGGAAAGGGGAAGCTGCGCGTTGAGGGCAAAGAATACGTGGTCTCCGACGGCGACATCATGGAAATCCGTCACTCGTAATCGCAAAGAATCAGTGCGGATCGGCACCGGCTATCTCTGCAATCTGCTATACTTTAAGTACGCTTTGCGATATGCGCTTAGCGCTTTTCATGAATTTACCCATTGGCTATATTGTGTTTGCGGCGGCAATCATTGGCGTTGTCGTTCTTGTGATTCAACATCTTTCGAAAAAATACCTACACAATAATCGCGATAACTGGGCACGACTGCTTCTTATCGTTCCTGAAAGTCTGATTAATCCCTTCGCGGCGCATCGGCCACACGAAATAGCTCTTTCATCTGAACTCTATAAGCGCCTTGGCGAACTCAATATCCCATTTACGCTTGAAGCTGTCGTGCACACACTCGGCGAAGAAATTTATTTTTACATCATCGTCCGTAATCGCGACAAACGTCGTGTCCACTCGCTCGTCGAGAGCCTTTGGCCGACGGCCTACTTAAATGATGCACAGGAGTATGACCTATGGCTGGATGACAAGGCGGAAAAGGGAAATGTCGTCGGTGGGTACTTAACCCTCGTTCGCCCCTATAGCATTCCGCTTAAAACAGCTGATCGTGGGCACTTTGAGCCGTTCCTTGGGCTTTTGCGCGGCTTAAGTACGCTTGCTGCGGTAGGCGAGGGAGCTGCGGTCCAAGTTATAGTCCGTCCGGCGGATAGCCATGCACTGGCTTCGGTCGGCGAGTACCTTCAGAAACTTGAAAATGGCACATACCACCCTTCGAAGCACATGCATGAAGAATTTATCATCACTCCGGAGACAATTAAACGCGTCCGCGAAAAAGTTGGTTCGCCGCTTCTACGTGTTAACTTCCGCATCATCACGAGTACTACAACCGGCGATGCCGAAAAGATTTTTAAGCATCTGACGAAGCACATTGAAGAGAGCTCACACGACCGAGCGCAGCAGCATAACGTGTTTGCTGCGAAAATTCCAAAAGACCAGCTCTCGCTTACTCGAGACTTCCTGGAGTACTCCTTCAATGACGCGCAAGAGATGATTATGAGCACCGACGAACTGGCTACCTATTTTCACTTGCCTGGCCCCACAACTGCCGCGCCCAAAATTAAACGTTAATTCTATGCACGCAACCGGAGAGCAACATTTACATTTACGAAAGCGCGTCGCCCGAAAACTCGAACAGTATCCGAACCCGGACCGCTTCACGCGTCTTTACGATGGCTTTATGTACTTGATCGGAATTGCCACGCCGCTCTCGTCCTTACCGCAACTTTATGAAATCTGGGTGCAACATAACGCCGCCGGAGTTTCCTTTTTCTCATGGGCCTTTTTTACGATCGCCTCTCTGTTTTGGATTATTTACGGGGTCATACATCACGAGAAACCAATCATCGTCAGCCAAGTTTTATGGTTTGTACTTGAAGGCTTGATTGCTATCGGCATCCTAATCTATCGTTAAGTAACCATGAAATACACCTGCGCGGTCGTGAAAGGGAAGGGAAGAGGCAAGAGTACGGTTAAGTTCCCGACGTTTAACTTACAAATTCCACCAGTCTTTGAACACCGCGAAGGTGTTTATGCCTGCCGATTGTGGATTGGGCAGGATGAATACCGCGGCGCGCTGCATTACGGGCCAACTCCGACATTTGATGACACCGATAAAGCGCTAGAAATTTTCGTATTAGAATATCAAGATGCGGGTGAGTCAGTGCCGGAAATCACCTTTGAGCTTGGACCATACCTGCGCCCTATCGCTACGTTTTTGAAAGTCGAGGATCTGCGAAATCAAATCGCGCTTGATGTTCAGCGTGTCAGAAAAGCCACTTTTACTCAATAACTATGAAATATACTATTGCTATCGTGGGCGCCGGTCATATCGGCAAAGCCCTTGAATCCATTTTAAAAGACCGGCACACCGTTTTACTGTGGGATAAAATTCCCGGCAAAGTTCCGCATCAAAAATCACTTGCCGAAACCGTGTCTGAAGCCGACGTCATTTTTATCGGCACTCCGTCGGCTGCCGTGCGCGAAGCGGCCGGATCAATAGCAACATTTTTGCGTCCGCATGCCATTGTCACCACCGCCTCAAAAGGAATTGAGGCCGGCACGCTTGCAACGATGGATAAAGTGCTAAGCGAGAGCCTGAAGCCCGGCCAACCGCACGCTTTTATCGGCGGTCCGATGCTGGCCAAAGAAATCATGGAAGGGAAGTGGGCGATGGCCGCCTGTGGCACTGTAAATCGGAAAGACTATACGCTGCTAAAACGAGCATTCTCAAAAAGCACTTTGCGACTCGAATACTCACACGACATCCGTGGTGTCGCCGTCTGTGGTGTTTTAAAAAATGTTTACACGCTGGCGCTTGGTATGGCCGCCGGACTTGAGCTCGGCAACAACACCGTCGGCTGGCTTGCCGAACGCTCCTTTAATGAGACGATGAAGATCCTGCCGCTCCTTGGCGGTCGCAAAAAAACGCTCCTTGGTACCGCCGGTTTTGGCGACTTCATCGCCACCGCCACCAGTCCGCACTCGATGAACAACCGTGCCGGTCGCGAGATCGCCACGCTTGGCGCCTCAACTATTATCAGCGAGGGCATCGTGAGCTTGCCGTCACTGCTCGCACTACTTGGAGGCGACGCAGTGAAGTTCCCTCTGCTAAAAGCGATTGAAAATATCGTTCATCACCACCACGACCCACGTAAAACGCTGACCGAGTTTATCCAAAAAGTAAAATAATGTTACGAACATGCGCGCTCCCTATTATCTGGTGCTAGATGCAGGGACGACCGCCATTAAGGCGTTGCTTTTTGATGCCGACCTTACGCTCGTTAACCGCGCCGTCCACGATATGAAAAAAACCCGCCCCCAGTCTGACCGGGTCGAGCAGGATCCGGAGGAGATAATCAGCGCTTCGATAGACACCATCAAAGAAGTGGTCGCAAAAAGCGGCATTAGGGCTTCGGAGATTCACAGTATGGGCATCACTAACCAGCGCGAGACCATCGTCGCCTGGAGTGCGCATACCGGCAAAGCTATCTATCCGGCGATTGTCTGGGAGGACACGCGTACCACCTGGACCTGCGCTATTATGAAAGTTTTTGGCAAAGAACAGTTCGTACGCGAACGAACCGGACTCAAACTTGATCCGTATTTTTCGGCGACAAAAATAAAATGGATATTAAAAAACGTCCCTGAGGCGCAGAAGCTACTCGCGCAGGAGACGCTGCGAGTCGGCACCATTGATACCTGGCTTTTGTGGCGCCTCTCGACCGAACACAGCTTTAAAACGGACTTTACGAATGCCTCCCGGACCCTCCTTTTTGATATAAACAGCCGGCAGTGGGATACCGACCTACTTAAGCTCTTTGGGGTGCCGGAGGGCCTATTGCCCAGCGTAGAGCCATCCCAGGCCTCCTACGGCAGCCTTAATTCGGCTATTCTTGGCCTTCCAGTGCCTATTAGAGCCGTTTGTGGCGACCAGCAGGCAAGTATGAACGCCGCCGGAATAAGCCCAAATACGACCAAAATAACCTATGGAACAGGGGCGTTTTTGATGCAGGTTTTGGGCAGCAAGCCGAGCCTCCATCATCCCTTTTTTACGACTATGGTACCGGGTCCACACGGCACCGCTGCCTATGCCCTCGAGGCAAAGGTAGGGGAATGCGGTAGCCGCATTACGCCGCTGCTCGGCAATCAACCAGAACTCGAAAAAGTCTACCGACAAATCGCCCTCGAGGTTAACGAGTACATTAAACTGCTTCCGCATAAACCGGAGAAACTGATCGCCGACGGGGGAGCAATTCGCAACCCGGCGCTCGCCAAAATCCAAGCCGAGGTCTCCGGCATTCCGGTCATTGAACAGAAAGTTTTCGATGGAACAGGAATGGGCGTAGCGAAATTGCTGCAAGCTAGCTAGCCACAATGTACATAAAGAAAAACCTCGCCGAAGGCGAGTTCAATCCCTGCCTGCCGGCAGGCAGGCGCGCTGCGCTTTCCAAAGCTCCGGCTGCAATAAATCACTGCAAAGCCTTTAGCTTTCTCAGGCAGCTTTCGCAGCCTGACGAGGCGAGAACGCAGGGCGAATTTTCAGCAGAAAATTACGCCTGGTGCCCGAAAAGCAAAAGGCTTTGCTAGTACCCGATTTTGCGCAACCACTCCGCGTGTTCCCATTCCCATAGGGCTTTTGCACCCAAAAAAGCCTTGAAGTCATGCTGCCAGTTGTGTAGCTCTTTGAGCTCAACAATGCCTTGCGGCGCATTCCACTCGTGCATACCAACTGTACAGTTTGGGATACCATTGCCACGTCCACCAGTGCTTTGCCACTGCGTTTTTATTTTTTCCCGGCCACCCTTATCGCGCATCGTCGCGCCACAGCGAGCGCAGGTTTGGAACTGATCAATACGCAAAATCCAGCGCGTTTCTAAATTACTAAACTCACGAGTCAGGGCATCCATATAAGCCGACGTTTGAATCCCGTAGTCGCGATAAATCGACTCCGAAGTCTTGATGTCGAGCACACCGAACTTGCCGTCAATCTCCGCCATCAAATCGATTGTCCCGGCGTACCGATGCTCCGGATTCATAATCCGCCGCTCAACGTGCTCCGGATTTACTTTCAGTTTCAAGCCGCTTGTTTTTAAAAATTCCAAAAAGGCGCGTACGGAGGGGAGTATAGAAACCGGAATATCCCCAGGTCGCTGACCAACGACAATCTTTTCAATTGCCTCGTGCACCGCCGTACCCATCTCTGCCGACTTCTGACTGATTTCTTTAGCGCGAGCAAACCCGACATCAGCGTAAAACTTTAAAAGAGCCGGCTTGGCCTTCATGTCAGTGATACGGGTCACGCGGGGATACCAGAGACCATCAATTTCGTAGCCACACTGATCTTTAAAATCTTGTTCGTTCGCAAATTCAGCAAATGCCATAGGCTCTAGTTTAGCTGATTTGACGACGCAATGATAGGAGAGTAAAGTTTCTAAAAGAAGGAGGGCAACAGCCCATGACTACGACAACGACCCCGACGAAGCTGCTCCCCAAAGGGGAGATCCTCGTCGCCGCTGGCGAAAAGGAGTGGTCGCGTGACCACTTCACTGGCGAGAAGGAATCCTGCCCGGTCGCCGCCGAGGCCGGAGCAGGCAAAGTCGGCGTGCGCGTCGTCATGACGCTGCTCGAGGTCCACCCTGATCTCGCCGACATGAGCTCCGTTCACCGAATCCCCGGCATGCCGAGGAGCGTCCGCAGTGTGTCATACATGGTGTGCCCACACTGCGGACGGGATGGCCGAGCACCCATCCCGATGCCTCCTTCCGCGGGGGAGGGGGAGATCGTGCCGTGGGGGGTTGCGTAGACCCACCACATCAACCACAAGAGCAACGCCGAGGCCCGTCTGGATTCGTTCCGGGGCCTCGTCGCGCATCCAATTATTTTTGATTCGATAGCTTTTCTCTCTGATATATTTCCTGGTCCTTGTCGGGTATACAAATACCCAAGGGGAGCGTGCTGGCTCGATTATATATGTGTCGCACAATATATCTTTTACGACTTATATTAAGGGCCAAAAGGACCTTAGGCATAAGTCGTAAAAGATGCTCTTTTGCAACAGCAACGAAGTAGCTATCGCAAAACAAATTTAGAAACATTCATTCCCCGATTATCGCAGATAATCTAAACTGACTTGCGGATGAAATCAAAAACGAAACTCATCACCGACAACAAGCCGTGTCCGATGGCTTTTAAGATCCCAAAAAAATCGATTCCGGCATGCGTGGCCAACCAGTCATTCAATCGGCTAAAAACGCCCTTGGTACCCTCGACGATGCCGTTTACGTCAGTCGTAGAGGTCGCACCGAGCTCCCCTTTGACCACCTGGTTGATAACATCGCTGACTTTGTTGGTCGTTGTTGCCGCGTATGGTGACTGCAAAGAACCGCTGCCGTAATCAATAACCGCGCCGGCGTGGTTAATGAAAAAGAAAAATGAGGCAAGCACTAATGGCGCGACAATTTTAAAGTTTTTTCTCATAGATTTCGCCGTTACATGTAATCAAGCGGACTAAGCGTAACGCCGACTGGTACGAGCCCGGCGGCGCCAATGGTCTGCAACTTCATAGATGATGCCAAATAGACGCCGAAGTGTAAATGCGCACCCTTTGAATACCCGGTATTACCGGAATAGCCAATGATGTCACCACGTTTGACTGTATCGCCTGTTTTAACCTGCTGGCGCGACAAGTGCGCGTAAAGCGTCACGAGTCCGTTGTCGTGTTTAATGACGATATGTTTGCCGTATTGCAACTTACCATTATTCCCTGCCGCAAAAATAATTCCGTCCGCCGCAGCGAGCACTGGAGTGCCAACCGGCACGCCGAAATCGATGCCGTTATGGAAACAGGTTTTCTTATAAAGCTTACAGGCGTAAGGCGTCTTGCCGTAACCCTGTGTCATTCGAGCACTAGCAATCGGGTCTGCAAGCACTCCCGGTCGTTTCAGGGGCAGTCCGGTCGTGCCTGAGTTCGCACGTAAAAGATCTTCAATGTCGCCGATTTCGTCGCTAATCGCCTCCTGCTTTTTCTGTAACTCATCGATCATCTTCTGGTACTGTGCCTGCTGATTTTGCGTCTGCGCGAGCAGCTGTTGTCGCTCTACGCGCTGGTCTTCGGCGATTGCCTTTTTAGCCTGAAGTAACTGTTGTTCAGTTAGAACGGCTTTTTTCTTATGCGTCGATGCATCAAGCTGCGTACTTAAGTCAGCCTTGAGCTGACGGATCTGAGTCAGATCCTGCAAAAGTCCGGCATTAAAATCAGAAATGCTTTGGGCGTCGGCCAGGCTTTCGACAAGGGTTTTGTTTTGCATAAACATCTGCAATAGTCCTTGAGTACTATTTTGCTGATAGTCACGCAAAAGCTGCTCGATAGCAACACGCTTCGAGCTTAGCAACTTCTCCTTTTGATCAATTGTGTCCTGAATCGCCTGCTGCTCTAAAGACAATTTTTGGATTGCGACTTGGCTCGCCTGGATATTTAAAGCGACGCTACTCACCGTATCATCAATGCGCTTTAGTTCGGTTTTAAGACTCTTGCCACGGACAGCCTGCTCGGCCAAGTTGATTTGTGTCTGCTGAAGCTGCTTAGTAATCTCATCAAGCTCCCGTGCTTTTTGATCAATTGCAAACTTTAAATCATCCTGCGTCGCAGCGATGCTGCTGGACACCGGGGATAGCAACAATAAAATTGCCAAACCTGATACAGACAAAAGCTTGAGTCGATAAACTGTAAGTACTCTCGAAAGCATGGGTTAAACAGCCTGTAACTTAGCGATCGCAGCCTCAAGGCGCAGCAGCGTCTCGTGTTTGCCCAAGGCAGCGATTATAGCGACCGGCGGCGGCGAGGCCTCCTTGCCGGAAACAGCCACGCGTAGAGGCCAAAAAACGTCTCCTTTGCCGTGCTGCTCGCCAAGAGCATTCAGCTTGGGTTCGAGCGAAACAAGCGTAAAAAGTTCTTCGGGCAACTCTTTGAGGAGCTCCTGGCAGCGCTTTAGGTTTTCGACTGCACCCTCGGCGGTCGATTTTTTCCAAACAAGAATACTCCGGTCATACTCCGGTAGCGAGAAAAAGAACTCAGCCATCGACTTAAACTCTGAAAGCTTTATCATGCGCTCGCGAACGAGTGAGATGGCGTGCATGACCCGGTCTTTTGGCCATTCGCTTGGCACAAATCCCCCTTCGGTAAGCGATGAGAAGAATGCCTCCTCAGAGAGCTGCTTCAGATACTGTTGATTAAAATAATCAAGCTTGGCAGCATCAAATTTAGCACCGCCTTTCTGGACGCGCTCGAGCGTAAACTCTTTGGCAATCTGATCAAACGAAAGCACTTCAGTGTCTCCTTCGGGGTGCCAGCCAAGCAATGCCAAGAAGTTAATCATCGCTACCGGAAGATATCCTGCATCACGATACTCCTTAATCGAGGTTCCCCCGTCGCGCTTACTCATCTTGCCTTTACCGGTGGCGCTCAAAATGAGCGGGATGTGCGCAAATGTCGGCGACTCGAACCCGAGCGCCTCGGCAATGACGCGTTGTTTCGGAGTGTTGGCAAGATGGTCCTCACCGCGAATAACGTGAGAGATCTGCATCGTGTGGTCGTCGACGACAACCGCAAAATTATAGAGCGGCTGTCGGAGTGATTTAGCTATGACGATGTCGCCCATCAGTGAGTTATCAAACTCAACCTCACCACGGATGCTGTCTTTAAAAGACTGCTTATCGGCCGGAACTTTGATACGAATGACCGAACTCTGCCCGGCGGCCAGCTTCGAGGCTATGTCGGCAGCTTCAAGCGAACGGCATTTACCGTTATATTTTGGCGCCTGTCCGTCAGCCTGTTGGCTTTGGCGTTCACCTTCGAGCTCCTCCTTCGTGCAAAAACAATAATACGCTTTGTTTTCTGCGAGTAGTTGTTTTAAATGTTTTTCGTAAGAATCTAAGCAGGCGGTTTGGCGATATGGTCCGTAGGATCCCTTCTCGGAGCCGTCCGGCATTACGCCTTCGTCAAAGGTAATGCCGAGCCAGACAAAGCCGTCTAAAATATCTTTTTCTGACTCTTTCGTGGAACGAGCCTCGTCTGTATCTTCGATACGTAAAACGACAGTACCACCTTGGCTTTTTGCGAATAGTAAATTAAAAAGCGCAGTACGAGCCGTACCGATATGCAAATTGCCCGTCGGCGACGGGGCCATGCGGACTCGAATAGGTTTTTTTGCAGCACTCATCATATTAGTGAACACCGGCAACGGTTAAAATATCTCTCGTGATATCAGCGGCGGCATTTGGTTTATAAAAAGCGAGTGCGGCGCTACTCATCCGTTGACGAATTTCGGCGCTATCAATAATTTTCTGAAGCTGGTTGATAACAAGCCCCGGCAGCATATTTGATTCTTCGATAACGACGCCGGCGCCGGCTTTCGAGTAAGCATAAGCGTTTTCCATCTGGTGATTATTGGCTGAGCTTGCAAGCGGCACGAGCAGCGCCGGCTTCGCATTGGCTGCGATTTCGAAAATAGTGCTACCGGAGCGAGAAATAACTATGTCAGCCGCACCAAAGGCAGCAGCAAAATTGTCGTCGTTCAAAAAAGCCAGCGGCCGGTATCTGGCAACTAACTCTGGGCGGAAAAATTTACTGACAAAGGCAAACTCCTTAGCGTGCTGGTCGAAGTTATCTTTACCGATTTGGTGCACAACCTCAAATTGCGCAAGCAATGCCTCGGCATTTGCCAACACGAACTCATTTAAAATTTGAGCGCCCTGCGAACCTCCAATTATCAAGATAATCGGCTTCTCGTCCGAGAGACCAAAAATTTTTCGGCACTCCGCCGGAGTCTTGCTGTTAATCGCTGCTGCACGGACCGGCAGGCCGACGACATTTACCGTTTTATTTTTCGTAAAGTACTGCTTCGCGTGTTCAAAAGCGAGCTCAACAATCTCGGCATGTTTGGCGGAAATCTTGTTTGTTAAACCCGGAATAGCATCAGACTCATGAATGATAACCGGAATGCGGTACCAGCGCGCAGCGTAGATAATAGGCAAAGTGCCGGGGCCTGATTTTGAAAAAACGACCTCTGGCATAAAGAAATACAACTTTAAAAGTGCGACGAAGAATCCCCAAAAGAATTTGAAGAAATCCAAAAAGTTAAGTACAGAGGCATAACGTCGCAACTTGCTGCTGGCAACCTGTGACACGCGGATACTATTTTGCTTTAAGTAATCCGCATAAGCTCCCGGGTCACCAAAATAACGGAGGTCGAGCTCAAGCTGCTTTTCTTTGGCCGTCGCTTGCAAAGTCTGGGCAACCGAAACCAGCGGATAAATATGTCCGCCTGTTCCCCCACCGATTAAAAGAATATGGGTTTTGCTCATAGATTGTTTGTTTATTGTAACGCAAAAAATGCCTTCCTGCTATTGACATTAAATAAAAACTATTTCGAAGTATGCTTTGAAATATTGACGACGATTCCCATCATCGCCAAAAACACCGCTAAGTTAGTTCCTCCATAACTAATGAACGGAAGCGTCGTCCCGGTTAGCGGTAAAAGTCCGGTCATTGCACCAACATTTACAACGACTTGCAACGTGATGATTGAAGCAAAACCGATAAGCAATAAGCGACCAAAGGGGTCGGCAAGCTTGCGTGCGATAAAAAGCATGCGAGTGACGAGGGTCATAAAAAGCCCGAGAATGAAAACTCCACCAACAAACCCAAACTCCTCCCCTGCCACCGCAAAAATCGAATCGCCAATTGCCTCCGGCAACCGATACTTAATCGAAGACTGTCCATACCCTACCCCGCCTAATCCGCCGGAACCAATTGCCGTTTTTGCCTGTAGCAGATGGTAACCTCCGCCGGAGGCGTCGGCCTCCGGGTTCAAATAACTCAAAACTCGGGCGGTCCTATAAGGTGTTATAAGCACAATAAGTGCAATAGAAAGCACGCCAACGCCAACAATGGCGCCTAAGTACTGCAGTTTCGCACCGCTCATAAAGTACATAACAAGCGCAACGGCGATAAGCATAACGACCGGACTCGTACTATGCTGTAAAACAAGAATACTAGAAACTATCGCAAGCACCGCCGCAAAAGGCAATAACCCTTCTTTCCAGGACTGATGACGATGATCTTTGAAGGCAAGCCAACTGGCAAGATAGACAAGCAGCGTGACCTTGAGGAGTTCAGCCGGCTGGAACGAAAATGGGCCGAGGTTGAGCCACCGCGTCGCTCCATTAGTGGTTAACCCTAAGGGGGTAAACACCATAAGCAAAAAGAGGATCGTAAGAAGCAACAAAGTAACGCTGACAGCTCGCTTGCTATAAACTCCATAATACAGCTTTGCCGCAACAAAAAATCCGATTAAACCGAGCGACAAGCCATAGTACACTTGGTGTTTTAAGTAATAATATGCGTCACCGAACTGCGTAATTCCTAAATTAGAAGAGGCGCTGGCCAAAATAAAGATTCCGAAGAGAACAAGAAGCCCGACGCAGAGTAGTATAAGATAATCCGGTGCATGCGCCTTACGCGTTGCAGGGTTTCGTAAAGTTTCGAACATAAGCGCCTAAATACGCTTCAGTACCTTCCCATTTCTTGAGCCCTGGAAAATACCATCACGCACAGAAACCTCCCCGCCGACTACGACATGCAAAGCTCGAAGAGCTCGATGCTTATTGGCCATCGGTAATTCTTGGAGCAAAGTAATGTCGGCAATTGCCCCTTCGCGCAACACGCCGCGATCCTTAAAATTCATAAATTGCGCCGGCTTTGCGGTTATCTTAGCAATCGCCCATTCAAGAGAAAGACCGCGTTCAAGAGCAATCTCAATGAATTTTGAAAATGTTTTTATAGCTCGTTCGTTTTCGATAACACTACGCGTTTCTAGCAAACTCGGACTGTTTGAGGCGACAAACGCCTTATCGGTCATCAGCGCATCAATGGCGAGTCCATAATTGATGTTTTTCTTAAAAACAACGGCCTTGAGCTTCGTAAATTGCATCAGATTAAGCAATCCACGAGCGACATCAACCTCCTGCGCCGTAGCATATTCGGCAAGGGTCTTGCCGATGCTGTAGTCGAAACCGGGGGCGCGAGCAATAATGATCTCTTCTCCTTTCGTAGCCTTAAAGAATTCCAGCAACTCGGCTGTTCGCTGCGGGTCCTTCACGATTGCCTGCATCTGCTCAAGGCTACCCTGCTGACCCCACTCTGGAAGTAAGGTATAAATAGGCACGATACTATAATCAAAAGGATACGCGTCAAAGTAAACCGGAGAATCGGTTGCGCGAATCATTTCGAGAGCTTTTGTAAAACTTGCTTCGTAGCCTTTTATTGGGCGGAAGTGACTGATCATTGTTTTAACTCCTGTCTCTTTAGCCAAAGCAATAGTTTCTGTCACTGCGTCTAGCAAGCCATCCGTCTCGCTACGCAAGTGAGTTGTATAAATAGCATTAAAACGCGTGGCCAAAGTGCCAAGGAGCTTAATCTCGTTAAATGGCGTGCCACGAGCGTGATTGTAGGCCAAACCAGTTGATACACCCTGCGCTCCCTGCTCAAGTGATTGTCGGACAACCGAACTAAGCACCTGCAACTCCTCTTCGGTTAGCTCACGAATTTGCTCGCCAATGAGACCCCGACGAATTGTTGCGTGCCCAACAAGCGTTGCAAAGTTAATCGCTGGGCCAAGAGTCTGGAGTGTCCACAAAAGCTCCTCCATCGTATGCCAGTTAACATTAACGAGGTTGATGTCGCCCCATTTGCGAATGGATTCAAGCGTGCCCTTAATAAGGGGCGCCAAACTGCTGCCGCATTGGCCGCCGACAATTGTGGTTACTCCTTGAAGCAAAAAGTCCTGCTGGGCAGGGTCAGTAAAAAGACTCAAGTAGTGGTCCGAATCAGTATTGACATCGATAAAACCAGGCGTAACGATAAGCCCCGAGGCGTCAATGACGACGTCGGCCGAGCTTGCTCCCAGACTTCCCATCGCTGTTATTTTATCGCCCTTAACGAGAATATCAGCTTGCTCACCGGGCTTACCGGTGCCATCGATAACTGTTCCCCCTTTAATAAGCAGTGTGCCCATTTTGTAAGTATACCCCCACACCAAAGATTCTCCTATGACTGCTGTGTATGAGAAAATAAATGAAACAAATAAAAAAATGATTTTCTATTGTTTGGTGTGGGGGTATACCACGCTACTGAATAGTGATTGTACCGCGGTGCGTGTCGTGCAGCCGATTATAGTACAAATATGTCTTACTACCAGCCGGTAAGGTTGCCGTGAAACTCTCCCCCGGCTGTAAACCGTACTGACTGCTAAAAGTCGGGTTTTCAAATGGTGCAGCAAGCGGCCACATTAATGACTTGCTTCGATTAATAAACTTTACGGTCAGATTCGTTCCGGAAAGGGCTACTTTCGTCGGGCTAAATCCTGATTCAGTATAGGTAATCACAGTCGCGACACTCGTTGCCGAGATAGCAGGAGACCCTTGCGAAGAAATAGTTGCTCCACCTTTACCAACAGTGACTCCAGCCGGCGGCTTCGCCGGCGAACCAGTATAGGTATACGAAACTGTGGAGGTCTGGTTGGGATAATAAATTTGAGAAACTTTTTCACGGTCGTTGTAATACTTCACTGCGAACAAAACACCTCCAATTATTAAAACAACGAAAACCACCTCCACAAGAAAAGAGACAAAACCTTTTGAAGCTTTGAAATGCATACTTTCAGTATAGCCTAAAAGCCAAAAGACCCGAAAGCGCGATGCGCAAACGGGTCCGGAAGGTGAAGCTGCGCAGATGGTTCTGCGACTTTTTTGCATCGGGCCTGCGCCCAATGCGAGATCTGTTTTTGTGCCTTGGTACCTACCTTGGCAAAACGGACCTCTCCCCGCGCGTTCAAGAGGTTGTTTGCTTCGCGCGAGATGGGCTGTGGGTTCTAGGGCAGGTCAGCTCTAGGCTACATTACTTTTTTACTCGGGGTCCATCAAAAGATGAACGTATGTAGCCAGCCCGTTAGAATCCTCGTGTCGTCAGGCCAACCGGCCTAACGACACGAGGTCTTGTCTATAAAATAGTACAAAAAATGTTTTCCGTCAAGTAATTGCGAACACCGACAAAAAAGACTACTATCCAGGTGGAGGTGATAAAATGCAGCTCTGTTTTCCCTGGTGGCCCTGTGCGGGCTGCCAATCGCCGTCAGAAGACGGCGCCGACGTCTGCGGCAACTGTGCCGCAGCGCTCGAAGCGGCTCTCCTGCTCGCTATCCCGGCGATCAAGGAGCGCCTCGAAGAAATCGACCGCATGCAAGAGCCCAGCCCCGGGCTCTACGATGCAGTCATCGAAGCCGCAGCGCCGGTAGCTCCCCTCGGAGCCACCGGCGTTGTTCATTATAAAAAGCATTGATTCCTAGGGGCGCGACAAATCCTACGGACAGACGTGCAGCGTCCAACTAAAAAGCGCCGTACGATAAAAAGCATTGATTCCTATCGACTTGTTTGCGAGTATTCGAGCAGCGTACAAGTCGGAATCCCGTAGGGACGCGGGCACCGCGGAATCTTCCACTCTAAAACATAAATACGCCCCTTTAGGAGGCGTTTTGATGTTTTATTGTGAGCATTGATTCCGCGGCAAATCCTACTTTCCCAAGTCCCGAAGGTCTAAGTATCATCGGAGCTATACACTTTCACTTCTCTGTTCGGAATGGGAAGAGGTGGGACATATATAGCCAAATCACCGCGAAATCAATATTCGCAATAGCGTAGGGCTAAACGCTTTCGCGTCGCCCGAACATTTTTAATGTTCTAGGGGTTAGCACTCTGCAGTGCTTGAATGATCAGTTTAGTATGCCGCCTTTCAATCAGTACCCATATATATGGTACTAATTGAACGACAACATCATTAGCGACTGTTCCACAAAAGAACAGTCTAGTGGTTAATTGCGATGGCATATTAGTACGCCTCGGCTGAAACCCTTACGGGCCTTACACCTAGCGCCTATCAACGTGGTAGTCTCCCACGAACCATCAAACATTCTTTCGAACGTTCTGATATCTAATCCTGGAGTTGGCTTCGTGCTTAGATGCTTTCAGCGCTTATCCATTCCGGACATAGCTACCCGGCACCTTTACTTGGTAGTAAAGCCGGTACACCAGCGGTCCGTTCATTCCGGTCCTCTCGTACTAGGAACGACTCTCCTCCGATATCATACGCCTGCAACAGATAGAGACCAACCTGTCTCACGACGGTTTGAACCCAGCTCACGTGCCCTTTTAATTGGCGAACAGACAAACGCTTGGGAGCTTCTTCACCCCCGCGCTAGGGCGAGCCGACATCGCATATTCAGATAATCAACCAGTGTTGATTCAATCCTTTCGTTGACTCCCATTACTGGGAGGATCGGACTATATCTTCATCCTTTCAACGTGAAAGGCGTTGGCATGTTAGCAAGGACCAAGTCCTCACTCCGATTCTTTCGAATCAAGTCTCTACGGGGTTACGCCGCATTACTGCGGATCACTTCCCACGGTATTGTCCACATCATACTTCTATCAAGAGTCTGTATGGAGTCCACCGTTATAAGCCAAATTTTTCTTTTACTATCAATTTCAGATAATCAGGAACACAATTACTTGTGGTGCACCCCAATGTATTAAGGTGCCGAGCGTTGCCGTCGATAGGAACTCTCGAGCAACACCAGCCTGTTA
>CAZJVT010000003.1:157116-224460 GCA_964549935.1 uncultured Candidatus Saccharibacteria bacterium | reverse complement strand
GCGGATACCAGAGCCCTCGATCGAAATACTGGAGCCAGTTGAAGTAGGCGGGCTGGAGGATGCCGCCCTTGGCCTTGGCGTGCTGATAGATCGAGAGCAGGGCGGTCACGGCGTAGTGATGCCTGGCGGCGATCCGCCAAGCCTCGCCGCGCTCGCCGGCGACGGCCTTCTCGCTGAAGGCGAGACGATGCTCGCAGGCTTGACCGAACAACGGCGCCCACAACGGGATTCGGGCCTTTCGCGCGATCTCGACAAGGCGCCAATACAGCTTCCACCCTTTGGTCGGCTTCGCGATCCCGAGGACCGTGTCGATCGCGAGCGCAAGACCGGGATAGGCGGCGATCGCCTCGCTCGCCCCCTTGTCGAAGCCGCGCGCGATGGCGAAGCCGATCCGCCCAAGGAGGTCGTCGCACTGCGAACGCTGTCGCGCCGCCTTGAGCACGAATGCGGCGACGAGGCCGCGCACATGAAGCGGGAGGCCGGCGACGCCCTGCCAGGGCGAGGTCAGCTGCTTGGCGAATGCGATCTTCGCCAGCTCGGGATCGAAGCCTTCGTTCTCGAGCAGGCAACCGTTGGCCTTGGCCCAGGCAAGCGGCTGGAGGGCGGTCGGGTGCTTCTCGATGAAGCCGGCTTCGGTCGGATTGACGCGTGCGAAAGGCGCGATCCAGCCGAACACGCTGGACTGGACCTCGATCAGCCGCTTGAGGGACAGCTCTTCCTTCAGAAGCCTTCCCTGGGCACGGCGCCGTCGGCCGAACAAGGCCGCGATGGCCATGATCGTCACGGCAGGAAAGGCGACCCAGCGGATCACGCGGCCCGCGGCCGATGCGAGAGCCGCCTCGGTCTCCCAGGTCATCAGGTCGACCGGCGTCGAGCGGATCCAGGCGCGCGCGGGGTCGACTGAAGAGGTGAGCAGGGACAGGAGATCGAGCTCCCGGAGGCGCAGCCAGACGAGCCCGTAGTGGACGCTGCTTTCGTATTTCCAGACGAGGAGGGAAACGACGACGGCAAGAATTCCGAACAGCGCCATGTAGAAGAGCGGATCTTCGCCTCCTTGGCCCTGGCCCTTCTGCGAGCCCGACATCAGCGGCTCCTCGCGGGCGAGGCGGCCTGCGGCACAGCGGGACCGGGCGGAGCATCGGCCATCGCCGTCCGCACCGGACGGGTCGACTGGAAGATCCCGTCCCCGAACCTCTTTACCGCGGCCCTGACCGCATTCTGCATGTAGCGGCGCTTATGGACCGGTGAGCGGGAGTGGTAGTGGCCGACACCCTCCCAGAAATCGCCCTGGGCGAGCTCGATCTCGGTCTTCAGTATCCAGGCGCCGACATGGATGTTGTAGCACTCGTCGTTGAGGAGCTTCGAATAGACGACATCTGGAGCGACGCCGTAACGCCTCGCGAGCTTCGGGACCCAGTGCGAGTTGACCTGCATCGGGCCGATGTCGACGGTACCGTTCGTGTTGCGGGAGACGGCGCCGACGGTGCCGCCCTCGAGATCGAGGAGGATCGGCAGGATCGGCTGCGGCAGCTGGTAGAGGTTCGCCGCTGCGGACGCACAGGCGGCGGCGAGGGCGGAGAGCACGTAACCCATCAGGTTTCTCCGGAGGAACCGCGCCGGCCCATCTCGGCGGCGGCAACGTCCGCCTCGAGCCGAAGCGTCCGGGCGCGATGCACGGCGCGAGCCCATGAGGCAAGACGGCTGCCGTAGCGGATGATCCTTCGATGCGGGCTGGCCGCTTCTGCATGACCGGCCGCGAACATCGCGTTCTCGAAGCCCTGCACCGCGATCGCTTCCTCGATGGACATGTCGAGGGCGAGCAACGCGATCGTCGCCGGGCAGAGCGGTTCGCCGCATCGGAGGTTGAAGCCTGCTTCCGGATCCTCGAAGACGCGGACGCCGAGCCGCGTACCCGTGGCTTCGGACCAGATCTTCGCGGCATCGAGCATCAGGTAGGGAAGAAGGCCCAACGGATCGCCCACTTCCTGGCTCGTGAGGATCAGCGTCCCGGAAGCGAACGTGACGCCGCGGCGATCGATCAGGGCCCTCACGCCGGCCGACAGGACCGGCAGCGTCTGGGGTTCGGAGGCGTCGCGGGCGGCTTTCATCAGCATAAGCTATAGTATGCACGATAAATAATCGGGCCGGCAACTTCCTTCAGCGCTCCTGCCGCCAAGACGATCCGCAAACCGTCTCCTGCGGGAAATTTTCCATAAATCGCATTATGCGATATTCGCGAATGCGGCCAGATCGGGCTTCCCGCTTCCTGGGCATCATCCTATAATATCGTGTCGGCTTCTTATGAAAGGTAGATAAATGCCGGTCGGCACAATTACCCCAGTCGGCCTCGAGGCGAAGCCCTCGCCTGCCGGAGAAGACCTTGGCGGCCGCGCCGCCCCGCCGATCGCTTCCAAGGCCGCCGGCGATCCCGAAGACCGAAAGAACATCGACGACGCCGACGCCGGCGACCAGGCCGCGGCGACCGTCTTCGATCGGATGGAGGAGCCCCGCAGGCCGGCCAGGGTCGCTTCCGCCGATCCGGACGACGGGCTGCTGACCCGTCTCGCGCACAGGTTTCGCATCTTCCGGAAGAAGCAGCGGGTGCCGGGAGACGAGGAGGAGGTCATCAAGGCCAAGTGGTCGAAGCTCTTCCCCGGCTCCGGCATCGATTCCGATCTCTTCTCCATGGTGTCGTCGATCGATCTCGACATGCGACGCATCAGCACCCGGGACGGTGCGAATGTCGACGACTTCGCCAGCCGCATCGACGTCTCGAAAGCCACCGACGAGGCGATCGAGGTGATGCTGGCCATGGTTCAGGCCCATGACTGGGAAGCCGTGAAGCTGGATGGGACCGACGAGTTCCGCCGGAAGGCATGGATCGCCCTCCAGCAGGCGGGCATCCAGACGACCGGATACGAGCCGACGCCGAAGGACACCGCGGAAGTCAGCCGCCTGAGCAGGGAAAAGGCCAGGGCGCGCGAAGCTCCGCTCATCGACCTGCCCGGCGAGCGCGTTGTGGAGCCCGCGCCGGAGGGCGCCGCTTCCAAGGTCGATCGGACCCTGGAGATCCCGCCGCCGCCGTCCGTCCAGAAACCCTCCGCTCCGGCAGCCGACGCGACCGCCGCCCCGGAAGGCACCAGGTCAATCTCCTTCCGGACGATGCCGGCCTCGCCCCTTGTCGCTCCGCGCGGACCCGAACCCAAGGTTCCTCCCGCCGCCGGAACCTCTGACATCGGGCTCGACGAGACGGAAGCCGAGGGCCTGCGCCAGGTGCCGGCGCCCGACGCCGAGCCCGACACGGCATCGCCGGGACCCGCATCCGAAGATGCGGGCAAGGCCAGGGTCCCCGCCTACGCCGGCCCGGCGCTCACCTGACTACGGCACGGCCGCAAGCATCATGACAATGATCCTCCAGACCCTCGGCGCCGCCGCCGCCGCCGGTGCCCTGGCCTTCGTTGCCTGCCCCGGCTCGATCAGGCTGAGCTCGACCCTCGCCGACTGCATCGAGCGCGACCGTCATATCGAGGGCCACGAGATCGGTGACGTCGTCCGAGCCTGCGTGCGATCGGGCCTCGGCGAGGACCTCGCCCTCAGGCTCATGCTCTCCGCGATCGTGGCGATGCCGGTGATGATCCATGGAGCTACGGTCGTCGGCGCCGTCCATGCCGCCGCCTTCGCGCTCGTCGCCATGCTCATGATCGCCGACGCAAGGACCGGACAGCTTCCTCCGGCATTGACCGGCTCCCTTCTCTGGCTCGGCCTCCTGGCGCCGGTCGCCGTTCCGTGGCTCGACGCCTTCTGGCCCCTCTTCCCGAGCGATGCGATCCTCGGCGCTGCCGTTGGATGGCTCACGGTCGAGGGGTCGGCTTTCTTCCTGGCGATGGCGCGCCAAAGGCTCGGCGAGGAGATCTCCATGCGCGATCTCATCGGCGGCGGAGACGCCAAGATGGTTCTCGGGATGGGCGCCCTGCTGGGCATGGCGCCGGTGCTGATCGCCGTCTCGGTCGCTTCCGCCCTCGCGCTCGCTCCCTTCTTCATGCTGAAGGCGGACGAACGCTCGTCCTGGAGACTTCGGCTCGCGCCATTCCTTGGCATCGCAGCGCTGATCGCTCATGCGGCGGACGTCGCCGGCCTCATCTCCTGAGGCATCGGTGATCTACGCTTCGCGCCTCGGCTCGCTTCTCTTCTGCGGCTTCCTGCTCCTTGCAGGATCCGGTGCGCAGGGCCAGCAGATCTGGGTGCCGCAGCCCGCGCCGCCGGCGCCGAAGTCATCGACGGCGACCGACGCGGCGAGACCCGCGGCCACACCTGCATCCCCTGCCCTGCCGCCTGCTACCGGTACCGGCGGCCAACCCTTCCGTAGCGCCGACGGGTGTCCGTCCGGAGCCATCGTCGTAGACGGTCCCGACAGCCGGCGGCTTGTCGTTCCGCCGGGTTGCGGCTGGATGGAAGCCAAGCTCTGGGGGGCTGGCGCCGGCGCCGGCCATCCAAGCTATCTCGCACGCGGCGGCCGCGGCGGCGGCGGCGAGTTCCTGTTCTTCAGGCACCTGGTTCGTGCGGGCGACGAGATCGCCATCGTCGCCGGCTGCGGCGGGAGCCTCATGCAAGGCGGCGGCGAGACCTTCCTCTCGATCGCAGGCAGGAACGTCGCCACGGCCGGAAGCGGCGGCGCCGGCGGAGCGGCCGGCACCGTCACCGACGGCGGCGATGGCGGAGCGGCAGGCGGCAACGACATCCTGCCGCCCTCGCCTGACGCGATCTCGACGCGCGCCGCGCCGTCCCCGGGAAACATCGGCGAGCCCGGGCGCAACGGAAGCGGTCCTCTCGCCGGACAGGGCGGCGCTGCGTCGCGCGGCAACAATCCAGGCCGTGGCGGATACCCGAACCCGGAAGGCGAGTTCGAGCAAGGCGAGGCAGGCGAGCGCGGGACCAATTTCTGCGGCGGCCGCGGCGGCGTTCCCTGGCGGATCGTCAGGACCTTCGCCTCGATCGACGACAACCCAACCTTCGCGGGGATCCGATCCGCGATCCGTCCGCAGGTCGACCGGCTTGCCTTCAACCTGGCTCCGATCGGCCATGGCGGACCCGGCGGCTCCGGTCTTGCTGGCGCGGGCGGGGGAAGCGCCGGCCTGATCGCCTGCGAAACCACTCGCGACGGCCCTGGAGACTGCAGGGTCGGCGGCGGTGGTGGCGGCGGCGGCAGCTCGAGCTTCGTCGACATCTCGGCCGCGCTCCGCCATGGCGATCGCGGTCTCGGCAGGCTGCCCGGCGGCACCCGCGATCCGGACTGGAACGGCTACGCCGGCATCGGGGGCGAGGCGTCCTCGCCCATCGGTTCGCAGCGGGTGATCATCGGCGGCCGCAGCTTCCTTCTCGGCAGCCAGTCCAGGCCGTCATCCAGCGAGGAGTTCGTCCTTCGGGTTTTGGCCGTCACGGATTTCGGTGTCATGACGATGCCGCTGTGGATCGAGGATCCGGACCCGAGATGGATGGGCGCTCCCGGCCGCATCGTCGTGCGCTTCTTTCCCGAGGATCATCGGTCGTGAGCGGCAACGGCCGCCCATCGGCGCTCGACATCTCCCTTTCGGGACGGTTTGTCGCGCTCGATACCGAGACGACCGGACTCGATCCGAAGAACGATCGCGTGATCGAGATCGGCGGCGTCGAGCTCATCGACGGCAAGATCACGGGGCGCACCTACCACACCTACATCAACCCCGATCGAGCGGTCCCCAGGGAGGCGTTTCAGGTCCACGGCCTCTCGAGGCAGTTCCTTCTCAACTTCCCGCGGTTTCAGGAGGTCGCCTCCGGGTTCGTCGATTTCCTCGGCGATGCCAGGCTCGTCATCCACAACGCGCCCTTCGACGTCGGCTTCCTCGACGAGGAGCTCGCACGTATCGGCAGGCCCGGAATCGCGCACGAACGGGTCCATGACACGATCCCGATGGTGAAGGAAAAGTTCCCCGGAACCCAGGTGAACCTCTCTCGGGTCGCAAGGCGATATGGAGTCTCGACCGAAGGGCGGACGCTGCACGGCGGCCTGATCGACGCCCAGATCCTCGCGCAGGTCTTCGCCTGCCTGGCTGGTGCCGATCCGAGGGATCTCTTCGGAATTTCGGCGGTGAAATCGGGCGATGCCCAGCAAGGAAGCGCAACCACGGGACCGGTCGCCGCAGACGGCCGCGTCGACGGTCCCGCCGGCGCCCCTGCGAAGACCGGGGCCGCCGGCATCCGTCCGGCACGGGTCTTCAAGTTCGATCCCGCCGAGACGGAAGCGCATAGGAACCATGTCCGGTCGGAGATCAAGAATCCGCTGTGGGACAAGGTCGCCGACGGCAAGAAGCCCGAAAGCGATGCAGGCGGGACGCCGGGCCCGTGACATCAGGTCAGCAGAGAGGAAGCACTCCATGAGCAGCGCCCTGGTATTCCCGCAGCCGACGAGCGAGTCGCCGCGTCTCGGTCCCGTGGGGTCCGTGCAGTCGAACGGCGCCGGCAGGCCCGCAGGCTTCGCCCGAGTCGATCTCAGCCAGTCGGACGTGAACAACATCGTCCTTCGCCACGAGATGTTCCTGAACGGCATCCCCGGCGGCATCCGCGCCGACTTCACCAATGCGAACCTTCGCGGCCTGGTTCTCACCGGGCGCAACCTGAACCAGGCGACGTTCTCGAGCGCCTCGCTCGAGGGGGCGGTCCTCGATGGCTGCTCGCTGGAGGGAGCGACCCTCTTCGCCTGCGACCTCAGGCGTGCGTCGTTCGTCGGCGCCAATCTGTCGAAATCCGATCTCCGCGGCTCGCGGCTCCGCGGAGCCAATCTCCAGAACGCGAAGCTCATGGGCGCCGACCTCCGGGACGGCGCCGTCGCCGACCGCACCCAGGGACGCGACATCCAGGTTCGCAGCATGGACGACAAGGACGATGGCACCGCCGCGAACTTCGCCAAGAGCGACCTGAGCGGCGCGAAGCTGGGCGGCTCCGTCGTCTCTCACACCGATTTCACCGACGCCAACCTGAAAGGCGCGGACCTGACGCGCGCCAACCTGAAGGGCGCGGACCTGACGCGCGCCAACCTCGAGGGAGCCAAGGTCGCAAACGCCGATCTGCGAGGAGCGGTTCTCAAGGACGCGATCCTGGTAGGCGTCGATCTCAAGATCGCGCACCTCGACAATGCCAACATGTCCGGTGCCCTGACGGACAGCGCGACGGGCCGGAAGATCTCCGAGCTCGGCAAGCCGCTCGCCCAACTCGTCGAAGCCCATGAGCTATTCGTCTCCTCCCGGGGATCCCAGGGGAGCGCGCTCGATCTCACCGGATTCGATCTCAGGGCGGAAGGCCCGTTCAAGGAAAGGGTCCTGGTCGCGATCAAGGCGGAGGGCGCCAATCTCTACAAGATCGACTTTTCCGGGTCGCAGCTCCAGGCGGCGACCTTCGCCAACGTCGACGCGCGGGAGCTCGCGCTGCGCGGGGCCGATTGTCGAGGCATCAATCTCACCAATGCGCGCCTCGACCATGCCGACCTGAGCTCGGCGATGCTTTCGCCCTTGCCGCTTCAGGGCAACAAGACGCTTCCGGCGAGGCTCGTCGGCGCCAAGCTCCGCTACGCCAACCTCGTTGGCGCGGACCTTCGTGGCGCCGACCTGACACGCGCCGACCTCAGCTTCAGCGACCTGACGGCGGCCAGCCTGCAGGGCGCGCTGCTGTCAGGTGCGACGCTCTTCAATACGAAGATGCCGAGCTAGGGCGACATTCCCGCCAGTAGGGATTTCCCGGCGCGCGCGACATCGATGCCGACCGCGGAATCCAGATCCAGCATGATCTCGGGCGCCGGACCGACGTCTCGCCACCCGGTCGAGCAGCAGGCATGGACCATACGGTCCGACGCCATGATGACGTCGCCGATCGAGGTGTTCCTGTTCGACCAGCCGCTGGGCTCGACGATGTAGCCCTTCGACTGCCGCGACGGCCCGTACCAGGGCGCCTGGATGCTCATCGTCGCCATGTAGGCGAAGCCCAGGGCCTCCGAGAGCGGCATGTCAGGCAGGTGGAGGCTGGCCGCCTTGACATAGAGGCCCTTCGCCATGAGATCGACGATGCGGCCGATCTTTTGTTCGTCGCCGGTGCCGTCGAAGGACCAGGGGAAGGTCGGATCGGCTTCCGGGGCATCGGAGGCGATCTGCCTGATCGCCTCCTCGCCCAGATGCCACACGCTGAGCTGCAGCGCGAATTGCGGGAGCTTCGTCGACACTTTACGGCCTCAGAAGCCCGGTGAAGGGCCGCGGCCGCCGCCCTGCTCGAGGCGGATGCCATGCTTCTTCGCCGACTGGTCGACGAGCTCGATGACTTCCTTGATGCCGCGGCTCATCTCGGGCGTTGCGATGTCGGCAAGCGACGCGAGCTTGGAGCGAATCCGCGTGAGGTCTTCCGCCAAAGCGTCGGTGTCCATCGCCTTCATGCTGGAACCGAGGTCCTCGACGGCCCCCTGGAGCTCCCTGGCGATCTTCTGGGTCTGCATGTTGCGGATCGAAGGCGAGGCGCCGGCGGCTTCCTTGATGATCGCCGGAGGCACCGGCATGCGCGCTTCCATCGCCGCCTCGACCGAACGAAGCCAGCGGGCGGTGATGTCCTGGCGGAAGGCCGCGGAGAGGAAGGGATCGGGGATCTCGATCTTGGCACCGAGGCTCCGCACCGTATCCCAGACGATGGGAGCATGGTCCGGCGGAGGGAGCGGCTTCGGTCCGCGCTTGTAGTCGGGATAGAGCGCTACGAGCAGGTCCGGCCGGACGTTGACGTTCAGCAGGTTCGTGATGACGGTGTCCCGCTGCAGCTGCCAGATGTGCGGTCGCTCGATGGCCATGGCTCAGGTCCTGGCGGCCTGGCCGGGGGCGGATACCGAAGCCGGTCGGCCCGTGAATTCCGGTGACCCGAGGAAGTTCTCGAAAGTCTGGCGGTCAGGCCAGGCGAAGGTCGCCGACTCGCCGCCTTCGAAACCGAACGAGGTCACGAGAGCCTTCGCCCCGTCCTTCTCGAACTCCGTGATGTAGGCCAGGCGAGCCGCAATAGTCTCGTTTCCGCTCGCGGAAGCAAGCGCAGCGGCAACCTGCGCGAAGCCGGTGACCGCGACCGGCACGATCTTGCCGGCAGCCTGGGAATGACTGGTTCTGACAGCGTTCATGTGGATGCACCTCCTCCCCCCACTAGAGCAAATGGAAGAGAAAGCACAAAGCGGTTTCTCGTCTATCGCATATAGTATATGCTTTTATATTCCTGGACGACGGACCGCGCATGACCACTGCCATCCCCCTCGATCGCGATACCCGGCCCCCTCGCCATGCCCTCGAGGGCGAGGGTCTTCAGGCGTTAAGGCCGCCTGGCGAAGATCGAGGCCCAGCCGCGCCGGCACCCGCCCCGGCTCCGCCGGCCCACGGCTCCAACGAATTTCCCGTGCGGATGGAACGTCCGGTCCTCGGGCCAGTCCTTCGACGCGCTTTCGAGGATCGCGCGGCGACGGCGACGTCCGACGCCGACATGGATGTGACGCCGCCCGCAGCGGGAATGGAGGCTGGAGCCGGAGCGCCGGATCCTCTCCTGGAACCGGTTGGCGCGACCGAAGGGGCAGGGCCCTGCCCCCTTCCGGGCAACGTGACGGACCTCGAACGTGCCTTCTGGGCTTTCCATGAGGAGAACCCGGCCATTTACGAACTCTTCACGACCTTCATGCGAGAGGTCATCGACCGGGGTCTTGAGCGGATCTCCGCGGACCAGGTCATGCACCGGATCCGGTGGGAGTGCGATGTCGTGACCCGCGGCGGCCGCGGCTTCAAGGTCAACAACAACTTCGTCGCCTACTATGCCCGCCTCTGGCTCCACAACAATCCGCATCGCCGCGACATGTTCCGGACGCGCCGCGTCCGCACCGGCGAACGCGTGCTGCCGAGGCGCGAAGGGCATCGGATCAGGGAGATCGCGGTCTAGACCCCGGCCGCCGTCCGCGATGCCAGCAACAACCTCTAACTACATGGAAAGTTTGCAACCCGCGGTAATTGAGGGAATGATCCCCCGGTGACCGCCGATCGAAAGCATATCAGCGCCTTCCCGCGTGCCTGGCAGAAGCCGGATACGTCCGGCGATCGAAGCGATCTGCGCCGGCTGCTCTTCGAGCTTGCCGACGATGCCCTCATCCTCGTCGATCACGAATGGCGTATCCAGGCCGCGAATCCCAGGGCCGCCTCCCTTTTCCCCGAGCTTTCCTCGATCGAACCCGGCGTCGCCATGCCATCGATCGTCGTCATGGACAGGGACGGCGGCCTGGATGACCTGCGGCGGATCGCGGGCGAGTCTTATTCCCTCTCCGGGAGGACCGTCCGGCTCGGGGATCTGGCTTTCGACCTGTCGGAGATCGTGACCGAGGACCTGCGGCTTCTCCGCCTGTCGGAGACGACCGAACGCTTTGCACGGGAGCGACGGATCCTTGGCGCCATCGAAAGCATCCCGGGCGGATTCACCCTGTTCGATCCGAGCGACAGGCTGATCCTCGCGAACCAGACCTACCTCAGGGAGTACAGCGACAGCTTTCGCTCGGGCGGCAATCCGATCGGCGCCAAGGGGGCCGACCTCATCGCGGCTTCGATACGGGCGGGACTGGCGCAAAGCGGGTCTCACGAGGACACCGAGACCTTCATCGCCCGCCGCCTCGCGCGCCGGATCAATCCGCCGGCGGAGCCTCATGTCTATCGCAGGCCGAACGGCCAATGGGCGGCCGTCTACGAACGTCGCACGCCGGATGGCGGCCTCGCCACGATCCGCCTCGACATCACCGCGCAGAAGCGCGCCGAGTCCATGCTCTCGGACTCGATCGAGCATATCGGCGAAGCCTTGTCGCTGTGGGACGAGAACGATCGTCTCATCCTCTACAATTCGCGCTATGCCGACCTCCATTTTCCAGGAAGGCAAGCCACGGATTTTCGCGGCCTCGCTTTCGAGGACATGCTGAAGCAGGTCATGGGGGCGGTCTACGAGGCCCCGACCGATATCGAGGAGTATGCCGCCGCCTTCAGGCGCTCGATCGAGATCTGGCGCTCGGACCAGAACTACTCGCGCGAGCTCAAGCTGGTCGACGGCCGCGTGATCGGGGTCCGGTGCCTGCGCACCAGAGGGGGCGGGCGCGCCGCGATCTGTACCGACGTCACCACGGTCAGACGGACAGAGGATGCTCTCCGGGAAGCGATCGAGAGCTTCGGCGACGGCTTCGTCCTCTCGGGGCCGGACGACCGGATCATCGCCCACAACGGGCGATACCTGGAGATGTTCGAGTCCCTTCGGGGCAGGTCCCTCGTCGGTCGGAGCACGGCCGAGATCGCCCTCGCCCTCAGGCGGCAGGCCGCCGGCAAGTCCAAGGTGTGGAGCGAAAGCCGGCGCCGCGGCCGCAGCGAAGGCAACGACGACCCCGTAGAGGTCTCGATGCCGGACGGTCGCCTGCTGTCCTTCCGCGACCAGCGTACGCGCTCCGGCGGGATCGCGACGCTCATCACCGACATCACCAAGGACAAGGAAGCGGAGGACAAGCTCCGGCGATCCGAAGCGAGCCTGAAGACCATCGTCGACGGCTCGCTTCAGGCGACGGTGATCCACCTCGAGGGAAAGGTCCTTTTCTGCAACAGCGCCTTCCGCGACCTGTGGAGCTACAGCGACGCCGACGGACTCCTCGAGCAGCCCGCGTCTCCCGACGGCAGCGAGCCGAGCCTGTTCGGCGACCTGGGGGAAGGCAGCGCGCCAGTTTCCGGCGAGGAGCGCTGGGTGAAGAATGCCGGCGGCCGCAGGATCTGCGTCGACTACCGGTCCCTGCCGATCGACTGGCTGGGCAAGTCTGCGACGATGACGGCGATCATCGACATCACCGAACGCGTCTATGCGCATTTCCGGCTGCAGCGGAGCGAGAGCAAGTTCCGCGACATCACCGCCTGCGCCACCGACTTCCACTGGGAAATCGATCGCGATTTCCGTATCTCCGAGGTTGCCGACAGGGTCAGGGACGTCTTCGACGTCGATCCCTCGCTGTTCGTTGGTGCATCGATCCTGAAGATGTTCGCCAGCGGTGCCGGCCGGGAACAGATCGCAAAGACGTTCAAGGCCCTTCGCGACGGACAGCCGTTTCGCGGTCATGTCCATACGATCCTTCTTCCCGACGGCAAGAAGCGGATTGTGCGCTCCAACGGCACGCCCTTCATTTCAGAGGGAAAGCTCAAGGGCTATCGAGGTGCCAGCACCGACATCACCGCCGAGGTCGCGGACAGCGCAAGGCGGCAGGAGATCGAGCGCTTCATCGTCCTTGGAAACAGGGTCGGCATGATCGCGCACGAATTCAACAACCAGCTCCAGGCGATCCAGAGCTTCTCGGAATTCATCCGCGACCGGATCAAGGACAAGGGAGATCCGGATCTCATCGCATGGAACCGGTTCGTCCTCAGGGCCACCGGAGAGGCGAGCGTCGTCGCCAACCGCGTGCTGGCCTCGTCGAGGGCGGACATGGCCACCCGCATACCCCTCGACATCGCGAACGAGGTCAGGGGCCTCATGGACGTACAGATGAACTCGATGATCGACAGGGAGATCAGGTACACCAACGACCTGCCCCCGGGTGCGCGGGTGAAGATCTCGCCGGAAGAGGTCAACAGGATCGTTTCCAACCTGACGATCAATGCGAACCACGCCACCAAGGCCGGCGGCATCATCTCAGTCGTGCTCGAGGACGTGACGACCGCGACCGAGATACCGCAGCCGGCTCCCGACGTGGCACCGGCGCCACCCGGCCGCTATGTCCGGATGACGATCCAGGACAACGGAGAGGGCATGGCCGAAGATATCCGGAAGCGCATCTTCGAGCAGTTCTTCACGACCAAGGGCCACCTGGGGACCGGCCTCGGCCTGCCGATCGTCTACGAGATCGTGAAGTCCATGAAGGGTGCAATCGAGGTTGCCACGCAACTGGGCGTCGGTACAATTTTCCGTATCTACCTGCCGTTCTACAGCGAGGCCGAGGAGTCCTCTCCATGAGCGCGGGCCGCAAGAAGGTCCTCGTCGTCGACGACAAGCCGGCCATCCGGGAGTCGCTGCGCATCCAGCTGACCTCGGCAGGTTACGACGTCCAGCTGGAAACCAACGGAGCGGAAGGTCTCGCCGCGGCGCTTTCCCAGAGCTTCGACCTGATCGTCACCGACGTCTGGATGCCCGAGCTTGACGGGATCGAGATGATGAAGCGGATCAGGGTGGACAAGCCCGGTCAGCGCTGCCTCCTGATCTCCGGGGGGCGGCCGCACATGCCGTCGCATTCCTCGCTGGTGCTGGCGGAGGCGTATGGAGCGGACGCGGTCCTCCACAAGCCTTTCGCCAACGAAGCGCTGCTCCAGAAGGTCAACGAGATCCTGGCCGCCTGAGGCGGACGATCATCTCCGGCCGCGGGTCTTCTTCCCGATTGCGGTCTCGTCGATATCCAGTCCCGCATCGAGCAGGACCGCTGCCTTGAGCAGCGTATGCAGCCCCGCGCGTATCGCGTTGCGCTGGGTTTCCGGCAGCTTGTCGATTTCCTTGCCCAGCGGGATCAGGGGATCTTTCTTCAGCTTGTCACGACCGCGGGCGGTCAGCTCGACCTTGGAGGACCTCGGTCCGCTTGGGCGAGTCAGCTTGAGATAGCCCTTGCTGGCCAGTCCGTTGACCATTCGCGATGCCGTGGAGCTCGCGACCTGGAAGGCATTGTGATAGCCCGCGATCGAGCGCTGCTCCGGCGCAACGCGATCGAAGTACCGGAGGCAGCTCCACTGGAACCAGGTCAAGCCCTCTCGGACGTCCCAGCCGTAGATATGACGGTGGACGGTCTCGAAGAGCTCTGCGAGGGATCTTGTCTGGTTCGAGATCAAGAGGCGCCCCGGATGCGCCATCGTTCTGTGCGGTGGACCAATATAGACGGTCTTTTGCACCCTGCATATAGAGGGGACTCTGGCGAGACCTGGAATCCTCATGGTATTCTCCGTTTGTTCTCACGGAGGCCAGGCTTGGACATCGCGATCGATCTGAAAGCCGTCGACACCGAGCGAAACATGGCCCGCCGGTACAATGTCGAGGTTGCCCCGGACCTGTTCGGCCACCATACGATCGACCTTACCTATGGCCGCATAGGCGGATGGAATAGAACCGTCAGGCTGTCGTCTCCGGACGAAACCGGGGCCATCGGCATCGTCCGCTCCCGGCTGCTCAGGCGCGCGACCGCCAGGCGGCGCATCGGAGCCCGATACGTCGTCGTTCAATCGACCGTCCCCGCCGAGGCCGAAGGCAGGCTTCCCAAGCTGCCGAGAGAATGAGCTGCCGGTCCAGGCTGTTCCGGCAAGCACGCCCGCGGCGGGTTATGTTTAGCATGATGCCGACACGATTGTAACTTTCGCCCCCGGCCGGTATCATCGAACGGAACGAACCGGAACCGGGATCTTCCGTTGAGCACCGCCGCCCTTTCGCAAGCCGACGACAAGAAGCCCCACCGCTCCTACCGCGGCCTCGGATGGCGTTTCCGGGAAGCTCCGGGCTCGGCACGCCGCGGAGCCTGGACCCTCGACGAAGTGCTGCGCCAGCGCGGCATCGACGACGAGGCCAGGCCGGGCTTCCTCAGGCACACCCTGCAAGGCATGCCGAACCCGCTTTCCTTCATCGACATGGGGAAGGCCGTCGATCGCGTTGCCGACCTGCTCGCGAAGCGCGGGCGCATCGCCCTCTTCGGCGACTACGACGTCGACGGAGCCACCTCGAGCGCCATCGTGCAGCGCTACGTGCGCATGGCATGCCCCGATGCGCCGGAACCCCTCATCTACATTCCCGACCGCATGAAGGAAGGCTACGGGCCGAACGCCCCTGCCCTCCTCAAGCTCAAGAACGAAGGCATCGACCTGGTCCTTTGCCTGGATTCCGGGACCACGGCCCATGCACCCCTCGCCGCCGCAGCCGATGCCGGCCTCGATATCGTCGTGGTCGACCACCACGTCGCCGAGCACGCGCTGCCGCCCGCGACAGCGATCGTCAATCCCAACCGCCCGGACCAGCCCAGGGAAGCCGGCGACCACGGCTACATGTGTACGGCCGGGATCGCCTGGCTGTTCTGCGTCGCGCTCGACAAGGCCCTCGGCGACGCCGGCGTCTTCGCCAATCGCGATCGCCCGAGGCTCTCGTCCCTCCTCGACCTGGTGGCGCTCGGCACAGTCGCCGATGTCGTGCCGCTGATCGGCTTCAACCGACCTCTCGTCGCCCTCGGCCTGCAGGTCATGGAAAGGCGCCAGAATGCCGGCATCGCCGCGCTTCTGCGCTACGTCGAAGAGTCCGAGATCAAGGCGTGGCATCTGGGCTTCGTTCTCGGGCCGCGGGTCAACGCGTCCGGGCGCATCGACGACTGCGGCCTCGGATCTCGCCTTCTCACCACCGACGATCCGGCGGAGGCCAAGGCGATCGCCGAGTCCCTCGATCGCATCAACGAGGAGCGTCGCCGCCTGTGCGACGAGACCCTCGATGAGGCGGTCCAGGCGATCGAGGCGGGCGGTACGGCCGGCGAACCGAATGGCGACGAGGTGTGGGCTCATGCCGGCGACGCCTTCCTCGTGGTCGGCAAGCCGTCCTGGCATCCGGGCATCGTCGGCGTCGTCGCCTCACGCCTCAAGGAGCGCTACGACCGTCCGGCACTGGTGCTCGGTGCGAGCGACGGCGCCGCCACCTCATGGAAGGGATCCGCCCGGAGCGTCACCGGCTTCGATCTCGGCCGCGCCGTGATCGCTGCTCGCCAGCAAGGCATCCTCAGCCATGGCGGCGGCCATCCGATGGCGGCCGGCCTGAGCATCGCAAGTAACCGGCTTCCCGAGCTCTCCCGCTATCTCGAGGACGCCGCGGCCCCGGTCTTCGAGCATGGAGATGCCCGCTCCTACTCCATCGACCTCGCGGTCTCGCCCGGCGAGATCGACGTCGCCGATCTCGAGGACATGAAGGTCCTCGAGCCCTTCGGCCAGGGCAACCCCGAACCCAGGGTCGCTCTCACCAACGTCACCGTCTCCGCCGTCAAGGTGCTCAAGGACCGTCATATCCGTCTCGACCTGGTCAGCGGCGACGGCCGCCGCTCCAGGACCAAGGCGATGGCCTTCGGAGCCGTCGGCACACCCCTGGGAGACGCTCTCCTCGCGGCCGAAGGCGGTCGTCTCGACGTCGCCGGCAAGCTCCGGGTCAACGAGTGGAACGGCTACGTCAACGTCGAGATGCTCCTCGAGGACGCGCGCGAATCTTCGCCGAGCTTCGAGATCGGCTCGCAGCCGGGCCGAAGCGCACCCGGCGAGGCGAAGTCCTACGCCAAGCACGAGCCGTCGGAACCATGAGGCGCCACATGACGATGCTCACCCGCAGATCGGTCATGCTTTCCGCCCTCGGCATCGTGGGATCGGTCGCACTGGTCGCGCCGGTCGTCGCAAGGTCGGGGGCCGGCGCGATCGCGAACGCCGAAGATGAGAAATCCGGAACCCTCGAAGGACTTCCCGCAGGCCGGCCGGTGGCGGGCGACGAGCTCGATGCGGTCCGGCTGGCAGCCGCCGGCGAGCTCAAGGAGATCCGGCTGTCCCTCGCGATGGGAAAACCGATCAGGTTTCCCCTGAAGATCAAGATGTCCGGCCTGGGCGACCTAGGTCCCCAGCAAGTGGTGAAGCTCCGTGCCCTCGTCGACGCCGGGCTCCTGAAGACGTCGGCGGCCTCCTTCGACGGCTCGATCACGGTCTCGCTCAACGGTCATGGCCTCAGCTACGATGCGGAAACGGGCATCTTCCAGTCGGTCGGCCGCAAGCTGACCCAGATCCATGACGCGCGGGTGACCGAGGATGCGGCCGGCTGCTGCTGCCTCATTCAGTCGATTCCCGACTGGCCTTCCGGCCTGGCCCCGCGCTGGGCGGAGGAATTGTTCAATGCCCGGGTGTTCCCGGAATTCGAGGGACCCGGATCGCGTCAGGACACCCTCTTCTTCGAGCGCCGCGGTAGTGGCTGGAAGCTGACGCAGGCGACGATGCCCAGCGTCAGGCTTCGCAGGCAGCTTAAAGCCTAGCCCTTCAGGAGCGTCTTGCCGGGCGGCATCCTGGGCCGTTCGTCGATCGGCTTCCTCCCGGCCTTCGGCTTGGTCTTCACGACCTGGCGCCCTTTCTTCGGACTTCCACCCGTATCGATGGGCTTCTTCTCGACATCGTTCTTCGACGTCAGGGTCTTCCTGTTGCCGCCCGTCGTCTTCTTGGCCGCCATGGTTCCGTCCTCCCGGTTGGGGCCGTCGTCGGCCCTCTGCTACTTAGGGAGGAAGATGAAATCCCTGCCGGCGAGCCGCGTCAACGATCAGCCCATGGAAGGACCGAGGGATGTGGAGGCGATCTCGGGCTCGGCCTTGAACTTCAGCTGCGAGACGCTGCAGTCGGCGAGCTCCATGTCCGCGCGAGATCCGAGGAGGACGGGCTGGAACAGCGCCTTGCTCGGCAGCATGGCGTAGAGATACCGGACCTCGATCAACGATCCTTCGGCCGGGATCTCCTGGTTGCTCGGAACAGTTACGTTCCCGACCGTCGACCAGCCCTTGCCGTCGAGCATCTCCATGGAGACGGAGCGCTTGCCGGCATTGACGCCGGCGACGCGGACGGTCGCGCTCTCCCAGAACTTGAGCTTGATCGAGTCGCCGCCGCGCGCGGGCCGGCCGGGTCGGTAGACCGCGCTGGCCCGCTTGAAGACGAGACCCTCGCCATTGCTCCCCTCGACGTTTCGGCGGAGTTCGCGCTTCTCGGCGAAGCTGGACATCGCGGGCACGAAGCGGACGGCGCCGGCGTCGTCGACAGAATGCTGGCGCAGGGCCCGATCGAGCTCGACGATGCGATTCCTGAAAGGCAGGTCCATCAGGGAGCGGGCACCGATCCTGACGACGTCGAACGCATGATGGACGTCGCCGACCAGCTCGCCGTCGACGAGCGTGCCGACCGGATGGAGCGCATAGGCCGCGGCGACGGCCGGAGGGAGGTCAACGAACAGCCCCCGGCGGTTGATGCCGCGGGCGCCGTCATCGAAGATCTCGATGGCCATCCGGACGCCGTCGTGCTTCTGCTGGGCGTACCATTCGTCGGATGCGATCATGCCGTCGATCACCGCGTCGAGGGCATGCCCCTCGATGTCGATGGGATTCGAGAGCTGGGGCAGAAAATCGGACTTCCGTCCGGACGCATCTCCGACCGAGAACGGCCGGCCGGCCTCATCGGGAACATAGCCCTTCGCCGTCTTTTCCTTCACCAGGCCGTCGAAGACCTTGAGGGCCTTTTCGTAGGAGACGGGGGATGACGTCTTGGTTCCGGTGGTCAGCGACGCGCCTCGCCGTCCATAGGCGAAGTTCACCACCCAGCCGCCGCCCGACGTCTCGAGCTTCGCGTGGTACTCCTTGTCGGACCGACCATCGGTGAAATAGAGCGAAGCCTGCTTCGGGGCCGCGGCCGGGGACGTCTCAGCGCTCATGATGGGATGGACCTTTCCGTGGCTTGAAGCGACGCCGTCCGTCGCGTGGGTCCCTGGCGAGCAACTCGCCGAAGACGGGATGCCCGACGAACCGGTAGCCCGGCACGTCGAAGACGAAATGGGTGAGGCTCGAGCTGGCGAGCAGGCGGCAGCGGCCCACCCGGGCCTTCCGCCGGGCGAGGACCAGGCCCTTCCTGAAGTCCGTCACCGGATCATTCGAGGCATAGCGGCTTTCGAATCTGCCAGGACCCCTGACGACCACCGACCGATAGGACGGCCGCTTCGGGTCTTCGTCGTAGTCGATCGAGAGGTGGACATTCGGCGTCGGTCGTCCCATTGCCCTTCGCACGGTCGTCGGCTTCATCCACATCACGGCAGGATCGAGCCCAGGTCGTGCGGCAGGCCCGCCACCGCCTGTGGCCGTCCGCTCTTTCGCAGCCAGAAGCTCGGCGTGCCCTTCAAGGACTGACCGAAGAAGGCGTTGTTCGCCTCGATCGCGGCCATCGCCGCTTCCGAGCCGACCTGCGCCGGAGGGATGCTGGACCTGACGTTGTCGATCCACAGCTTGCGTGGATCCTCGGCGTCGAACAGAGCCATCGCCTGCCCCTTGCTGGCGGGCGAGATCAGCGCGACGGGGATGATGCGGAGCTCGATGCGCCCTGCATCCACCTCGGGCGAGAGCTGGGTCCAGGCGCGCTTGCAATAGGGACAGGAGAGATCGGCCGCCATGTAGACGACCGGCGCGCCGACCCTGCCGAAGCTGAGCCAGGTCAGCACCCGCTTCTCGGGCGGCAGGGCGGCATCGGCCTCGATCGCGGCAAGGATCTGGTCGCCTGCCTGGGAGGGCATGCGCACATCGCCTGCGGTCTTCGTCACCGACGACTGCTGGGACGGGACCTGAGGCAGGGCCGCCTGGGAGGTAGCCCTCGGCTCGATGCCGAGCGCGGCCAGATCCCCCTTCTTCATCGCGGCATCGAGGCTTTCGGCGGTGGCGTTTCGGCCATCCTGGGAGAAGCCGATGCCGGCGATGTAGTGCCTGCCGTCCGGTGTCAGGTAGACCGTCTGGACCATGTCGCCCTTCTTGGCGAGCCATCCATCGAGCCCTCCCAGCTTCCCGATCGGTGCAAGACGGGCCCCGTCCCGAGCAAGCGGAGCCAGGGCGGCGGGAATGGCTTCGCCCTGGGAGGGCTGGGCGCGGACGGCCACGGGGAGCATGGCGATCGCCAGGAGCGACAGCGTCGCCAGGAACCGAAATTTCGACATCGTGCTTTCTCCGCAGTCCGCTATAATCTTGAAGTCACATTATGATACCATGCGTTCGCGATCCCGGAATAGGGGCGTGACGCTCCCCGGAGGGTCTGATGCCAAGCGCCGCCAGCGAAGGCCGTGGTTTCCGCAGGTTGATGGTCGAGGAACCTCGCGACGTTACCGACGACGTCGCCGACCAGGTTTCCGAGACGGTCGCCGCCCAGGGCGAGCAGGCCGGGGCGGCGGCGCAGGTTCGCCGCGGTGGTTTCGCCCGGCTTGCAGCCAACGGTACGGAGGGTTCTGGCGCCGGAGCCGACGACGGCCTCGCTGCCGCCGGCCGCGCCGGCGAAGCCGGGGACGGTCAGCGGCTGGAATCGACCGAGCGCCGCCGGTCCCGAACCCCGTCCAATCTCGAGGATGGCGAGGTCATCCGGGTCATCAAGCGCAACATCGACTCCGGCTGGCTTCTGTTCGAAGGCCGGAACCGCGACGGGCAGGTCAAGACCATCACCGCCTTCCTGAAGAAGGGCGACGACCAGCCGGTCGGCGCCGGCGATCGTTACCAGGCCGCCAACCTCAAGGAGAACGACGACCCCAAGTGGGGCCGTCGCTGGAAGGCGGCCGACATCAGCATCCTTCCGCCGATCGGCGTCGAAGGCGTGGTCAAGTGGCTGTCACGGGGCTCGAACGGAGGCGTCCCCGGTACCGGTCCGGCAACGGCGGAGAAGCTCTTCGCCTATTTCGGAGATCGGCTGCCCGAGGCCCTGAAGGATCCGGTAGAGCTCGTCCGCGCCGGCATCGGCGAGCGGCAAGCCCGCGCCATCGTCGAGAGCTACACCAGGAACCTCGACAACCCTCTCCAGAATGTCCGGATGTTTCTTTCCGGCCTCGGCCTCGGTGCCCGCACCATCGACAAGATCGTCGAGCGCTACGGCGCGAAGAGCCGCCACCAGGTCGAGAGCGATCCCTGGGCCCTCGCCTTCGAGATCCAGGGCATCGGCTTCCTCAAGGCCGACGACATCGGCAAGCGCATGAAGATCGATCCCAGCCACGAGGGTCGCATCACCGCCGGCATCAAGCATGCCCTGTACGAAGCGGAGACGGAGGGGCATTGCGGCCTGCCGGCGCACCAGCTGATCGTGAACGCCACGAAGATCCTCGATCTCGACGGCCAGTCCGTTAAGACCCGCATGATCGACCTGGTCAAGTCCGGCCGCCTCGCCTACTCGGGCGAGGTCGAGCCGAAGCTCGTCCGGACCCACGCGTCGCTCGAGATGGAGAAGGAGATCGCCCAGAGGCTGATCGCCGGCATGTTCGAGGCCGAAGGCGCCCTCGACGATCGAGCCCAGTACGTCGATGCCATCGGGAAGGGTCTCCGCAAGGTCCTGACCGAGGCGATCGCCGACGGGTTCATCCCGGACGAGAGCCAGACCGAGGCGCTGCGCACCATCCTCAACAGCCGCGTCTCCGTCCTCACCGGCGGCCCCGGCCGAGGCAAGACGACCATCCTCAACCTGGTCATCAAGGCCCTGGCGGAGACCGGCCGGACCATGGTCCTGCCGATCTCCCCGACCGCGAACGCAGCCAAGCGAATGACGCAGAGCATCGGCCTTCCTGCCTTCACTGCCCATCGCGGCCTTGCCTGGACGCCCTATACGCAGGCCGACAGCGACCGCAGCGCGGCGGTTCCGAGCTCTCTCGGCGACGCCGACGACGACCTCAGCCGCAGCGGCGGCTTCACCTACAACCAGAACAATCCGCTGGACGTCGACGTCGTCGTGATCGACGAGGCGAGCCTCTATGCCGCCAAGCTGTTCCTCTCGACCCTGCGCGCCATCGATTTCCGGCGGACGCGCCTCATCATCGTCGGCGACCACAAGCAGATCCCCTCGGTCGGTGCAGGACGGATCCTTGCCGACCTGATCGACTCGAGGACGGTTCCCATCGCCCACCTCACCAAGATCCATCGCCAGAAGAAGGGCTCCGGCATTCCGATCGCCGTCGAGGCCATCGACGAAGGCAAGGTGCCCGGGCGCCAGATCGGCCGCATCGAGGACTCAACCGGCTTCGAGTTCAACTTCATCGAGATCAACGATCCGGAGCAGATCCACGACGCCGTCGTCGACCTGGTCAGCCGCGACCTGCCGCAGCTCGGATACGACCCCATGCAGGACATCCAGGTCCTGTCGCCGGGCTACGCCAACAAGATCGGCGTCGACCAGATGAACATCTCGCTGAAGGAGATCCTCAATCCGATCAACCTGAACGCGGTCCATTCCTACATCTGCGACGACAAGCGCGAAGGTCTCACCTTTTCCCGCCAGGACAAGGTCATCCACGTCGAGAACTGGAAGTACCACAGCGAAGTCCAGAAGCTGCTTTCCGGCATCCGCGAAAAACTGAACCAGAGCCGGCGGCTCACCGCGGACGAGCAGGTCGCCTACGAGATGCTCGACGGCTTCGAGATCGAGCAGGATCGCATCGTCGCCAACGGCGAGGTCGGGCTCATCACCCGCGTCTTCACCAGCCCCAACGGGATGGGGCAGGAAGTCGCATACGGCCTGGAGGTCGACTACGGCGACTCGGGCCTGGTCCGCTATCGCAAGAAGGACCTCTCGATGCTCGAGCAGGCCAACGCCATCAGCCTGCACAAGAGCCAGGGCGCCGAGTATCCGGTCTGCATCATCCCCCTCCACACCTGCCACTACCCGCTGCTGCAGCGGACGATCCTTCGCACCGGCATCAGCCGGGGCAAGCAGCGCTGCTACGTCGTCGGCTCGATGCGCGCGCTCAAGATCGCGGTCAGCCGGATCGATGCCGACCTCCGCTGCACCCAGCTCCCCGCGCGGCTGAGGCAGAACCACGAGCAGCTGAAGGCGAGCCTGCAGCAAGCCGGACGCCTTGCCGACATCCCGCAGATCCCGCCCATGAGCCAGATCATGGCGGGCGTCAAGGCCCCGCCCGGCCACCTTCCCATGCCGGCTAATACCGACGACCTGGACGCTGCGATCGGCGGGCTTCAGCTCAGCATGGCGCGATGAGGGGCGCGTGAGGCTTCACGATCTGCGGGGACCGGTCTCTCCGCTCGTGGTCATCGAGTCGTTCGGGCAGCTCCAGGCCATGAGAAACGCCTTCCGGACAATCGCGAACGAACTCTGGGGCGGAACGCTGCCGTGGATCGTCGCGACCATGGGCCATCTCATGGCGAGTCCCCGCGACCTGTCGCTCGTCGGCATCGACGCCGAGGGCATCGAGCATGCGAGGTCGCCGCGCAAGCAGGATCGGCTCGATGCGATCGTATCGGCCGCGGTCAATCGTCATGCCGTCCTGCTGATGACGGACGCTGACGACGAGGGAGAGGTCATCGCCGCGGACGCCGCCAGGTCCTTGCTTCAATCGGGGTTCCGGGGCCCGATCTACCGGGTCCGGCCCTCCTCGATCGATACGCGGTCCATCAGGCGAGCCCTAGAGGTCGCCGAGATCTTCAATCCTGGCGCAGCCATACCTGGGTTTGCCAGGAGCGCGCACGACCGCCTCCTCGGGGCGACCTATTCCAGCCGTCACAGGAGCACGGGACGCGGCATTGCCGTCGGCCGGGTCCTTACCGCCTTGCTTGGTGCCGCCCATGACGAAAGGCTCCCGATAGGCGAGGTGACGATACGGAGGAGATCTGCCTCCGGAGGTCCTGACTTTTCCGCCACCATTCCCGTTGCCGGCCGCGACAGGGCGACCAGGCTGCTGGCGATCGCCGACGGCAGCGCAATGCCTCCGTTGGAAGGAGAGAGATCTCCAAACCCCTCGCCCATGCCGGCGCTGGATTCGGCGATCGACGCGATCAAGCGAGAGACGTTCGCACCGCATCCGTCGATCATGGCTTCCCTTCAGGAGCTGTATCAGGACGGCCTCATCTCCTATCCAAGGACGATGTCGAGCCAGCTCGCGGAAGACACCTTCGACCGGCTTTGCGACATGATGCAGCTTCGGGGAGGCGCATTCCTTCCCATGGATCGCCTCCAGGTCCATGAGGCCCTCCATCCGATCGCCCCGGCACCTTTCATTCCTGAAATCGGCGCCGATCTCCGCCGCAAATGCCATTCGATCGTCTATCGCCTCGCCTATGACGCGATCGCGGCTCATGTCCAGGAGGTCGCCGTCATTCGGGTTCCCTGGCCAGCGGCCCTCGGCTCATCGGGAGAGATCCCGCTGAAGCGCCAGGTCACGCCCGCTGGAACGAGATCGCAGGTTCAGAGCCAGCTCGCGATCGCTCCTGGGTTCCGTGGCTACGATATCCAGGAGTCGGTCTTCGTCGCCCTGACCAGAGGCCCCTGCCTCGAACGGCTCCAGGGCCCGCCGATGAGGCTGGGTTCGCCGAGCACCTGGGTCGACCACGCGGAACGCTTCGCCGAGCTCCGTCTCGTCGACGAGAGCATGAGGCTCACGGCGAAGGGCCGGAGCTGGCACGCGCTGTCGCCGAGGGAGCTTCTGGACGTCGAGCGGTCCTGGCGCCATTCCGAGGATCTCGAGGCGGCCGCCAGGATTGCCATGCTTCGGGTCCCGCACGCGGACCGGCTGTCGATTTCTGACATCGATCGCGCCGTCGTCGCGGCGGGCAGGACGCTGGTCGATCATCTCCGGAATTCGACGGCAAGGAACCTGGCCGAGGATCTGCTGGCAGCGATGGATCCGGCCGGCAGGAGAACGCTCGCCATGATCGAGAGCACCGGGTCGGCGCCCGTCGTCGATGCCGAGTTGGCCGGTGGCCTCGCCGGCTGACGCTTGCGGCGAAGCGGCTGACCGAAAGCTACGACTTCGATTTCAGAGACTGCTGCCGATGCCGGACATGCCGGACTGGCTGGTCGCCTCGGCACTCGCACGCGGCAGGTCCGGGCGCGCGAGAGCATCGGCGAGCTTCTTGTGCAGCTCCTGAAGAGTCGAGACATTGGAGCCCGCATCCACGAGCTCCCATCTTTCGCCCGACGCCCTGCAAAAGACGAGTGTCGCCGAGACCATGGGGCCACGGCCGCTGAAGCTGGCCGCCGATATCAAGGCCGCGCATTCCGCGCCGCTTCTGTCCTTCCCGTCCTCGAAGCTCTTGCCCTGTCCGATACGAGACACGGACGCGAGCAGCGTCTTGCCGCTGGTCCGGCCGTCGTCGCCTGTCCAGGCCCTTGCGGCACCGGTCCGGCCGCTCGACACCGTTTCGAGGAGAGCCATATGCGCCCGGCTTGCTGCGTCGAGGGCATCGAGGTCGAAGGTCATGCCGTCCCGCTCGCCGGTGACGGCCTGGAGGGCGGCCGCGGTCGCGAGCCTGAGCCCGTCGCCGGGCCCGGCATCCGCCACGGATGACGTCGAGAAGGCCGTGGTCGACAGCAGGCCGATCGCGAGAGCGGCGATGCGGAGCCGGCGCAGGACCCGCGGGAGAGCATCGTCAACAGGTCGCAGGTGCCGGAAGAAGGAAGCGACCAGGGCGCTTGCGGCTCCCCGGTCGCTCGCGGAGGTTCGATCGCGTACCGCTTCGGTCATCTCTCGAGGACCTAGTAGCGCGAGCCGTAGCTCATTCCGGTCTGGCCGGCATAGGTAGGCATCGGCTGTCCGTAGGCCGGCGCCGGATTGTACTGGGCGCCCTGGCGAGCCTGGCCCGAGGAAACGATCTGCCAGTGGCCGTCCGGCTGCAGGCAGGCGGTTCCGTAGCCGGCCTGGCGCTGCCCGCCCACGACGATCTCGGTCTGGTACTCGCGGCACTGCAGCCCGGTCTGCATCGAGACGCCTTCGCGGATCGGCATGAAGTAGCCGGACGCGCCCTGGTCCTGCCAGGCGACGCGCTGACCGAGCTGAGCCTGGGAAAGGGCGACCTTCGCCGCCTCGCCCTGGGAGTCCAGGTACTTCCCAGCCTCCCATCCGAGGCCGCTACCGAGCAGCGTGCCGACGGCGATCGCCGCGGTCTTGCCGGCGCCGCGGCCGATCTGGCTGCCGCCCCATGCGCCGCCGGCGGCGCCGAGGATGCCCATGATCGTCGGGGTATTGATGCCGAGGGACTGGGCCTGGGCACCGGTCGGTGCCAGGACCGCGGCGACGATGGCCACGGCGACCACGCCGCGCAGGCGATCGAGGATCGGCGTGCGGCTCTCGGACTCCCTGTCGGCAGCCTTGAGGGGCTCGGCACGGAGTCCGGCGAAGAAGCTGGCGACGAAGGCGTTGGCGGTGCTCATCGGAGGTCTCCTTTGGACCTGGGGAAACGGCCTAGATGCGTCGGATGCTGACGAACTGGCTGTCGAGCTCGCCGGCGTTCTCGCCTGGACGGGAGATGACGAGGGTGCGAAGGCCCTTGATGTCCTCCGCGGTCTGGACATCGACCTCGCCCAGATCGATCGCGCGGCCCGATTTCAGCTGCGCCACCATCTTGTTGCTCGCGGTATAGAGCAGGACCCGGGTCGTATCCTTGAACCGCTCGTCCTCGTAGCCCAGGACGGCCGCGCCGGCCTCGGCGCTGATCGCGAGCGCGCAGCCGAGAGCCAGGGGCACCGAGCGATAGGTGCCTTTCATCGGCAGGGCGTTGGCGTTGTGCAGGGTCATGACGAACGGCTCCTGGTGAATATAAGTGCGAATACAGTTTATCATGCGTTCCAAGAAAGCGCCAAAGCCCCTTGCATGGGGCTGCGCGCCGGCATGAAGAAGGGCGGCGGATCGATCCGCCGCCCTCAGGCATTTTCCAGGAACTTCGCTGTTACGACGGCATGCGGCAGGCGATGCCGAACGCGGTCTCCGTGCGGCCGCCGACCTGGATCTCCTCGGAGGTCTCCAGGCAGGGCTCCCCGCTTTCGCCGGTATGGACCGGCGCCGGCGAAGCAGCGGCATTCCGCATCTCGGCCCCCGCATCCCGGAGGGACTCGTAGACCCTCGCCCAGTCGCCCATGTCCACCAGGCGCCAGCCTTCGCGCCCCCGGCAGAACAGCGTCGCGATGTCGGCGGGCTTGCCGCCAGGGAAGCCGGTGAATGCAGTGACCAGAACCGCGCATTCCTCGCCCGGTCGCGCGTCCGGCACGGCTGACTCGCGAAACTCCTTCCGCCAGGTCACGACAGGCATCCGCGCCGACGCCACGTAGCCGGTCTTGGCCTCGATCGCGCGGTCTCGGGACGCCCAGCCGGAGCTGGAGCCCGGGCCCTTGTCCAGGAGCGCCGCCTGAGCTCGCCCGGCCGCCTCGGCGAGCTCGAGATCGAGCAGAAGTCCGGACCGGTCGGCGACGAGACCCTGCATCGCGGCAGCGGCGACAACCCTCAGCCGGAGCTGCGAGGCGGGATCGCCGGCATGCGCGGGACCCGGATGGGCGCCGAGAGCGCCCAGGAGCCCAGCGGCCAACGCGGCGGTCCGAAGCTTAGCCAGGACCGGCGGCAGCTCGTTCAGCGGTCCGTTTTCGGGCTTCAAAGTCTGGAAGAAGCGAACGACGCAGGTCCGAGCCACCTGGGCTTGAGCCTCCGGGGTGCTGGGATGCGTGGTCATCGTCTGCTCCGTATGATTCTGTCGCCTAAAGCATATAGCGGACAGTTTTACACGGGGCAAGGAAGAAACGACGGTGTCAAGCCTTTTCGACGTCAGCCGGCCGGTTCAAGAGCGGTGGAACCGGCCGGCCGGTCTGTCACCGGATATAGATCTTCCGGATGTCCGTCGGCATGAAGGACTTCACGAACCCCAGGGGCACGCTTCCCGGCAGCGCGTTGAACGCGGTCTCGGTCTTGTTGAAAGCCTGCTGGGCCTGGCATCCGTCCTGCCACATCCAGTATCCGGAAGCATGGAAGTCCTTGTATTGCTGGAAGACGCAGTAGCCATCCTGATGCAGGTACCCCCAGTAGAGCTTGCGGGTACCGGCACAGATCGACCGCCCGTTGCCCGAGCCGTTGATCATCGAATACTTGAGGTCGACATAGCCGGGGATGGCGAAGTTCTGTCCGGTGCCGCCGGTGAACTCCCAGTAGGCATAGGCATCCTGCCACGGACCGGCGTAGCCCATCTGGACGCTCGAGAGCGTGCCGTTGCCGTAGACGAGATAGCTGGTAGGTCGGAAGAAGACTCCCGCGGCAGCGGCGCCGTTGCCCCAGTAGGCGTCGTACTGGCCATAGCCGAAATTGCAGACGTTGTTGCTGTCGGACGGATTCGGTGCCGAAAAGTTCAGTCGCTGATGCCAGCCGGTGCCGTTGATGGCCGCGGGCGAGACAATCGTGAGCTGATAGTCCGGTGCCCAGTTCTGGTTCGGCCGCGGCTGCGTGGCGAGATGCGCCAGGCTGGGAAGGATGTTGTTTTCGTCGCCGGGATAGTCGACGGCGTAGCTCCAGTCGTGACGCGGGCCGGACGTGAAGCTCCACGGTCCCCGGAAGGTGCTGATCCAGCTCGCCTGGCACCCATTCGCGTAGGTGCCGCCGATCGGCGAGACGACGTCACGCGTCTCAAGCGTCGAGAGATCGCAGACCTTGAGGTACCAGTCGGCCACGCCGTTGGTCCCGCGCGCCGGCATGTAGACATAGCCGGCATTGAAATAGTAGTTGCCCGAATATCCCGGATAGTCGCGCTGCACCGTCGTCCGGATGGTCCAGTCGCCGTCGCAATTCGAGTAGGCGGGACAGGACCACCAGGAAAACGGCGTCGAAGTCAGCTCCCGGAATCCGGTCAGGTTGACCTGGAACCTCGGCGTCAGCGTGTTGAGCGACTTGGTCCCGCCATTATGGAAGGTCGAGCTGCTGATCGAGCAGGTCTCGGCTCCGCCATAGACGAGGTAGCGCTCGTACCATGACCGGCTCTGGTTCCCGCCGCAGTTCCAGACGATGAAGGACCCGTTCGCGTCCTTCATCATGATCTCGCTGAACGGCTTCAGGTAGCGAAGCGCGTTCGTGAGAGCCCGGACCGACGTCATGTCGTTCGAGATCCGGCTCATGTTCATCAGGTCGATGCCGTCCGACGGCGCCGAGCAGACGCCGCCAGCCTTCATCGTGGCCGGGCAGGCCGCTGTCGGGTCGTACTTCGCGACCATCGTCCACTTCCCACCCCAGGTGGTGAAGTCGCATTCCGTCGGATACATCGCCGGCAGCGACCCGTCGGTCGGAACGCCGAGGAGCATGTACTCGCCGTCGCTCGGATTGGTCACGAGCTGCGAGATATGCGTGCAGGAGACCGCCAGGCGGCCCTGCGCGTCGGTGACGATGCCGCCGCCGGAACCGGCCGGCGCGATGCAGCCGTTCGCATCCGCTCCGGTCGCGCCGACGCCTGCGTAGAGCTTCCCGCTCGCGACGCAGGCGACCTGCTTGTTCTGGACGTCGGTGGAGTTGGTGCCCGAGCCGGCCCCGCTGAAGGTGACGCCAGACAGCGTCACGTCGGCGAGCGAGTATGTGGCGAGCTTGTCGTCGCCCTGCGCCGACTGGGTCAGTGCCTGCGCGCAGGTGGTCTGGATCGTCTTGTCGGAGCCGGCGGAGATGATCGCGAAGCTGATCTCGCCGCCGGTCGAGGTCGCCGTGTTCCGGATGTATCCGGCGCGATCGGCGCCGGAGCCGTTCTTGAAGGCGCAATAGCCGAAGGCGGTGCCCCAGCCATCGGTCTTCGGCGCCTTCGAGCTCGCCGGGATCTGCCCGCCGCCAGTCGGGATGGGCGTGACCCCGGTCAGCGGCGCCGGACCTTCCGGCGTGCCGTCGCCGTCGAGATCGGCGTGCTCCGAGATGATCGCCGCCCGGACCTGCGACATCAGCGAGTCGTTGTTGGACGACTTGGTCAGGGAGGCGGTGGTGCGCTGAGTCGACGACCAGCCCGAATACATGACGCCGGCGGCGAGGCCGGCGAGGAGGATCCCGCTCAGGACGGTCGCGGCGGCGAAACCCCGCTGGCTTTCTCGGGTCCCGAAGCCGGTCTTGATGAAGCTGAACATCGCACACCTCTTCTGCATGATCGCGGCACCCATGCCGGCCGCGCTTCCGGTCGAAGGATCAGTTGCTGCCGCTGGAGCCGAAGCCGCTGCTCCCGCGCTCGGTCTCGTCGAGCTCGTCGACAACATCGAAGTCGGCCTGGTAGACCGGCGCGATGACGCCCTGGGCGATGCGGTCGCCTGGCTTGACGACGAGCTTGCTGTCGTCGCCGAGCCCCTTGAGGCGATAGGCGATGATGACGACCTCGCCGCGATAGCCGGAATCGACCGTGCCCGGCGAGTTGACGATCGTCAGGCCGTGCTTGAGCGCCAGGCCCGACCGCGGCCGGACCTGCAGCTCGAACCCCGGCGGCACGGCGATGCGGAGGCCGGTCGGGATCAGGTGCTGCTCTTCGGCGCGGATCTCGATCGGCGCCTTGATGAGGGCGCGGAGATCGAACCCAGCGTCGCCGGGCTTGGCGTAGCCCGGCGGGCCCCAGGAGCGGTCGTATTCGGGCGAGAGCGAGATCTTCACGGGAATGCGATTGGTCATCTGCTGGTCCTATTTGCAGCCGCGGGCGTCCTTGCCCGTGGCGAATGGCTGGAAAAGCTTGCCGTCGACGGCGCAACGCATCTCCGCGGCCTGGAAGCTGCTATGGCCCAGCCGGTCGGCAGCCGCCTCGTAGACCACGCGCTGCACGTCGCTGTGGCGGGCTCGAAAGATCGCGTCGTCGCCTAAGCTGGTGCCGGCGATCGCATCGGGGCATGTGGTCTGGAAGACCCTGTCGGCGCCGGGAGAGATCAGGGCGAACAGGATCGTCGAGCTACCCGGCGTTCCGCCGGTGGCGATCCGGTTCCCCGCGCCCGCGGTATCGCCGAGCTTGACCGGGCAGTAGCCGAACGGGGTTCCCTGGGGCGTCGTCGTGCGTGTCGCGATGGAAGACGGGAGCTTGCCGCCGTTCGTCGGCGGCGTCCCCGAGGTCGGCGTGACGAAGGCCGGGGCGGTCAGGATCCCGGAAGAATCCGGCGTCGACATCAGCGCCAGCTGCTTGGCGAGCTGGCTGAGGTCTCCCCTCACCTGCTCCTTCTGGAGGCCGCGCGAGGTGGCGTTGGCCTGACGGAAGGCGAAGGAAGCCGAAAGACCGATGGCGGCCGCGAGGCCGATCGCGACGATGGCGATGGTCTGGGCGAAACCGCCCTGGCGATTGCGCGCGTTGCTCATAGCCGGATGATCCAGACGGTGAGTGAAAGCCCGCTGCGGGTGGCCTCGGTGGCCGAATAAGCCGCTGCCACCCGGTCCATGGCGGCGACGAGAGCCGCATCGGCGCTCGCCGCCGTGATCGTCAGGCTGACGCCGGTGGCATTGTTCAGGTAGGTCCAGGCGCCGAAGCCCGATGGCGCCACGGGTTCGAAAACGCCGTTGCGGCCACCCCAGAAGTCCTTGAAGCCGGCAGGCGCCCCCGGGCACTGCAGCCCGGTGAGCGCCGTTGCGGCCGTCGCTGCCGGGTAGGCGATGGTGAAGCCGGTGCCGTTGTCGCCCGACGGATAGTCGAGCGCGCATTGCGTCAGCACCTGACGGGTCATGTTCGCCTGCGCATTGAGCGAGGCGACAGCCGTGTCGATGCGCTGGACCTTCGCGGCCGTCGATCCGCTCCGCGCCTGGGAGGCGGCGACGACGCCGCTCAGGACGATCGCGGCGATGAGTGCGCTGATCCAGCCCATCGTTACTGCACGTACATGACCTTGTAGTAGACGTACTGGTTGGCGCTGGTGGTGCCGATGCAGCCCTCGGAGCGCTGGCTGAGGCCGGCGGCCATGGCGCCGGCGGTCAGGTCGACAGCCGCGCCGCCGACGAAGGCCGTGACGGCAAGACCGCTCGCCACCGGCGTCGCGCTCAGCGAATCCGAGTAGAGCTGGTTGTTGATCGCCTGGCAGACGGCCAGCTTCACGCCCGGGAGGAACACGCCGTACTTGAGGCCGGCAGCGGTGCCGACGTTCGCGGGACCGGTCACGCCCGTCTTGTAGCTGTAGGTCGTGACGGCCGCCGCGAAGGGGGCCGAGCCCGCGATCGCCTCGTCCGTCAGGTTCCGCTGCGGCGGCGGCTGGTCGCCCGTGCCACCGGTCGTCGGATTGAACAGGCCGGTAGTCGCCGCCGTGTCGAAGGTCACCTGGCTCGCGGCCGAGCCGTTCGCCAGCATGCGCTCGAAGCCGGAGCGCATCTGGGTGCCCTGGTCGATGATCGTGGTCGCCCCGATGGAATTCGTCGACTGGGCGGAGGTCACGTTGCTGCCGCGGGTCGAGTAGGCGAAGAAGGCGCCGATCGCTGCGATGAGAACGACGACGAGGAGGACCGCGGAGGTGCCGAAGCCGGCATTCGCGGAAGTCCGGGCCGACACGGACCTGATCGGCAAACCGGCAACGCCGAGACCGGAAAGGAGGTTCGTCATCTGGGCACGCATGGGTTCATTCTCCTGGTTGACCATAGTATAAGCCTGTCGGCCTCTGTTCAAGCGCGGCGATGCAGGGCCCGCCACTGCCGTCGGAGGTGCCGTCTACCCCGTGACGTTCACCTTCACGCGGGTCGCCTTGAGGACGCCGAGGTAGTTGGAGCCCTGGCATCCCGCTCCGCCGCAGAGCATGAGCGTCTGGGCTTTCCATCGGGCGTCCGGAAGGGCGTTCATCGCGGTGGCGATCGCGTAGCGGAAATCGAAGAAGCGCTCTTCCCCCTGTGCCGTGATGCGGATCCCCTCAGGGTCCGAAGCGACGTTCAGCGAGGGATGCATGAGCTTCACCTGCGCCGCGACCCGGCCCATCTCCTCGGCCGTGACCGGAGCCTCGCCCACAGCCAGCTTCACGGTAGCGCCGACCTGGAGGACCTTCATCTGCTCGGAGGTCCGGCGTACTTCGAGGACCTGCCAGCCGGCGCCCACGGTAAAGACCAGGGCGACGACCCAAGCGAGGGAGACAAGGGCCGTCCCGCGGGTTTCGTCGAGACCGTCCAGGAAGCGGACGAGAGCGGACCGGATGCGGACGAGAGGATTCATAGCGGGGCGCTCTTGACCAGCAATTTCAGTAGGTAGATCAGCCACACCGTCGCCATCGCGACACTGATCGCGGCCGCGACCCTGCCGGCATTGATAACTGTCCTCGGGTTCATGGACATCAGCGCGATCCCTCGACGATCACGACACCCTTGGCGTCGTCGGCCCGGGTCTTCAGGTTGCGGCCGAGAGCCTGGAGCTGATCGGCGGTCACCCACATAGGGAACTCGGCCGACCAGGTGGCCTGGCCGTTCGTGATCTTGAATTCCTTGATCCAGCCACCCGTCCCGGCGGTGATCGCGGCGATCTGCTGGAAGTATGAAAGGTCGTCGGCCAGGGGCTGGCGTACGGCCTTGGTCAGCTCCTGGGCGGCGGCGCGCATGCCCGCATCCGCGGTGGACCTGATCTGCGCCTCGACCTCGGCCGATCCGGAAAGGGTCAGCGCCGATGCCACCCAGACCACGGCCATGACGATACTGACGGCGGCGGCGGCAAGAAGCGCGGTCATCGCCATCCGGCCATGACGTCGGAGCGACCCGATGCGGAAGCCTTCCCAGGCCGGTCCGGCACCGCTCGACGGCTCTACGATGTCGGCTTCGTTATGCCTGGCGAACGCCTCCACGGCATTCCGATCGCCCACGAAAAGAAGAAGCTCGCCATGCTTGCAGACGATACAGGCGACGCCGGTCGGCGCGTCCGCGAGATAGGCGCCGTCGCCGACATGCCCTGGATGACCGGGAAAGGCCGCGGCCAGGATCGAGGTGGCCCCGAAGGGCGCGCCGACGAAATCCCTACTGGGCGCCGCCATGAAACGGACCTCGTCCTGGCCTTCGACCAGCAGGAGATGGAGCGCTTCCTCGTCCAGGGCCCTCTGCGCCTCCCAGTAGGCGGCATCCCGGGCTTCCGAGCCCGCACCCAGGGGTACGTGTCCGATGACGATCGAATCCGGGGTGAAGCTGTCGGGCGGTCTGGCCATGGCGGTCTATTATACTGTTTGCACCTGCTTATACAAAGAAACATTCGGCGCCGGCAGGCCCATATGCCGAGGAAATCGGGATTACCCCGCTTCAGCCGCCGCCCATGATCGACTGCATCGAGCTGGTGAAGCCTTCGTTCTGGACCCACACGACGTAGAGGACGTTGAGGGTGACCCCGGCTCCGAACAGCAGGACCCCCAGGATGGACAGGCTCGAGATCATCTTGAGGTAACGCTCGGCCGTCTGCTCCCGGGTCTCGGCGATGGAGGACATCACGTCGACGAGCTGGCTCAGGTTGCGGTGGCCGGAGATCTCCATCCGTTCGGCATGGCTCAGCGGATGCCTGGCCATCGCCTTGTCGATGCCCCAGCCGTTCCCGATCATCTCGCCGACGCGCTTCCAGAACCCGGAGACGCTGCCGACGATCGTCGCCTGTTCCGCGGCACGTACCGCTTCCGAGAAGGGCGCGGAGCCAGCCACCATCCGTGAGACGATCGAGAAGGTCTCGGCGATGCCGGCGGAAACGACCATCGTGCTGAGACCTGGGATCAGGCTCATCACGTTGCGCTTTCCGCTGTCGTCGCGCCCGCGACCGAGGAAGGTCGACCACAGGACCGCAAGCGCCAGGACGCCGACGGCCGCGACCACCCCCATGAAACCGAGGTTGATCGCCTGCGCGCGGTCGAGGGCAGCCATGATCTCGGCCTTCTTCGCGGCGCTGACGCCGTCGAAGGCGTTTTCCCGGATCCAGGGAAGAGCGTGGAAATGAACCTCGAACACGGTCGCAACAGTCGAGATGACGTCGATCCAGAACCAGGCCATCGCAGACATGACCATCTTCAGGCTCTTGCCGCGCTTCTCGACATGGCTGGTGGCGGCGGCGATGGCTTCCCTGAGGCGCCCTACCCTTTCCCCGGCCTCGAGGATTGCGATCACCGAGCGGTCGAACAGCTTGATGGAGCGGACCGCCTGGGTGAAGTCCCCGCCTCGGTTGATCACTTCGATGGCCGAGTTCAGGTGAGCGCGCTTTCGCATGTCCTCCTCGGTCTCGATGACTCGCACCAGGGCGACGCCGGGCGAATTCGAGGTGACGAAGAAGCCGAGGGTCCGGAGGAACCGAAGCCGATAGCTCTTGGTGAAGATCTCGCCGTCCCACCACCGAAGGCGCCGCTCCCGGATGGAGATCACCCGGCCGCCGATCTGCTCGACCGCGAGGCGTACCGAACCCTGGTCGGGGAGAAAGAACTCCTTCTCCAGGCGCCGAGCAGGCATGCCCGGCCGGTCGGCAGTCATGAAGGAGGTTCGCCAGAACCTGCTCATACGAGAATCTGGCGGACGTCGATGGCCGCCTCCCCTCGTCGGCGGTAGCCGTATCCCGTGGCCTCCACCACGCCGGCGGCGATCGAAAGGTCGAGGTAGCCCTGCTGCAGGAGCTCCACGATCCGGTCCGAGTGGCTCCTGAAATAGACCCCTTCGATGTCCACGATCTCATGGACGAGGTCGCCGGTCAGGCGCTCGACCACCTGGCGCCGGACGCCATGATCGCGCGGGATGAAGATCTGCTCGACGGAGAGCACCCGCCGGAAGTAGCCGGTATGGTTGCAGTGGCCGCAGCCCTCGAGGTTCGGCCGGCGCACCTGCATCCGGGACGGGATCCTGAGGATCTCCGTCGCGATCTGGATCTCGCGGGTGGTGTGCGCTCCCTCGTCGCCTACCTCGACGCTGCTCGAGCAATGAGGGCACACCGCCGAGAGAAGCCGCTGGTTCACGACGCCGAAGATGTGCGAGCCGAGAGTGCTCAGCTGATGCTTGCGATTGCTCTCGTCGAAGAAGTCCGCGAAGCGGTTGATCGTCTGCGGGCCGTCGTCGGCATGAACGGTAACGGTGACCTTGTGCCCGGACTCGGCCATGGAGTTGCATGCCTCGGCCGTCCGGCGATCGCGCATCTCGCCGAGCGCGATCACGTCGGGATCGTGGCGAAGAACGGCGCGCATCGCCTCGGCCCACTGGTCGTCGGTCTGAACCTGGATCTGATGCGCCATCGGGATCGTGTACTCGACCGGATTCTCGATCGTGACGACCTTTTTCTTGGTGCGATCGACGTCGAGGAGGATGGCGTTCTGGGTCGTCGTCTTGCCTGAGCCCGTGGGGCCCGAAAGCAGCAGGACGCCGCCCGACTTCGTCGGCTGGGAATTGAAGCTCCGGATATAGGCGACGGTTGCCGGCATCGATCCGAACAGATCACCGATATGGAGAACCTTCCTGGGGTCCAGGAGGCGCATCGTGATGAGCTCCCCTGGATCGGTGGGGACGACGCCGACGCGGACGTCGATGTCGCGGCCGGCCACCTGCAGGGTGATGCGGTTGTCGTGAGGGCGCGAGCGGTCGGAAAAGTCGATGTTCGCCATCGCCTTCAGCCTGGTCGCGAGCGGCTTGGCGACGTCGGGGTGAAGGAAGAACTCGTACTGCATCGTGCCGTCGACGCGAAAGGCGACGTTCGACTGCTCCAGATGCCTCGGCTCGACCTTGACCGAAATGTCCGAGGCATCGATCTGCACCGCGTAGGAGAAGATCTCCTGGATGATGAGCTGCAGCAGGGAGCCCTCTCCCGGATCGCGGGTGAGGCGCTGGATCCGCTTCTCGATCACGTCCCGATGCACGACGCGGGTCTGGCCGAGCAGCGCGATCGCCGACATGCGGTCGATCGGAAGGATCTCGATCCGGCTCGCCTCGATGCCGGCACGCCTGGCTTCGAGGAGGAGCAACTGCCGCTTGAAGTCGTCCGCCGCCTTCGTCAGGGCGACCGATATGACGTCGCGTTCGACGCCCATGATCTTCATGCCAAGGTTCTGCTGGAGCCGGAGGCTCACCAGGTCGCCCGGATCCTGCTTCCGCCTCGACAGGCCCGATCCGGCCTCCGCCTGGGACGGCGGCAGGAAGCCCATCGAGATCAGGATCTCGGTGATCGCCTTGTCGACGCCGGCGGCATGAAGGACCCGCTGCTGCTTCGTCGCCACGGCGAGCTGCGATGGCTTGACCTTGGCCGGTTCCGCCGGCCTGGCATGGACTGTCCGGTCCTCGCCGCCGATGACGGTCCGCTGGACCCGTGTCCCGTCCCCCATGGTCACGGAGACCACGAGCTGGCCGGGCGCAAGCCGTTCGGAGGTTGCCTGGTGGCCTTCGGTCGGCTGGATGTCGTCCGGCATGGTCAGGGCGTCTTGAGCGGGGCCGGCGCGGGGGCCGGCGGGGCTCCGGTTGCGCTGCCCGACGACGACTGGGCACGCGTCCACGAGAACCGCTGTTCGGGCGATACGCCGGAACCGACCGTCGCCTCGAAGACCGGCCGCTGGTTGCGGTCGAACAGGGTGACCACGCCGTCCTTCACGCGAACGCCGTAAAGCCGCCCGTTGTGGCTGAGCATGCCCTTGTCCGCGACCTGGTAGGAGTTGTTGGCGGTGCGTAGGACCGCCGCGCCGTCCATGATCGCGGTGATCGTGACCGTCGACAGGTCGCTCGAGCTCACCTCCTGGGCCGGCGTGTTGAGCGCCGGCGGCGCAGGCAGCGTCTGTCCGAAAGGCGGCGCCTGGCCACCGATTGCCGGGGGCTGGGCGCCCGCGGCCGGCGCGGCCGTCATGGCCTGCGGAGTGGGACGAGGCTGCAGGGGGTTGAGGGAGCCCGGAGAGCTCGCCGGCACCGTCAGGGAGAGCGGCCCGGGCTGCGGCCCGGACTGGGGCAACGAGGTCACGGCCTGTGGCGATGCCATCGGGATCGATGGGGCCTGGGCCACCGCGACACCGGTCATGGCAGCGAGCCCGCCGACGGCAAGGAAGAAATGACGGACCCTCATCGTGCGGCCTCCTGGGACGCGGCGTCCACGAAACGGATGACCTTCGGCATCAAGACGACGACCAGCTCGGTACGCTGGGTCTGGTCGTTGAAGAGCCTGGGAAAAAGGAACCCAAGGCCGCTCGGGACGCCGTCCCGGTCGACCTGGTCGCGTGTGCTGACGATGCCGCCGAGGAGGATCACGTCGCCCGGGCGGGCCCGGTCCGTCGTCTCGAGGAGGCGATTGGTCGTCTGGGGGAGCTTCAGCTGCTGCCCGAAGGCTTCGTACTGATCGAAGCGGGTGATGTCCGAGATCTCGAGGCCCACCTTGAAGAAGACCGTGCCCTGGCTGTAGTCGCCGGTCATGGCCATCTGCAGGCCGACCTTGAGGGACTCGGTCTCCGTCGTTCCGGTGACCGTCGATCCCGTCGTGCTGGAACCGGCCTTGCTGACGTAGCGGGCGATCGAGCCGACCTCGAACTTGGCCTTGCCGCCCGAGATCATGGTGAGTGACGGCTTCGACACTGTCGAAAGAGTGCCCTGCGTCTGCAGGAAGCTGACCAGGCCGTCGATGGAGAAGCGGTTGCCGCCATAGACGGCCCCGAAGGTGGTGCCGCCGACGACGGAGCTGCCCCCGGCCAGGCTGAGGGCCACGCCGCCCGACTTCCAGCCGAGCTCGTTCCAGTTGATGCCGAGCTGGCGCTGGTCGTTGAGGGTGACCTCCAGGAGCCAAGCCTGGAACACGATCAACGACTTGGATTTCCGGATTTTCTCGAGATAGTCGACGACGACGTCGTGGACACGACGCTCGGCGCGATAGCTGATGAGGCTCGCGGTCCGGTCGAGGCGAACGCGGAGCGCGCCCATGCTTTCGATTCCGCGGACGATCTCCTCGGCGGCCACGTCGCCCATCACCGGCGGGATCTCGACGGTGAAGGGCCGATCGCCGGAGACGACAAGAGAGCCGTTGCGGTAGCGCCAGAAGACGCCTGCCCCTTCGGAAAGCCGGTCGAGAACGTCCGAGAGCTTCCCCGACAGCCCGAACGCGGAGATGCGCGTGGTGTCGAGACCGGTCTCGACCGTCACGGGGATGCCGGTCCGGCCGAGGAGCAGCTGGAGAGCCTCGATCAAGCTCGCCTCGGAGGCGCTGAAGTTCCGGACGTCGATGTCCGGCACCCTGTCCGAGGGCTCGACGGGCCTGGGAACGAGGGAGGCAGGCGGGAGCTGGAGGTCGACGAGGGCCGTCTGGTCCATTCCGATCGTCTTGTCGGGCCCAGGCGGGGTGGCGTCGCTCACCGAGGTCACCGGCGCGGGCTTCGTCGCCTCCCGCGGCAGGCCGAGGGAGGTGCAGCCGCTTCCGAGAAGGATGCCGGCGAGAGCTACGCCGAGGAGGACGTGCTGGGTCTTGTTCATGTCCTGAGGATCCTGCCTTCCCTGACGACGGACCTTCCCGCTCCTAGAATGAAAGCGGGATGCGTACCCAATGATTATCCAGCCGGCCCCGCATTTACGTCAAGCCTGTTCTCTATACATCATGCTGACACTCGATAATGGCAATTAGGTTCCAGTCCTTTGATTTCTCGGGTCAAATCATGCCGGATCGGCGATGTTCTCCTATCGTGCTCTTTCTGTGGACACTGTGCGGCCTACACGCTTATAGTGATCGCCGGCACACTACCTGCACCGGCACCATGACCGACGGCCGCCTTCGCTCGTTTACCAAAGAGACGCGCCCGATGGGGGTCCTGGTCGTCGACGACCAGAGCTATATCCGCCGGCTCCTTTGCCAGATCGTGCGGCAAGCCGAAGTCGGCACGGTGTACGAGGCCCAGAACGGGGAGCAGGCCATCGAGATCCTGGGGCAGCGCCAAGACATCGACCTTCTGATCACCGACCTCTTCATGACGCCGATGAACGGGTTCCAGGTAATCCGCCATGTCAGGCGCAACCTGCGCGGACGCGAAGGCATGAAAGTCATCGGCATTACCGGAAGCTCGACCCCGGAAGCCGTTTTCCATGCACGCCTTGCCGGCGTGGACAGGACGCTCGTGAAGCCCTTCTCGACCAGCGTCGTCATCGACGCCATGGTCGACGCCATGGGCAAGACCCGTGAGATCGTGCGGCAGGGCGATTATATCGGGCCGCCTCTCAAGGAGCCCAAGAAGAGCATCGTCGGGATGGACACGGTCCTGCCGGAATGGTCGAAGCTCACCAACAAGTACGCCGGCGCAATCACCCGGCCGCTCCCTGCGGCGGCCAATGAAGAGCCCATGTCGGACGCCGACATCGAGGCGATGATCGACAACAGCTACGGCAAGCAGCCAGCGATGGCTTGAGCTGCGCCTCTCCTTCTAGGTCGCCGGCTCGACGAGGATCTCCTTGCTGACCGGCTTGTCCGCATGGGCGACGATCTCGATCGGCGGCGGATCCACCGAGTCGACGATCCTCAACGCCTCGACGTAGGGCAAGGGGGTGGTCGGGCTGCGCTCCTCGATGACCTTCACCGCGGCTTCGATCGCCTCGTGCTCGAGGCGCCCCTTCTTCTTGGCGTCCCAGTAGGCGAAGGAGACGGCCTCGTCGATCGTCATGGGACGAGACCCGGAGCCCGGGCGGCCGATTCCGGCCTTGGCTCCAGCGCTTCGAGCAGTGCTGCCTGTGCATTTCCCATCCAGGCGGCCTCGCGCACCGGCGCCGGAAGGAAGAAGCCGACGGAGGTCACCGCTTCGTAGAGGGCCCGATGTGTCTCCGCCTTGATCCTGAGGGCTTCTGCGAAGCGACTGGCATGAAGGCCGCTTTCGCTGCAGGCTGAACGCGCAACCTCGACGAGACGGTCGAAAGCCTCCCTGAATGGCTCGACCTCGAGTGCCGATCGGACCTTTTCCGTCATGAACGCGACCTGGTGGAGTGCGGCCTCGTACACGGCCCGATCCAGGTCTTCGTATGGCTTCCTCCCCATGATGGCGGTGCAGCCGGTGGTTTCGGGATCGTTGACGGTACGATAGCCGAGGCCGGCCGACGACACCCAGGCCGCAGCCGCGAGCAAGCCGACCACGGGACGGTCCGCTTCCTCGAGCAGCAGTCCAATCCGAAGAGGACTTGAGCCGACCTCAGGCATCGCGCCTTCCGTCATCCGCCGCGGAATCCCGACGCCTCCGTCCATGGCCGGCTCCTCGATTTGCCTTTGGTACCTAGCCTACAGGATTAAACACCCCCTTGGAAGCGAGCCGTTACCTCGATTCCGGATGCTCCTAGTCCTGCAGCGCCAGATCCGCCCTCCTGCGGCCGCGCCTGGCCCGTCTCGTTTTCCTTTCAGGAGGTCCAAGCTCCCGAACGAGGTTCCGGATGCATCCCCTCGTCATCGGGTCCAGCCTATGGAAGTTCGTCGCGAGCTCTTTCGTCTCGGCGTTCTCCATGATCGTCAGCATCTCCTCGTCTATTGCCGTCTCGCCGGGCTCCAGACCTGCGAAGAGCATCTCGACGTCGATGCCGAAGACCTTCGCGAGCTGCCATAGCCTCGTCGCCGAGATGCGGTTGTCGCCCCGTTCGTATTTCTGGATCTGCTGGAAGGTGATCCCGTGAAGGAGCTCGCCGAGGCTCGTCTGCGACATGCCCCGAGCCGAACGAAGCTCGCGGATATTGCTTCCCACCACGCGATCGACGTCGGTGGTCGACCGGCTGGATTGCGGCTTCATCCAGTCCGCGTCGCCGGACCTGGGCTTGCCGCCGCCCGGCGGCCTGCCACGGCGCCTCGGCCGCTCGGCCGGCACCGGTTCGAGAGAGCCCCTGGCGGCAGCCTCGGCTCCCTTCTTCGTGAGCCGGAAGCTATTGCCTCCCCGGTATTGCACCAGGTCTCCATAGGACAGGGCGAACGCTATCCTGGACAGGCGACGAGGCATGCCCTTCTCCGCGACCGAACCACCTCTTTCATGGAGAAAGAGGAGGACCGCCATCGTCTCGTCCGCACTCGGGGTGTCCCGGGGCTTCATGGCGCCTCGATGGCCCGGCACAAGGACCCGTCGGGCTTTGTATTATCGCTTCGGCACTGTATCATCCGATGGCCATTCTCAGTCGGAGTGTCAGATGGTCGACTTCGCCAAGTTGCTCGCCGATCGCATAGCCGCGATGAGCCCGGAGGAGCGGGCGCGCTACGACAGCCGCCTCGCCGCCGAGGCGGCGCTCGAGCGGCTCGAGCGGCCAATTGCGTCCCACTGGACCTACCGCGATTCCCGAAAGACGGTGATCGACAGCTTCGAGCGCGAACTCAAGATCCGAGTGGAGCCCGCCATCGCCGGCTGCCGCGACTACGAGATCCTCCGCATCATCGGCGGACCGACCGGCTTCGAAGCCTTCCAGATCGACGAGGACTGCCTCAAGACCCTGTTCAAGGCCGTCACCGACGGAAGCGGCGGCGATGCCGGACGCTGGCACATCTGCGCCGGCACGCCGGGCCGATGGCACGAATGCTGGGTATCCCCGGCCGACATGATGGCCTATCTCGACGAGGTCAGGCCGGAACTCATGCGCGATGCCCGGGATCGTCTCGGCGACCTGGCGCCTCCGCCGCGGTCCCGGCAGGAAATGGCGATGGCCTGAGACCCATATGGCGCGTCGCGACATATGGCGCGCCATATGGGATGAACAGCCGGCTGCTCGCTTGGTGATCTGCGCCCCCGAAACCTGACGAAATCAGCCTAGGGGAGGGGTGTCCAGGCCACAAGCCGTCAGGCGCGCCTGAGCCAGGCGCTCTCGGCCCGACCATCGAGAAAATTGCCGACCTGCGTCTCGATTTCCCATGCGTTCAGGTTTGCTGCCGTCTCGCGCTCGGCCTGCAAGAGTAGCGAGGACAAGGGGGCCAGGCCGCCTGCGCTGGCAATGCCCATCCCCCGAAGTGGCGCCTCTTCCGTCCACCCGATCATTCCGCTTTCCGCAAGGTCGACCATCATGCTGCCCCTGAGGTGCGCGAGCCCCATGCGGACAAGCAGGTCCCGCATGGCTGGCCAGTCCGTTTCGCCCGTTTCGAGGCGCCGGTTCGACGACGCCACGTCGCCCGCCCACTCGAGCGCGGCATGCGGCGGGTAAAGCTCCGAAACGTCGTAGGCGATGCCGTCGGCGATCTGCGCCATGATGCTCGTCGTCTGGAAGTCATAGCCCGCGGCCTCTATCTGCGCCTTGAGCTCGGGCCGGCAGGCGAAGACACCGACATTGCGGCGATCGGGCCGGAGCTCGAGCGCGGCCAGGAGCGCCGCATCGCGAGTCGCCGCCCATCCTAGAACCGGCACGTCATAGACGACCTCGTAGAGATCGACGGCCACGTAGCCGGCGCGTTCCCGGCGGTGTCGCGCGACGAGGTCGCGCAGGTATCCGTTCGGCAGGATCCTGAAATCGGGCCGCGCCAGGACGGTCACAGGGCTCTCCTCGCGTGTCTCTGCCTGCGATCGCGTTCCGCGCGCCGAAACGCGCCGGAAAGCAGCTTGACGAAGGGACGCGCCGTCACCCTATCATCGGAACAAATGCTGAACAATATCCCCGAATCGCATATCGGCGACTTGGCGTCAGCTGGGTTCTCGCCATGCGTCGCTTCGAGACCTGCCGCGATCCCCCTCCTCCTGGTTCCGGCTCCAGCCGGGTTCCCGTCCCCGGCAGAGGACTTCACCGCGGCGCCGATCGACTTCAACGAGCTCCTGATCGAGGACGCCGCCGCGACCTTCGTCGCGCGCATCAAGGGCGACAGCATGGAGGGAGCTGGCCTGTTCGATGGAGATCTCGTCGTGGTCAACCGGGCAAGGCGGCCCGTGAACGGGGCGATCTGCATCGCCGTGCTCGACGGGGAGTTCGTTCTCAAGCGCCTGGTGAGATCCGGCGGTCGCCTGATCCTCCGCGCCGAGAACCCGCATTATGCCGACATCGAGATCACCGAAGAGCGTAGGTTCGAGATCTGGGGGGTCGTCACCCGCTCCATCCGGTCGTTCTAGATGGGGCGCATCATGGTCCGCGGGATAAATTATGGTCAGCGGGATAATTGACCATAATCACCTTATATATTCCCGCTCGGTATTTTATACCCTCCAATCCATCACTCCTCTTTGATAAAATCCCAAGCGGGAACTTATCACCATTGACGTCGATGTAACTCGATCATATATTCCCGCTCGGGAATTCATCATGCCCGATTTCAGTCTCCAATCTCCCCGCGCCATCGGCGCCCTGATTGCCGCGGAGCGGCTCCGCCAGGGCCTCGCCCAGCACGAGCTCGCGGGCCTCGCCGATGTCGGGACGCGATTCCTGGTCGAGCTGGAGGCAGGCAAGCCGACGGCGGCCCTGGGCAAGGCCATCCATGTCCTGGCCGCGCTCGGGATCCGGCTCCGCTTCGACGTCACCGAGGAGACGCTGCGGAAAGCGGACGAGATCCTCGCCGAGCCCGATGCCGGCGTCCGCCGGCGCCATCGCGTCGGCAAGCCGGCCGGCGCCTTCCGAAGCGCCCGCAGCTCTCTGAGAGGACGCGCGTCATGACCGGCGGCCTGCCCGGCAAGGCCATAGCCTCGTCCGACCGGAAGCTCGCCCTCGACGTCTTCCTCGACGGGCAGACCGGCGTCGCCGGCCGGCTCGTGCATACCGGCCTCGAGACCACCTTCGCCTACGACCCGGCCTATGTAGGCAGCTATCCGCGCGCCGCGCTCTCGATCTCGCTGCCGGTGCAGAACCGCGTCTACGGGCCGCGCGACGTCCTCCCCTTCTTCGAGAACCTCCTGCCCGAAGGAAAGCGGCTGTCGGTCCTGGCGCTCCAGCTCGGACTCGACGAGCGCGACCTCATGGGCATCCTCGAGCATGTCGGCCGCGACTGCCCGGGAGCCGTCTCGATCGTGCCCGCCGGAGAGCATCCGGCGAAGACGCCGGGCGAATTCCCTCAAGACTACGACGTCCTCGACCCCGCCGATCTCCTCGACCAGATGGAGAAAGGCATCGACCGGACGAGAGCCGCCGGCGAGGGGCAGGAGTTCTCGCTCGCGGGCGTCCAGGGCAAGGCCGCCGTGGTCATGGATGCCGACGGCCGCTTCCATCGCGCCCGCGGCGGCGCGCCCTCGACGCATATCGCCAAGCTTCCCGATCCCGCCTTCGCCGGCATGGTCGCGAACGAATCCTTCTGCCTGGACCTCGCCCGGGCGATGGGCCTCGATGCCGTCGAGCCGCGGATCGTCGAGCTCGCGCCGGGCCGCGAGGTCCTCGTCGTGCCTCGATACGATCGCGAGATCGAAGGTCTCCTGCCTGCACGATCCCCCCGTGGGGCGATCATGCCCGCCGCGGCCGGCATCTCCGGTCCCTGCATCGTCAGGCGCGTCCACCAGGAGGATTTCTGCCAGGCGCTCGGCTTCACGTCCGATCGCAAGTACACCCATCGCGGCGGACCGCGGGCCGATGACCTCCTCGCCCTCGAGAAGGTCGACGCCTTCGCGCTCTTCCGCATCAACCTGCTGGACGCGATGATCTTCAACTTCCTCGTCGCCAATGCCGATGCGCACGCCAAGAACTACGCGCTCCTGCACGGGCGGGCGTTCCGTGCCGGACTGGCGCCGCTCTACGACGTGCTTTCGATCGCGCTCTACCCGCAGTACCGCCAGCGCATGGCGCTCACCTTCGGCGCCGAGGAGGGCCAGGACGACCAGGGCTTCGAGGACCTGGACATGCAGGCGATCGAGCGCGCCGCAAACCGGATGGGGATCCGCCCCTCCGTCATCCTCGGCCGGCTCCGGGTGGCGGCGGCCATGATCCTCGGCGTCGCCGAGAAGGTGCGAAGCGCCAAGCCGAAATACGGCCCCGTCGCCTTGAGGGTCATGTCGGCGATCGGACGCCAGGTGGAGCTGCTCAACGACGCCTTCGGCTTCGGCATCGAGGTCGACGTGCTCGGCTTCGAGGACAAGCCCGGCGGCTGGCGGCTCCCGTCGTGACCGAAGGCGCTGGAAGAAGGCAGCGGCCGCGGCGATCCTCGAGCGGACGTGTTTCCCTCCCCTCGCCTGCGCGCCCTTATGGGATCGCGCCCGCGCCACAGCGCATGGAAATGTCCGCTGGCTGCACCGGTTCGGCTTTAGATTTGTTATTTCAAGATCTCAATAAATCCACTTATGTTGTCTTGAACTAACGTCTTATCGTGACATTTCCGTACCCGCCCCCTATATTCGGACCATGTCCGCCCGCAACCAGCTCCTTGCCGCCCCGCCCTTCGAGGTCGAGCGCACGCTGAAGACCCTCGGCGCCAGCCTGCGCACGGCCAGGCTCCGCCGCGGGCTTAGCCAGGAAGTCGTCGCGGAGAAGATCGGGACCAGCCGCTTCGTGATCGCAGACGCCGAGGACGGGAAGCCCTCGACCGGCATTGCGGTCTATGCAGCGCTGCTCTGGGCCTACGGACTCTCGCAGCAGCTGGCCGAGGTCGCCGCCCCCGACCTCGACAAGGAAGGCATGGCGCTCGAGCTCGGCCGCACGCGCAAGCGCGCCCGCTCTTCGGGAATGAGCAATGACTTCTAGGACCGGGGCCTCCAGAGCTGGCCGCGCCGCCGACGAGTGCTTCGTCTACATCACGCTCCCCGGCGCCACCTCGAGCGTAACGGCCGCTCGCTACCGCCTCGAGGTCGACGGGCTCGGCATCCCGCGCGGACGGTTCGTGTACGGACGGAGCTATCTGGCGCGCCCGGACGCCGTCGAACTCGATCCCGTCGAGCTGAAGCTCGCGGCGACGGCTTACGATACGGTCAGGCTCAAGGGCGTGTTCGGCGCGATCCGGGACGCGAGCCCCGACTACTGGGGCCGACGGGTGATCGAGAAGCATTCCGGGATCGCCCAGCCCTCCGAGCTCGACTATCTCCTGCAATCGCCCGACGATCGTGCCGGCGCCCTCGGCTTCGGACGGAACGTCGAGCCTCCTGCTCCGCGGACCCGCTTCAACCGGACGATCGACCTCGCAGCGCTGCAGGCCGCAGCCGATGCGGTCGTCGCCGACGAGGACATTCCTGCGTCATCGGCCGACGCCGCGCCGCAGATCGGCGATCTCCTGCTGCTGGGCACCTCGATGGGCGGTGCCAGGCCGAAGGCAGTCGTGGAAGACGATGGAGCGCTCTGGATCGCCAAGTTCAACCGACCGGACGATCGCTTCAACAATGCCCGCGCGGAAAGGACGATGCTCGCTCTCGCGCGGCTGGCCGGCATCACGGTCGCCGACAGCCGCATCGTCGACGTCGGCGGCCGCGATGCCCTGCTGGTGAAGCGGTTCGATCGCCAGCGCGAGGGCGAAGGCTGGCGCCGTGCGCGCATGGTGAGCGCCTTCACCCTGCTCAGGGCCGATGAAGGCCCCCTGGACCGGCATCTCTGGTCATACGTGCTTCTGGCCGAGGAGCTCCGCCGCATCTCGGCCACGTCCGCGGCCGACGCGAAGGAGCTGTTCCGACGGATGTGCTTCAATGCGCTCATCTCCAACATCGACGATCATCCGCGCAACCATGCCGTGATCGCCTGGGACGGGACGTGGCAGATTTCGCCTGCCTACGACCTGACGCCCTCGATGCCGGTCTCGCTCGACCGGCGCGATCTCGCCATGGAGATCGGCGATCTCGGCCGCATCGCGAATGCGACGAACCTGGTGAGCCAGTGCCGGCGCTTCACGCTCGAGCCTGCGGAGGCCGAGCGCATCGTCGACGAGATGCAGCGGCTCGTGGCATCCGAGTGGTACCAGCTCGCCAGGGCCGAGGGGATGTCCGAACAGGATTGCGAGCGGATCCGCGGCGCGTTCGTCTACCCGGGCTTCAACCGGGCGCCGGTTTAGGAGGATGTCGAACTTGAAAATGTCCGATTGAATGTCAGGTCGGAGCCCAGGTCGATGAAGGCGCTTACCGCGGCGTAGCGGCCTTAGTCGAAGACGATCTTCCGGCTCTCTCGACTGGGTGCTCTATTGACAATTATGTTTGTATTCAATAAATTATTGACGATATCATAATTGACCATAACCCATGGCTGGATCGGCGCCTTTCCACTTCTCCCGCCCAAAGCTGGCCACCAGCTTGGCTGACGCGCTCGAAGGATCCACGCCGTTCTCCGCGGGCGGGACGCTGGTCCTTGCCGGCCCGAGGCGGACCGGCAAATCGACCTTCCTCCGGCGAGACCTGGTGCCCGAGCTCGAGAACCGGAACATCCTCCCGATCTACGTCGACCTCTGGTCCAACCAGAAGGAGGACCCTGCCCGGCTGATCGCTGACGCCATCAAGGCCACGTTCAAGGCGGCTGCAGGCATGCCTGAGAAGCTGGCGCGTAAGGTGGGCTTGAGCAAGCTCGGCGGCTCGTGGGCTTCGATCGACGTCGACAAGATCGGCGCGGTCGACGGGACCACGCTGACAGACGCTCTTCAGGCTCTTCTCGAAAGAACCGGGAAGCGGATCTGCCTGATCGTCGACGAGGCTCAGCATGCGCTGACGACCGAGGCAGGCACGACCACGATGTTCGCGCTCAAGGCGGCGCGCGATGCGCTCAACCAGCGCGACGACGCCCATGACGGGCCGAACCTGATGCTGGTGCTGACCGGCTCCCATCGCGACAAGCTGGCGCAGCTGGTCAACAAGCGTACCCAGCCCTTCTTCGGCCTCCAGGTCACGCCCTTCCCGCTTCTCGATCGCAGCTTCACGAACGCCTATGCCGACTGGCTCAACGAGAGGCTGGCGGAGGGCAATCGCTTCGACAAGGACGACGTCGCCATCGCATTCGAGCTCATCGGCCGCCGGCCGGAATTCCTCGTCGACCTCCTGAAGGATGTGGCATTGGGCGAGCACGCGGCCGACCGTCTGGGCGCGCTGCTTCGCGGCAATGCCGAGATCGTCCGGAAGCGCATTTGGGACACTCATCGCCAGACCTGGGAGAGCCTGACGCCGACGCAGCAGGCGGTCCTCGGCCGGTTAGCGGAAGAGGGCGACGGTTTCCAGCCATTTGCCAAGGACGCGCTCGACGCATACTCGAAAGCGATGGGCGAGGAGGTCACCGCTGCTTCCGCGCAAAGCGCGCTCTCGGCTTTGCGCGAAAAGGGCATCGTCTGGCAGTCGGCGCGCGGCGCCTATGCGCTCGAAGAGGCGGACTTCGCCGCATGGTACGAAACGATGAAGGAAGGCCAGGGCTGAGCAAGGAGCAGTGACTCGAAAGCGACAGTCGCTCTGCATCACGCCTCGAGCCTGATCTCCTCCACCAGCTCAGGCCCCTCGTTCCTTGAGCTGCTGACCTTCGTCGACACCGGGAAGTACCGGATCGACTTCGCCGGCGCCGGCCGGATCAGCGCCAACTGGCGCTCGAGTTGCTTCGGATCCGGATCGAGCCAGAGATCGAGGTCCTGCTTTTCCAGCACCACCGGCATGCGATCGTGAATCTGGGCTGTATCAGGCGAGGCCGCGGTCGTCGCGATCGCAAAGCTCTCGACCGGGTCCAGCCCCTCCGCCTCCGGCACGCCCGGCTTCGGCGACCACCGCTCCCACACCGCGGCCAGGCTCAGCGGATCGCCGTCGGTGCGGACGAAGCGCCAAGGTTGTTTAGAGCCAGGTTCCCCGGTCCACTCGTACCAGCCGCAGGCCGGCACGATCGCGCGCCGCTTCCGCACCGCCTCGCGATAGGCGGGCTTGGAGGCGATGGTCTCGCCGCGCGCGTTGATGGTGGTCATCTTCACGTCCTTCGGGGACTTGGCCCAGAAGGGCACCAGCCCCCAGCGGAGGAAGGCGGCGGTGCGCCGGCCGGTGTCGGCGTCGCGGCGGACGACGAGCGCGGCCTGGGTCGGCGAGATGTTCGAGCGCGGCTGGAGGTTCGGCGCCGGGAAGTCGTCGTGGATGGCGTAGAGGTCGTGGATCTCTTGCCAGGTGAGACGGTTGGAGAAGCGGCCGCACATGGGGCGAGGATAGCGCGGATCGGGGATGAAGAAAGCCGGATGACAGGACCCTGCTAGCTCGGCCTGCAGCTGCCGAAGCTGATGACGGTCGCCAGGCCCAGCGAGGCCGTCTCCACGAACTCGCCGCCGGCGCCGATCCGCGCAAAGGCGGCGCGGCCCGGAAGCTCGAGGGTGAGATAGGCGCCCGACGTCGACACGTCGGCCTGGTACTTGTCGCACCCCTTGGCGTCGCAGCGTTCGTAGCTCTTCTTCGCGGGATCGAGCGCCAGCCAGGATCCAAGCTGTGCCGGCTGGCACCCGGACCCGGGCTGGCAGAAATGCTTCTCGGCAGGCGTGCAGACGATCGCCTGGGCCACGGCCGGCGCGGCGACCGCAGCAAGAGCGGCTGCAATCAGGGCCGAGACTGTCAAGCTCCGCATGAGCGCCTCCTTCCAGGGATTGGGCATGAGCTTCGATCCGACTAATCCGTGGCCGGCGACCGGTTCGCCGATCGCGTCCTCGCCGCGCGCCTGGCCGCCGACCGCCGCCTGATCGTCTTCCCTGCCCTCGCCTGCGCGCCCTTTTGCAGCCGCGACCAGTCGGGATCGCGCCCGCGCCACAGCGCATGGAGATCCTCGGCCCTGCCGGCGAACGGCGCCTGGCCGCCGGCGTCGCAGGCGCTGCGCGCGGCGCGGATCTCGTCGTCGGTCATCAGGCCGAGATCGTAGGCCCGGTGGCAGAGGAGGCAGAGGCGGGCGATGTCGTCGGGCGCCGTCGCGCGGTCAGGGACATGGGCGCCCTCGACGAGGCAGGGGATGTCGAGGCCGCAGAGGCAGCAGGCGGACATGGGGTCAGGCAGATCGCGATCGGGCGTCGCCGTCGCATCCGGCATCGAGGCGATCCTACTCCGTGGCACCGGGATCGAAGGTTGTATCGCGGATTCGAGATTGGCTAGGATTCTTTCCGTCGCGCGTCGTCCACGCAGTCCTTCTCCATGTCGCCAAAGGTCCCATGACAGCTCACGCCCCCAGCTCCGGCTGGATCTACGCCTTCAAGGACGCCGGCTTCGATCGCGGCATCAAGATCGGCCGCGATCGCAATCGCACCGACCGCTTCAAGATCTCGCAATGCTACTCACCGCGCGGCATCGATCTGGTCGCGCTCTGGCATGTGGATGCGCCCAAGTCCGGAAGCGACGACAGCGTCTTCGCGGCGATCGAGGTCAAGGCCCGCAGCCGGCTCCGTCGCCTCGAGACCGCGGATGGCGGCGACGAATGGGTCGACGCGACGGCCGACGAGGCGATCGAGGGCGTCTCGGCGGCTCTGGGGGCGAAGCCCGAGGCGACGTGGATCATGCTGGTGCCGAAGACGACCTACTGCGACTTCCGGAGCCCGAAGCACATCGAGAAGGCGACGAAGTACCGCCAGCTGCTGTGGGCCTTCGTCGAGAACAGGACCGGCCGCATCAAGCTGCAGCGCTCCGACATGTGGAACTGCCCCTTGAGGGAGCGCCGCACCTACAGCCTGCTGGGATTCCCCGCGGTGAAGTGCTGGGGTTTCACCGAGAAGGCGAAGCACGTCGCCGGCAATGGCGAGGTCCATGCCGCCTGGCTGAAGGCGGTCGAGGATCTCGGGTTCGGTGAGAAGGACGTCCGCGTCGGCTGGCTCAAGGAGGGCGCCGAGCTCGGGGAGATCGAGGAGCGGGCGCGGAAGGCCGGGATGGTGGAGATCGGGATCGAGGATATCGCGAGGAAGCCGGAGGGGCTGAGGCCGCACGATTATCGGGGGTGATGCGCTGAACCGGCGCGGAAGACCTGGATCGACGGATGCAAGCCGCTCTCGACTGAACGCTCGGATCGCCCGATGACCATCCTCAAGTTCGCCGGCCTCTCCATCCTCCTGGTGCTGGCGGCATTCACGGCGCGCTCGCTGTATCGCGATGGGCAGAGGATCAAGGCAGTCCTGGCTCTCCTGTCCCTCGCCGCCTACCTGACCTGGCCGCCTGACATCGTCGCCCTCGACCAGGACTGCAGGCCGGACGACTTTCTCTCCGAGGCGAGCTCCATTCTTCACGGCCGCCGCTTCTGGCGCGGGCAGCACGAGGCGCTGACGAAGGAGAGGCACGCGATCGAGTACGGCGCATTCATGCCCGGCAAGGAGCACGAGGATTGGATCGAAGCCTGCTCGCATGTCGCCCGCGTGAGATCCGTGCAAGGATAAGTGGGCGCCGTGGCCGGCCTCGCCGCCGGGGATCGAGATCGCCCGGGAAATCCGAGGAGGCCCGCCCGCGACCTCGGTGCAGTCCAGAAGCGCTTCTAAACCTATGATCTAGTAACCGATTCCGGTTTCCCGGAAAAGTCGTCCGGCATCCCGATTTTCGGGGTGCCACCGCCCTCGCAAGGCGATCCGCCTTACGTTTTCGGTGAGCCAGCGCTTCCAGGTTGTTCTGAATGCAGGACTAACGCTAAAGTTACCGGCCGACGGGATGGACTGGAGAACTTGGGGCGATGATCCTCGCTGGGTTCAGGGAATTTGCGATGCCGCGGATCCCAACCGCCGACGGGAGCGGCCGCGCGCCATGAAGCGGACCCCAGGATCGGCTCCCGACAGCGGGGCCCAGGCTGTCCGGAGCGAGATCTCGATGCGGCTTCGCGCGCTCGCCGGAGTTCCGCGCGCCGGCGAGAACGTCAAGAGCCAGATCCTGCGCGTGACCCGGCACCTCGCGCATCCGCACCTGACCTTCAGCGTCGTCAAGCGCATGTGGTACGGCGAGGTCAACGAGGTCGCGGCCCATCTCGCCGACCACATCCGCGCCGTGTGCGAGCCCAGGCGCCAGGACGGATTCGTCATCGACGTCGAGGGGCATGTCAGGGCACGGATCGACGGGACGGCCTCGACCCATCCGGTGACGGTCGGCTTCGGCCGGGATCTCGTCACCGTCGAGCTCAAGGCCAGCACGGTGAGCGCCGGCGGGCTCGGGACGCTGCGCAACTGGCTTCTCTCCATGATGTCCGACCGGCGCGACTTCCGCATCGTCGACCTCGACCGGTCGGTGCTCTCGACCTCGTCGAACTCCCTCTCCGCGCTCGACGTCATCGAAGGGATGATGAAGGAGACGCAGGGCCGGTTCAGGAGCCTCGTCGAGGGAACGGCGATGATCGCCGACGAGAACGGCATCCGCGAGCTGAACGAGCAGGTGCTGGACGAGTACGGGATCTCGCCCGAGTCCACCTGCGACGTCGCCCGCTATCTCGCACGCAACCTCGACGTCGTCGTCTTCCAGCCCGTCGCCGGCCGGATCGATGTCCTGGCCCGGGCCCGCGGATCGATCTCGCGCGCCGTCATCCATGCCCGCGCGTGGCTCGCGTGCCAGACCGGCCCCGCCCGCCTTCGGATCCATTGGGGCGAAGGCTGGATCTCCGAGCCGGCGCCGACCGGAAGCACGGCCGCGGCGCGCCTCGTGCAGCTCGTCCATCTCGAGAAGACCGGTTCCGGCGTGCCGCTGTACCGCTCGCAGCGCATCGCCCTCGACGACCTTCCGGCGCGCGAGATGGAGCCGTTGGGCCCCATGCTCAACATCCTCTCCCGCGGCCTGAACCAGCACATCTTCAACGAGCTCATCGACCGGCGGCTGGCGCACCGGCTCTGGGTCGTCGGCATCGACGACGGTCGCGCCACCTTCAAGTTCGTTCCCGGCGGTCCCGACTACTACGGCCCCAGCTTCGCCTTCGACGCCATCGGCCGGCGCGTCTCCGACCAGCCCGACAGCGCCTATGGCGCCGAGGTCGAGAAGGCCCTGGTCGAGGCGTCGACCTTCTCGCAGCCCTATTTCGAGCGCGTGAGCGCGCGCATCCGCGAGCACGCCGACGACGGCACGCCCGGCGTCGTCCGCATCGCCAGGTACGGCCGCCTGGTCGTGCCGATCGACGCCAGGCGCGTGGTGACGGTCTCCTCGCTCACTCCGCCGCCCGCATTCGCGGCGTAGCGTCCGGACGCCGGGGTCCGAACCCCGCGAACCGCTGGGACTCCACCGCCGCCTCGAGATCCGCGATCGTCTCGGCGCGCGCCAGGCTCACCAGGTTGAGGGGATCGTCCTTGGTGTAGCCGGCGCGCGAGGCCGGCGCCTTCCAGATCAGCTCCGGATAGAGCTTCTTGTAGCCATAGGCGTTGCCGACGCCGATGTCGGCCAGGCTCTGGCGGACGGTCGATACGGTCCAGTCCGTTCCCCAGCGGGCAAGCGCGAAGGCCCGCGACAGCCTGGGAAAGACATGTGCGAAGCCGCGGCCGCGGGCGTGCTCGGTATGGAACCAGGTGCCGCCGCTCTGCACGACGGTCCCGCGGATCTCCTCTCCATGAAGGGCCGCCTCGCCGAGGAGCTCGCATCGATCCTCCGGCGTCGCCATGGTCGCGGGGTCGCTATACATGAAGCGGAGCGACCTGCAGCTTTCGGTCAGCCCCTCGGGCATCCGGTAGACGCGGCCGACCTGCGTCGCCACGACCTGGCCGTCGAGGGTGCCGAAGAAGAAGTAGGCATTGTCGGCGCCGGCGCCGCCCTCCGCCGTGAAGGCCGGCCACAGCCGGTACCAGCTGCCGACGTTCACGGCGTTGATCTGCTCGAGGACGCGGAAGTCGTTCGAGAACCAGAGGTGGATGCCGTGCGAGCGCATGAGGCCCTCGGCCCTGGCGAAGAACTCCGTGATGAGGCGCGCCGGGCCGTGGTCGACGGTCAGGGAATCGAGGAGCGGGACCGCCTGGCGGGTGGGGTCGGGGAAATGGGACGGGTTTTCGACGGTCTGGGCGACACGGACGGCAGTCATGGCGCACTCCCTGTGGTTGCCTGGCAGGGAGCTTAAACGCTACAAGATGTAGCGGTCGACTAGAAGTTATCCACAATATGTATGAAGGCTAATCGAGAGTCTCCGTTTAGCCCTCGAATTCAGCCCACCAGATCCAGTCGCCGAGCTGTGCGAACTGGTCGGCGATCGTCGCCTGCCGGCATTCGTAGCCGGCATTCCGGGCCGTCTTCTCGACGTCGACCTGGACCAGGTCCTTGGGGCCCATCCGATGGTCGTTCGCGATCTCCCGCCGGGCGATCAGCTCCGTACGTCCCTTGCAAAGGAGAGCCAGCTCGGAGATCGACGAGATCGAGCGCTCGATCTCGCCCTCTTCGCCCAGGATATGGATACGCGCGGACATCTGGGATCCTTGAACCATGAAAAGGAGTTCGTCGATTTCAGTCCAGCAGCCTGCTGCACTGCTGCTCTGCCCGGCCCTCCTGCAGGCATCGGCTGTGCTCGTCGAACTTGCGCTGCATTTCCTCGCCCATCTCGTTGCGCTGAGCGGCCCTGATCCATTCGGCGATCGCAGGGTCCTCACCGTCCAGATCGAACTCGGCGACCTCCCTCCGCGTCAGCCATCGGATCTCTTGCGACGGCACCCGCGTCATCGCCAGATAGAGCTGGTCCGGCGCACCCATGCCAGCGAGAAACGAGCGGATCTCGCGAAGCATGCGATTGTAGCGATCCCGGGCTTGTGCCGGCGGCAGCTTCCCGAATTCCGGACCGGCGAAGACAGGGCGATGGAGCCCGACGCGTCCGTCCGCGGAAACCACGCGGAAGGCTCCCGATGCAAGAATGAAGACGCAGGCGGAAGCGCATCTGCCGCCTGTCATGACGCTCGTATTGGCGAACGAAGCACGGACCAGGCGTCCGATCTTCATCGCTGTCGCAACATCGCCGCCAGCGCTATTCAGGGACACCATGATGAGCGGCACGCCGTCGACGTAGAAAGATTTCGCCGACGTCTTGGCGAGCTCGAGGACATCGGCGAAGCGATCGCCGTCAGCCGGCTCGATCGAGCCGAAGATCTCGATGATGCCGACACGTCGCGGCTCAGGCGGCATGTAGCGCACGTCGGCCGACGCAGCCGAAGCCCAGGCGACGATCAATCCAGCGAGAAGACCGATCACAGGAGGTCCTCGCCGGCATTGTCCTCGAACAGCTCTTCGTCGCGCACGTAGCCGCGGGTCGTGTTCACCGACTTCTGGCCAGCCTGGTCCATCATCTTCCAGAGGTTCGCACCCTTCTTTCCCGCGCTGGTAAGGAAACCGGAGCGCATGCTGTGGCCAGAGAATTTCTTGGGATCAAGCCCCGCTGCCTTCGCTCGCATCTTCACGATCTCCGCCACCGTCGCGCCGGCGATCGCCTCCATGCCGATCCTGCCATCCTTGTAGATCCGCACGAAAGCCGGACCGTTGTGAAGGCCGGCTGCTACAACCCATTCGTCATAGGCCGCGACAGGGCAGAACCGTTTGCCGAAGGGAATGGCGATCGTGCGTCCCTTGCCTTCCTGGTCGGTCTTCGAACGCGGCACCGTAAGAAGGATGCCTCTCTCCGCCTTTCGAACATGACCGATCCGGATAGCAGCGAGCTCGGAACGGCGGAGCGCTCCGGCGAAGCCGATCAGGAGGAGAGCCTTGTCGCGCAGCGCGGCAAGAAGCCGTGCCTCGAGCTTTCGCTTGTCGATGACGAATGCTCTAGCCCCTCGAGTCGGGACGCCGGCCTCCTTCATCTCCTGGAGCAAGCCGCGGGTCTCATCGATGCCGGCGATGATCGCTTCCAGGACCTCGACCAGTGGACCCTGTGAGGTAAGCGGCTTCTTCTTCCTGTCGACACGGTACTCGGCATCCTCGCGCGCGGCGCCGCCCATCACGCGCCGGATGAGCTCGCCGTCGGCCGGCGATGGATGGCCATGCGCCAGGTGCCGGGCCCGGATGGCGGCCAGGGTCACGTAGAGAGTGCTGACCGCGATCTTCCGGTCATGCGCTTCGGTGACGAACTCGGCGACGGTAATGTCGGTCGCCGGCAGGCTCGATGCGCCGCGCTCCAGGCACCAGTCGTTGAAGGCCCTGATCGCGCGTCCGTAGGTGGACTTGGTGGATTCCGAGAGCGACTTCCCGACCAGCTCGCCGGCACGCTTGCTGAGGCGCTCGACATTGTAGGGCACCATCTCGGCCGAGCCTGTGGGCTTCGCGATCGCGCCGCCCTGTTGACGACCGCCCCCAGGATTCTCGGGTTCGCTCATCTGCTGGTCGATGTCGGCAACGTAATGCTGGTGAATGGCCCCTGAGTTGCCATCGATCCGGCGGCCTCATCTGGCGTGTAGAGAAAACCGTCAATTCCTTCGAGATGACCAACGGCCAATCGCTTCTCGAAGCGCCCATGCCAGGCACCGAGGAAATGCTCGGAGCAGAGTGGTTTCAGCTCTTCACCGACGGCGATCGCCCGGCGCATCTGGGCGCTGTATCCGGAGACCGCGGTGTTCTCGACGCAGAAGCAGACCCTGCACATGAAGAGCGGCAAGATCAGGAAACCGACTTGAGATCGAGGACGAGCTGGCGAAGGCTGGCCAGGACGTTCGAGTCCTCGAGGAGACCTTCGTTTTCGAGGCGTAGAGCTTCTGTCGCCACCTTCTGCATCGCCTCATTTCTGCGCTCATTCTCCTCGATCTGCTTTTCCTGTCGTTCTTGCTCGGCGGCTTGTCGACGGAGACCCTCGTTGTGAGCGCGGATGCGATCCATCTCGGCCCTGATCCAAACGACGGGTTCGACGCCGCGGAGCGCGATCGAAGCCACAATGGCCGCCTCTCTGGCGCTGTCCACCGCCTGCTCGCGCGTCCTGCCTGAGCCGACATAGAGATCGCGCCGCTCGTTAGGGCCAAGACGTTCCTCGAATGCGAGTCCGGCAGCGGTCAGCGCGTCGACGATTTTCTGGATCTTCTCCACCCTGATCTGACGCTTACGCGCCCGGAGCTCTTCAAGCGGCGCCCTGGGTTCGGCGCTGATCGGAAGCTCGACATGGATCCGCGCGTCCCAGCCACCCTTCTCGTTCTTCGAGAGATAGAGCGTCGAATAGACATGGATCTCGGCATCGAGATCGGGGACCTGAATATAGAAGCTGCAGAGGGTCTCGCCGGTCCGGCGGAGATAGGTAGGCGTGGACCTGCGAATTGGGCCCAGCGCGAGCGCCGGATGACGGCGTACGGGCCTACCCGCTTCCGCCAGAGCTGTCGCGACGCCGGTCACAGCCCGAGCACCAGGTAGCGCACCAGGAAGAAGCCGCCGATCATGGTGAGAACCCACCCGAGCGCGAAGAGGAGGCCGTGCTTGGCGCTGCGCTCGATCTCACGCGCGCGGATCCGGTCCTCGACCAGGCGGCACATGATCGGAGCAGGGATGCACAGAGCGAACATCATCGCGAGCGTCCCCGGGATCGACGCCTGCTTGGCGACAAGGCCGAAGCCCATGACCGGGATCACCATGCCGGCGAGGAGGCCGACGGCGAAGGCCAGCGCGTAGGTCTCGAGGGTCAGGTTGCGATCGAAGGAGGCGGGAGCTTGAGACTGCATTTGCAGGTTCCGTTTCATGGCAAGCGGACGGAATATCTGTTTAACCCTTTGATTTAGCTTGCATATTCGGGCTCTCATCATGAAGTGGAGTATATCACGCGATTTGCACCTTCGTAAAGGAACATTTTCGCAGGTTAAAATGTCACCGGATGAGATTTTTTATAGTATACTAAACCATGACTTCCCTTCTTTCGCGGATTCCGGCACAAGAGCCGGCACCGGCGGGCCCTCCTCACAGGTTCTCGTCCCCGTCGGTCCGAACCGACAGGGTCCTGCGCGGCCTGGAGACCTGCGTCAGGGCGATCGCGGAGCTTTCCACCAGCCTTCGCAACCACCCCCTTTCGGATGCCTTCGCCTGCCGGTCAGCCCTGCATGCGGCTGTCCGACTGTCGAAAATCGACGGGATCCTGGTCGACGAGGCCCGGATCGCGGGTCACCTGGCCCTCCTCCAGCTCCCGGCCATGGCCGACAAAGGAGCCGAGCGCCGGGCCATCGGCAGGGCTCGGCGGCTGCTCGCCCTCTCCGCCTCGCCTTGGCCGAAGACTCCACCCGAGACGGATGAAAAACCCCCTCTGATGGGCTCGTTCCCCCTTCAGCCAGCGGGCAAGGGCCCTGCTCTCTTCGCGGTCGCGGCCCAGCTCTATGAAGGCCGGTCCAACCTCATGACGGCCGGCCTCGCCCATGAGCGCCTGCCGGCCAGCCTGGCGATGCACGGCCTGGTCCCCTCCCCCATCCTCCTGGTCGCGGACCAGGTCCACCGAACCGGCTCGGAAAGGCCGGACCTGTTCCTCGCCGCCTTCCTCGAAGCTCTCGAAGCGGACGCGGTCGAGCTTCTGGGCCTTCTCCGGACCCTGACCCTGTCCTGGAAAGCCTGGCACGGGCGCGCCGGCGAACGACGGTCGAATTCCCGACTCCCTCTCCTGATCGACCAGGCCGCCGCGTCGCCCATCCTCACGCCTGCGGGGGTTGCACGTCGCTTCGGCTGCACCGTCCGTGCCGCGAACATGATGCTTGAAGAGCTCGTGGCGCTCGGGATCCTCGAGGAGATCAGCGGGCGCCGGACATGGAAAGCCTACGCCGGCATCGACTTCGCCAGCCTGAAGGAAGACATCGAGGTCCGGCGGGCCTTCGTCGCGCCCAAGGCGCCGCGGGACGACCACGACGACTGGGATCCGAAGAGGTCCCTGCCGGCCCAGGAAAGCCAGAAGCCGATCGACCAGGACGACGTGATCGACGCCACGGCGATCGAGGTGATCGACGATCCCGACGGCCGGCAGCGCCCCGTTCAGAAAAAAGAAGGCGCGGAAGAGGATGAAAGGGAACTCCTCGTCATGGAGCTCGACGAGGCGGCCGAGGAACGCGCAAGGCCCCCTCGACCAAAGATCCCCAAATCGCCCGCTCGCACCGAGGAGCTTCGTGCCTGGATCGATCTATCCGCGGAGATCGCGAATATGGATCAGGTGAACAAGCACATCGCGGCCGTCCTTGCGGCAAGACCCAAGACGCCGACCGACTAGAGCGCGAGACTCGCCGGCTTATCCGGTTCGGGCTGGACATGCCGTGCCTTTGCCACGAGATCCAGCTTCCTGTTCGACAGCACGAAATACGGCTCGATCGGGCCCATCGGGAAGTCCTTCGCGGCGAACCTCTCCTCGATGATCTCTGGGTCGCCGGCAAAGTAGAGCATGTGCTTGCCGGGTGAGACCTTCACCTCGTTGACGACATGCGCATGCTCCACGAGATAGGCCGCCACCAGGCGCTCGGCCTCTTCTTCGCCGTGCGTCCGCGCAACGATCGAGACCAGGTGCTCGCGCTCGATGATCGTCGCCCACCACAGGTCCGTGCAGACCGAGCCTAGTTCCTTTCCGGCCAAATCCTCGTCGCCGTCCTCATCATAGTAGCCGAGCACCAGCGCATCGTTCTTGCTGATGATGCGAGGACTCGAATTGCCGACGAAGACGGTGACGAAGCCATGCTCGGCCAGGCTGCGCTCGGTGAACTCCTGGCAGCCCTGCACCGAGTTGATGCTTCTCTCCTTCTCGAGCTTCACCGCGTTGGTAAAGGCGTCGATGCGGAACCAGTCGGCGATGAGCAGGTTGCCGCTCTTCAGCTCGACCTCGAGCTCGACGATGCGGGGCTCGGGCACTTCCTCGATGGGCACGAGCTTGCCGTCCCGGTAATGGCTAAATGATGGCCGCCAATCCTTGATGACGAGCGAGAGGCGATCTCCGGTAACGGTGCATTCGTGTTCGCCGCTCATGTACTTCGGCGCGTCACCCTTCTCGATCGCGGCGATGAGACGTTCGCAAGCGATCTTTTCAGCTTCGGTTCTGGACCCCATCAGCTTGGCGGACTCGCGGATGGCGTCCAGGGCATCGAAGACCAGGCCGTGGCTGACCGTTTGGAGGATGGCATGCCACATGTACTGGGGCTCGCTGTACCGCCGCCCCTCCCCCGTCACCATGGCGTTCCATGCGTCCATGAAGTTGGAGCTGCGTCCCTTCGAGTTCGGGATCGGCGCCAGCTTCCCTGCTGCTCGTAGCCCTTCGAGATGCCTCTGCACAGCCGGCCAGACGATCCCCTTCACCTGCTTCCGATAGTTCTCGTAGCCGTCGTTCTTGTCGTCGTAGGCAGCGAACAACGGCGCCAGGGCGGCGGGGGTCAGCACTTCTCTGAGGTTCATCGGCTCGGCTCCTTTCACGCATCATAAGGTGCCGACGCGATAGTACCAACCGTTGAGAAGTCACGCGCCATTTTGTATGGCGCGCCATCCCGTCTGGCGAAATCCGAATTGCGTCGCGCCTCCTGGGATGGTGCTTGTCACCTCGCCGAATCACGAGTATATGGCGATAGTTACGAGCCTTATCCACAAGATATGGATAGCCACCCGGTATGTCTTGTAGTGATCTGGGGCGCGCCATCCTGGGCGGCATGACATATGGGCAGCCAGGACATCCGAGGCGACACGCCCGATATCGTGGCACGCCTCGCTCGATGGCATGCCGCCTCGGCCGGCGCGCCATCCCTGATGGCAAGGAATACTGGATGGCGCGGTTCGGGGGGCGAACAGAGCGTGAAATGAGGCGTGCCATGCGAGATGGCGCGCCATAGCGAGGATGGCCATGCAGCAGAAGATCATTGCCGTGGCGAACCAGAAGGGCGGCTGCGGGAAGACAACGGTCTCGGTGAACCTGGCGGCCGAGCTTGCGCAAAGGGGATACGAGGTCACCCTAATCGATGCCGACAAGCAGCAATCCGCCATGTTCTGGCTAGGGAATGCCCCCGACGGCAAGCCGTTAGCCGTGAGGGTCTCCAGCCTCTACGCCATGGGCGAGACAATCGGGCGCGGAATCCAGGATGAGGCAAGGCGGAACGACTTCGTGGTCGTCGATTGTCCACCTGATCGTGAGGCGCCCCAATCGAGGGCTGCTGTAATGGCCGCCGACTTCGTACTCGTACCGATCAAACCAGCATGGGTCGACCTGGACGCGACCAAGGTCATGAAGGAGATGATCGAAGCCGCCAGATATCGCAACACCCATGTCGAGGTGAGAGCTGTGCTCAATGAGTATCAGCCGCGGACCACGATCATGGCCCAAGCGCTCGAGATCGTGAATGTCATGGAGATCGAGATGCTTCGAACGAAGATCTCGCAGGCGCAGGTGCTTCGACAAATCCAGGGATATGGCGAGGCGATCCACTCGCGCAGCAGAACGATTTCCTGCAGGCAGTTCAGAGACGTTGCCGACGAGATACTGGAGATACTCGGAGTGCCTCTTACGCAGAAGGCCGCATAAAGATGACCAATGTAAGTTCAATGCCACCGGCGGCGCGCTCATTCATAAAGCAGAAAGTGAGCCCTGAGGAAATCGAGCAATTCGCGAAGACGGGAAAGGTGGATCCCGCACCTGAGGCTCAGCCGAGCCCTGCTACGCCGCCTCTAGCACCCGCCGCCGCTCCGCCTATCGCACTGGTGCCTCCCGTCGCTCCGCCACCGCCTAGCGCTCCAGTCATGCCTTCTGTCGCCGTCGAGCAGCGTCCTCTTTCGCGGCGTCAGCAGAAGGAAGAAGAGAACCAGGTCAAGCGGAACACCTATGTCATCACCGTCGGTGACGATCAGCTGATTCACCGTCTGCGTGTCGACTTCATGAGTACGATCGGCACCAATGTCGACGACAGCGAGATCATCCGAGCCGGGCTTCACTTCCTGAACCAGGCTTCGCGCAAGGATGCTTCCGACATTGTCGCGGAGCTGGTCAAGGAGAAGGCCGAACGTAGAAGAAAGGCGCGAGCTGAGAAATCGAAATTGGTCGGCTAGACCTAGAACGGCACCTCGGAAACCTTGGCGTCCGGGATACCGGGGCGAACCAGCGACGACGGGAGCGGGGAAGGGGTGCCGCCCGACGGCGGCTCCCCGCGCATGATCTCCTGGGCGATCTCGTCGGCGTCGATCTCTGAAAGCCCGATCGTGCCGGGGGCCAGATCCATGGTCTGGCCGGGCTCCTCGACGATCTCCGGATGACCGGTTTCCGCCGGGAGAAGCCCCAGGCGCACCGCCCAGACATGGGCTTCGGCCTCCGGCGCCCCCTGGATACCGGTCCGGCTGTCGTCGATCAGGCGACCGACCCATTCCTGGATCTCGATCGCCGCATCCTCTGCCCCGACGGTCGAGAAATAGAGGGTCGGGTCGAGTGCCTCGAGACAAACCGGTCCAGGCTGCTCGTCGAGGATGCCCGAAAGGACGCGCATGCCTGCCTCGGAAAGCAGCTTGAGCTCTATGAGGCGGTTCATCATGCGGGCGCCGGCGGCACGGAAGCTCGGTCGGCTCCAAAGGCCGGTGAGAGGACGGGGGGTCGGGATATTGGAGCGCTGATTGGCGTCATGGCCCGGGGCCGACGGGGAAGGGATGGCTTTGCCATCCAGGGAAACGACCCTGGCGAACGCTGTGGACATCCTGTTCCTTCCCTCCGCTTACCCATAAGCGTACACGATTAATCAGAAAGCGCGAAGAAGAAGGAGCAGTCTTTCCTTTCCTATTTGCCTTGCCCGGGGCTCTCCATGAAGCCGTGGACGCAAACGAAAACGGCGGCCCGTCAGGTGCCGCCGTTCATCGTCCCGATCTAGGTAAGGGTCGTCAGCCGAAGACCTGAGGATCCTTCCAGCCCTTGTCGGACTTCGAGAGGATCTGCTTGGGAAAGCGGATGACGGTCCGGACGCCGCGGGTGTCGACCTTCGTCACCGAGGCATCCGAGAACAGGGTGACCAGCTGCACCGGCTGCACCGGCTTCCGGTCTTCGACCGACCAGTAGAAGATGCCTTCCGCCGACTTCAGGTAAGGCGACTTCACCAGCTGGTCCAGGAACCACGGATGGGCCGTCATGAAGCGCCCCGAATAGGCAAAGCCCTCTTCGTAGGGGATGTCCCTGCGCGCGAGGATCTTCCGCGCCTGCTCGCTGAGGACGTCCACGCCTTCCTTGCCGATGCGGTCCATGAAGACCATCTGGATCTGGTCCAGGCCCGGCACCTTCACCTTCTTCTTCACTCCGGCGTGATTGGTCTCGACCGTCCGGGGCTTGAGGTAGATGCGCTGGGCATAGACGTTCTCCGGCACCTCGAGGGTCACCGAGACCGTGCAGACCGACATCTTCTGCGCTTCGGCGGCCTGGCGCACCCGGGACATCGCCGCGAGAGTCGACTGGTAGCCGTAGTAAAGCGTGAGGCCGGACTTCGGCAGCTCGAGCGTCGACGCGATATTTCCGAGCACGACCTCCTTCGGCGGGTCGCCCTGGTACGCGAAGTAGCCGGTCACCACGATTTCGGTCATTCGGTGGTCGCCCTGGGGCGCCTTTCATCGGGGAAACTCTTTATGATATACTCTGTTTGCTTTTAATCGTAAAGCGCCCTGCCGGGCCAATAATCGCGTTCGCAGCAAGGTTAGGACCGCTCGATGATACCGACCGATCGTCCCGTAAACATCAACGACGTGAAGGACCTGCAGGAAAAGCTCGGCCTTACGCGGGACGACCTTCTTTTCGCCCTCGGCACCTGGACTGGATCCTTCTACGAAGGCCGGAAGAACCCGAACGAGCCCCTGTCCGACGTTGCGCTGGCCCTGCTCACGCGCTGGCTCGACAAGTACCCCGAAGACGTTCCCTTCGAGTCTACGAAGAGCGTCCAGGAGTTCCACGATCTCCTGAGCAGTCTCATGGGCGACGAGGTCACGCCTCGCATCCTCGCGGTCGCCCTCGGCTGCGACGTTTCCGCCGGCTACCGATGGGCACAGCTCTCCTACGGGCAGACCACGCTCAGCATCGGCCGCATCGTCACGATGCTCTATCGCAAGGTCCAGAAGCACGGGCACCGGGCCTTCAGCGAGGAATGGATCCGGATCGTCTCGGAAGAGGCGTTCGCCCGCGGGGCGCCCAACATCTGGTCCCACGGGGACTGGCCCTATTCCAAGAAGAAGGGCGCGAAGACGGCGCTGACCGGCGCGCAGGTCGAGAAGGGGCATGGGAGCGGCCCGAAGACGATCAGGCTCCGCGGCGCGTACAAGCCGATCACCGGCAACGACCTCCTGTCGCTGCGCGAGAAGCTCGGTCTCACCGCGATGGAGTTTCAGTTCGTTCTCGGCATCTCGGGCTTCGCCTTCGCCAAGCTGGTCAAGGAAGACCAGCGCGACAAGCCGCTCTACGACCCATCGATCGCCCTTATGGCGCGGTGGCTCAACAAGTACCCGGAGGACGCCGCGGTCCCGATCGCGCCGAGTTTCAACGAGTTCTTCGACACGCTGAACAGGATGATCGGCGGCAGCCTGACCCTGAAGGAAGTCGCGATCGCCTTCGGCAAGCAGCCGTCCGCCGGTCACCGGTGGTCGGTGAGCCACGGCGCACCGATCGGCACGCTGAACCGCATCCTGACGATCCTGTTCCCGAAGATCCGCCGGCTTGGACCCGGGGTCTTCGTCGACGACTGGAGGGATCTCGTCGAGATCGAAGCGAAAGCGCGCGGCATCAAGCACATCTGGCGGCACGGCATCTGGGGCCGGAAGCGCAATCTGGGCAAGTCCGCCGCGGAGATCGCCGAGATCGAGGAGAAGCTCGAGGCGAAGCCGCAGCGCCAGCTCCGGACCGCGCTCCGGCTCGGCAAGCCGCGGAAGAACGAGATCAGGGATCGTCCCCAGATGCTTCTGAACGCCGCCAAGGACGTCTCGAAGAAGAAGAAGACCACCAAGAAGGCCCGCAAGAAGGCTTGACCGTCCATCCAGGTCGAAACGAAACGGGCCCCGGCAAGGGGCCCGTTTCTGTTTCAGGTGCCGGATACCCTATGCGGGTTCCAGGCCAGATCCCGGATGGCGCGGGCGGTCGGGGATCGAGGACGGATCAGGCGCCGTCGGAGAGACCCGGCCGGGAGACCAGGTGCCGGGACCCATCGACTGGATCAGGCCCAAAGCGCGGATCGTGCTGGAGCTGACGCTCGGATCCCTGGCGGAATGATAGGGGAGGCCCTGCAGGAGCTCGACGCAGTTCGTCCGGTCGAACATCACGTAGGTCATGTCGCTGACCTGCTGGGCTGCCTGTTCGGCGCACTCCGACAGGTAAGCGCGGGCATGGGAGACCAGGTCGCGGAGATGGAGGACGACCTGCTCGACCTTCAGCTTCACGATGTCGTCCCACTCCTCGGCCCAGGCTCTCTGGTGGTCCAGGCCGTCCAGCTTGAACCTCATCACCGACTCATAACCGCAGAGCTGGTCGAGCTCGTCGATCAGCTCGCGGGCCTGGATGGACAGGGGCTCGGTCTGCTTGCAGATGGACTGGCATTGCCCGGACGACGGATCGTACCAGGCCCGGGAAAAGAAGATGCCGAACTTGTCCAGGGAGAGCTCGATCCGGCCGCCGTCGGCGGTCGCGAAGATGCCCACATAGGTCTCGTGACGGTCGTCGAAGGGCGTGACCGTCAGCGGCTGCACGACGATCGGCGTCATCATCACGTCAAGCGGCGTCGACAGCCGGCCGTCTGCCTGGGCGGGCATTTCGCCCAAGGCCGGAAATTCCGAGCCCTCCAGGCTCTCGAAGTTTTCCCGGAATGCGGAATCCGACTGGAGGATGGAGACGTTCTCGTCCTCGATCACCCAGGACCCGGCCTCGGCATACTGGCCGTTGACCTGCATGCAGAAATGCGAGACCAGGGACATCCTCGCGGAGGTCACGTAGTTGCGAAGGAACCAGGGACGTCCGTCCTGGGGCGTCGCCGGCGCGGGCGGCGGCGGAACGATGCGATCGAGATTGGCTACCATCTTCGCCTCCTAGGCGGCCTGCATCGCCGGCGAACCGGAAGCCGGCTGCAGCTCGGCCGCCTCGGTTGCCTGGCCTGTTGAATCGGGTGACGCTTCCACCGGCTTGACGCCGTGGGCATCGAAGATCCGGCTGACGGCGTCCACCATCCCCTCGCTCGACGGATGGCGCTGCTCGCCATTGGGCTGGCCTTCGACCTTGCCCTCGATGCGCACCAGGTATTCCTCGCTCAGGTTGAACGGGCGCCGGTACTGGCCGAATACCGTGATCTCGAGCCCGGCCGTCGGGTGGCCGACATAGGTCGGATAGCCGCGGTTTTCGATCATCTTCATGCCGAGGGAAACAAGCGAGGCGCCCGCGTTGGTACCGATCGGCCGGACCTCGCGGCGGACGGTCACGGCGCCCCGGCCCATCTGGTGCCCGCGATGCAGCGCGTCGACCCGGGCCGTCGGCTTCTTTGCGTCCGGGGCAGGAAGGGCGATCGCGGGAGCGTGAGCGGGAGCCTCGGCATCCTCCGCGCCGGCAGCCGGCGCATCCGCCGGCGCCGCGGCCGCCTCATCCGGCTGGATGCGCCGATGGAGCGTGGCGAGATCGTACGGAAGCCCGCCGGCCCAGCCGTAGACGTTCCAGATGGTGACGGGATCTGTCGATCCCTTCCGTGCCGTCGGGCTCCAGCGCGAGAAGCGGTCCTCGGTGACGACAAAGGTGAACCCCGGCACGCGCCAGACCTGCGTCGAGGGCTTGGCGCCGTCCAGCCCGGCGGTGGTGAGGTCGATCGCGAGGCTGTCTTCCTTGTGCCCGTTGAGCTTGAGCCAGGCGATCAGTCCCTGGATGGCGAAGACCTGGCCCCGGCTGCGGCCGCGGGAGTCGCTGTAGCCGGTGGCGATACGGACCTCCGCCGGCTCCGCGGTCTCGCCAAAGGCGGCGCGTACCGGCTCCATGACGTCGCGGGTCATGGCCTGGAAAAAGGCTGCCTCTTCAGGGGCGAGCTCGGCCGCGACGCGCCAGGACGGCACATGGATCGAGGTTACCCGATCGAAACCGTAACGGCCCGACATGCCCGCGGCGACGATCTCCGGGAGATTGCCGGTCGTCGGATCGAGGGGCGGCGGCTCGGGCTCTGCCGGAGCGACTGCGCCATCCGGCGCGTTTTCAGCGACGACCTCAGCGATCACGTTCACCGCCTGAGGGCCGTTGCCCAGGGCCATCTGCAGATCCGCCGCCATCGTGGCGCCGGCGATCCGGGCCTCGTTGTCGAGA
>CAZJVT010000003.1:0-157016 GCA_964549935.1 uncultured Candidatus Saccharibacteria bacterium | reverse complement strand
CATCTGCAGATCCGCCGCCATCGTGGCGCCGGCGATCCGGGCCTCGTTGTCGAGAACGGGAGCACCGTCCTGGGCGGCCACGACGGCTTCGCCGGCAGCTTCTTCGATCTCTGGCATCGGTGACCTTCGCTGGACTGGAGAGAAGCCACGCCATGATGACACGCCACGGAGAAAGCGCGGAGACCTTTTTATTGATTAATCTCGTCTACATGCTATTATGAATGTCAGAGAATACGCCGACCGGAGGCGGCGCCAGCGGGGGTTTTCACCTTACAATCATTCCTTGGCGCTTTCTCTTCGTCCGGTTAGCTTAGGGCATACGCTTTTAATCCGTCTCAACCGCCCATCAATCGCGAGGATCAGATGCCCGCTTTCCGCCAGCTCTTCACCGCCAAGGCCCGCGTGATCCCGCCGGCGATGGCCGGTGGAGCCTTCACCCGCATGATCGCCCGCAACGACGCCGGCCTCATCGACTTCCTCGACGGCGCCCAGCCCGAGATCTCGAACATCGGCGACTTCGTGGTCCAGGTCGGTGGCCTTCAGTTCCTGTGCCGCCAGGCCGACTTCGTCCGCATGTTCCGCCCCGCCACCCAGGTCGAGCTCGAGCACCTGTCGGGCATCGGCTCCATCCTCCGCGACCATGCCGGCCACGAGCCCTACATGGGCGAGGACGACGACGAGCACGATCACGACGACGAGGACGAGTTCGATCGCGACGACGTCGTCCTCGCCCTGCCGGCCCCGGGCCAGGGCGGCGCGGTCGTCGCAGTCGACGCCCAGCCGGCGATCGGCATGGACGGCAGCCTCGTCTACACCCATACCGGCGCCGTGCTGCATCTCGCACCGGTCCATGTCGCCACCGAGATCGAGGTCGGCGAGAAGAAGATCGCCCTGATGCCGGGCCAGGCCCTGATGCCGGGCAGCGCCCAGGTCATCGACCTGTCCCTCGGCTTCTGGCGCTGCGACGGCGCCGGCAACGGCCTCTGCAGCGCCGCGGCGCATCCCGAGGAAGTCGCGACCAAGATCCGCGAGCGGCTCGAGCGCGACGGCGACCAGCCGGACCAGGTCGTCCTCGAACATTTCGCCGATCTCCGCGGCGGCATGCGCGCGTATGCCGAATACGTCCGCGAGCTCCCCGAGGGCTCGATGGAGCGCGTCAGCGGCGAGCAGGACATCTACCGTCTCGAGGCCCTCCTGGCCGAGCCCAAGGGCCTGAAGGACGCGCTGTCGGAAGAGGAGGCCCGCCAGGCCGCCGAAGCCCGCCGCGGCACCCGGATCGCCATCGATCCGTCGAAGCCCTTCGTGCCCACCGTCGACAACATCGAGGACGCGGTCGCCATCATGCTCGGCGACAAGAAGCCCGAGGAAAAGAAGGAGCAGCAGGTTGCCGTGATCGGCGCGGCCGTCGAGGCCGGCCCGGCGCGCTCCCTGATGGCCCCCGGCCGCGGCGTGAACCTGTTCGGCACCCGTCCGGCGCGCGACGTGACCAACAAGTCCCGGGTGCATCTCTCGAAGATCGCGACGATCCCCATGTATCGGGACGAGAAGCTGCGCGCCGTCACCCGGCCGTACTTCCGTGGCATGACCACGGTGCAGCTGGAGGACATCTCCGGCGTGGGCGAGCCGATCACCACGAAGAACGGCGCCGTCGCCCGCCTCGATGCCTGGCTCCGGCTCAACGGCCGGATCGTGAGCGAACACGAGAACCAGGCCGTGTTCCCGCAGATGCCGAACTACCGCGTCACGCGTGCCACCCGCTTCGCGGCGGCCGGCATGGAGTTCCTCTCGGTCGCCGACGGCCATGCCCAGTTCGTCTACGCCTGGCCGGACGCGGCGTCCCTGCAGGCCAAGCTGGCCGAGGAGCTGCGCCCGAAGACGACCTACGTGGTGAAGGACGTCGGCGAGAACGACGTCGCCACTCTCGGCATCCGCATCGGCATCGACCTCGGTACCGTGGCGAACCATCTCCGTGCCGTCGAAGGCGGGAAGCTGGTCGCCGCCTACGCCAAGAACGAGGCCGGCGAGGCCGACCGTCCCGTCGCGGTCTTCGCGGTGCAGCCGTCGGCCCAGGGCGGCTGGAGCGTCATCCTCAGCCGCGGCCCGAACGGATCGACCGCCATCGACAAGGTCGCGGAGGACGAGGTGAAGCAGTACCTCGGCGCCGCGCCCGTCGCTCTTCCGCCGCCGGCCGCACCGGTCGCCGCCTGAAGGTCCTACAGCCGGTCCTAGAACGGGGCCGGCCAGCCGAACGGGCGGAGGACGAGAATTCGTTCCTCCGCCCGTCTCGTTTCAAGTCGGGATTTCCGGGATCGCCATGCTCCGCATCACCAGGTTTCTCGTTGGCGGCTCGATCGACGAGAAGGACATCGAGACGCTGGTCGTAGCGGCGATGAAGGACGGCGCGTATCTCGAAGACGTCGATCGCGGCGACCAGATCAGCTCGGAGATGATCGCCGAGGTCAGGGGCCTGATCGACCGCGGCAAGTGCCTCGTCTTCATCCAGGACAGCAGCCGGGACGGGGCCATCGTCGAGCTCGAGCATCTGTGCTCGGAGCTTCGACTCGAGACCCTCCGGCTCACGACCTCGGGCGGCGACGAGGAGCCTGCCTTCATCCGGCGCGAGACCGCCGGCACCGAGTTCACCGCCTATGCGGTCCAGGACGGCAATAACCTGGAACCGGCGCTGACCCTCAGCGAGCTCAACCGGCTCCGGACCGGCGCGACAGCCGCCGAGATGGCGGAGGCCATTGGCAAGGAGAGCGATCCCGGATGGATCGCCGGACGGCTCCTCGAGCGTATGCGCGAACTCGAGATGCTGGACCTCGACGTTCATCCGATGCCGCCGCTGACTATTTCGTCGCCCGCGGCCGCGCTCTCGTCCCAATCGACGGACCCATCGCCATGAGCGACGACAAGAACTCCCGGCCGATTGCGGTGAAGAGGTTCCTGGATCTGCCGACCGGCTTCCTGGGCCTGCCCTCCCGGACTTTCCTCGAGGCCGGTGGCCGGGGCGTCGACCTGGACGGCGAGATCCTCCACGACCTGGAAGACTTCCGGCCCAGCTCGAAGGGGCCGATCCTATGAAGCGCAGCCGGACCGCCATCCTCCCCAATGGCTGGCTGCCCATGTCGGCGGCCGAGAAAGACGGGTCCGTCGTCGTTGCCCTGGTCCGCCAGGATCTCGCCGAATTCACCGGCCGGCCCGACCTCAAGCGCTGGGCCGGCGCCCAGCTCCCCGTCCGCCATCCGGGCATCGTCGCCAGCCACCACGACATCGGCTGGAACATCGTGGCCCCCGGAGCGAATGGCGGCTGGCCGGATTCGTGGTTCATCGGCTGGCGCCACCTCGAGCCGGCGCCCTGGGAGCCCCAGCGCGAGACCCAGGTGCGCCGTTTCCTCGACGTCTCCACAGGCCATCTTCGCATCGAGACTCGCGAGACGATGGATCGTGGCGGAGATTTCGGAAGCGACATCCACCTGATCTTCGATCCGCACGGCCATCAATCCGAGTACGGATGGTGGCTCTGGGCGGGCAAGCGCGACCAATACGACATGGTCGAGAAGATGCCGCCGGATCTGCGCGACGTGATCAAGCACGCCTGGACCCAGGGCTGCGACTGGATCTGCCTCGATCGTGATGCGGAGCCGATCGCCGAGCTGCCCTTCTACTCGGACAGCCGGGAAGAGCAGCTCCGCTTCGAGAGGAGCCGCGCCGCGATCCTTGCGGGCCTCCGCCTGATCCAGGCCGGCGAGACGCCGCCAAGCGAGATCGAAGGCGCGAGTGAGACGGCGACGGAAATCGACCTGCTCTGCGAAGAGATCAACCTCATGGACGAGGAAGGCGATCTCAATTCCATGGAGCATGGACCAACGGCCCTCGCCATTGCCGGCCTCAGGGTGTTGCAGCGCCATGAGATGCCGCCTGCAGTCGTCATGGGCATCGCGACCGACGAAGGACGGATCGAGCCCCTCGACGGGAAGGAGATCGACGCGCTCTGCGAATGGCTGAACCTCGGTCCCGACAGGCCGGCCCCCAAATCCCGCAACTCCCCAACGCCATAGGACTGCAGATGACCGACAAGGGCCTCGTCGACCGGAGTGAATGGTACCTGACGGCCTGCCAGGCCGATCACGGCGAAAGCTCGGTCGTCATGAACCAGACCGGCATCGTGTGCTCGATCCCATCGGCGGTCTGGAACCCGGCGGCGAAGACCCGGCCCGGATCCGAGATCTCGATCGAGACCGATCGCATGAACGTCCGCGTCATCCTCGAAGCCCACAACATGCTCCACGCCCTCAAGGAAGCCGTCGAGCGAGAGGGACGCAAGTATCCCAACGACGACGAGGAGCCCGAATGGATGCGCCTGGCGCGCGCCTCGCTCGCCCGCATCAGGCACGACACTCTGTTGGCATCTGCGCCCCTCGTCGCCGCCACTCGACGCATCCTGGACATCTCGACCTCGCATCTCTGCCAGACGACCCAGGCTATCCTGGCTCGCGGCGGCGAGCGGCCCGGCATCGGCTACGTCGCCACGGTTGACCGTCACGAACCACCCAGCATGGAAACCGGCGGATGGTGGGTTCGTGTCGCCGAACCCGAGCGTTGCGACGGGATGCCGGAGGACCTGAAGCGAGCGGTCGACCTCGCCCGTGGTCGCGGCTGCGACTGGATCTGCTTCGACGTCGACGGTCTCGTGCTGACGGAACTGCCGGTCTTCGACCAGTCGCATGTCCGGATGGAGCCGGCGAAGCGCGGGCCGGAGCCTGGCCTGTGACCCTCGACCTCCATTGTCTGAAATCGGACCTTCGCAACCGGCTCGGCATGCACCGCGGCGACATGGCATGCCGCCTCATCGATGATGTCGCCTCCAGGACCGCCGGGGACAGAGGCCGTGTCAGCCTTCCGGACATCTGCGCCGCCGCGGGCCCCGATATCGGCATCGAGGACGCATTCGTCATCATGACGGCCCTGACCCAATGGGATGGGCTCTCCGTCTTTCGCTTTTGTCTCGACTTCGTCGTCGACGGACAGTCGCAGGAAATGACGGCCGCCGAGTACGGACGTTGCCGATCGGCCGCCAACATCGTTCATCTTCCGACCGGCCGGATCGTCCATGACATCGACCGGCATGTCTATCCGGTGATGCGGGCGACTTCGGAGCTGATGGACGCCTTCTCCAAAACCCGGGGGAGGGAAGCGGCATGACGACAACATCCGAACCGAGGAACACCAACCCGCCTCCCGCCAGCCTTCTTCCTGCCGGCATCATGGCGGAACGCATCCGCGACGACCGGGTGCTGCGCGAAGTCGCCGAGTCGAACGACATCGAGTTCCTGCGGGCAATCGCGTCGCGCTACAGGCGATCGCACATCGACCTGAATGCCACGAACGAGGCGCTGCGGGCCAAGGCGATGCCGGCTGGCATCGCTGCCGAAAGCCTGCTCAAGCTCGCGATCGCCGGCGCCAGGACCATCGACCATTCCTTCGACCGAACCTGGGGTCTCCTGGAAAAGGGGGGAGTTTCCCGAACGGGTGCGAACCGGCATGGCCTTCCTCGGTCACGAGCTCGCGAAGGTCACGAGCTGGCTGAGGACCGATTTCGGCAAGCTACTCACCAGCATTGCCGTTCCAGAGAAAACGTCCGTCTCGCCGATCGATCCAGGCGACCTCCGCAAGGAAGCGTTGCTGATCGTCGAGGAGAGCATCGACTCCTGCGACGACATGGTTCGACTACGAGTCCTCGCAAAGCAGCTCGCCCGGGACCTCGTCATGGGAGAGCCCGCGACGCCGAAGCCCACCCGCAATGGAGAGCCGTCATGTCCGTGAAGTGCGCGATTTTCTATCACATCGGCGGCAGCCTCTCGGCCCGGGAGGCCGGCATCCTGCGCTCGGCCGCTGCACTGGATGGCGCGGTCATCGACCCGACCGGCACGCCGCTCGAAGGGCTCTTCACCCATGGCCGTGCGCGCATGACGCTTTTCAGCTATCGGGACGGGGCCGACAGCCTTCCCACCGTCGATGCAATCCTCGCCCGCTTCAAGATCGAGCACGTCCGTCATGTCGTCGAGATGGCGAGTGAAGATCGCCATCTCATCGGCCGGCGAAGCATGTCCTATGCCTACCGCACCCAGCACCGAGGCGGGAAGCTGGCGAAGCCGGTCGAGCTCCAGGGTCCGGCCGACCACCGCGGCAATCCGCTGTTCACCACGAGCATGGCTCATAGCCTCTCGATCCGGCCCGACGATCTCGATCTTCAGATCGCCGGGAGGAGCCCGATGATGCTGCCGCATTTCGAGGTCGCGTGCAGCGACGCGGAATTCGAGGACCTGATGCAATCGCCGCCGCTCCGCTACCGCGACACCGCCGGCCAGATCCTGCGCGATCGTCTTGCCGAGACCGTCCTGATCTGGTCGGGAGAGCACCGGGCTTACTGGCGAGAAGGCGGTCATGGATATACCGCCGATCCCGAGAAGGCCGGACGCTGGAGCCGCGGCGACGCCGAGAAGGAGATCCGGCATTGCGGTCCCGAGAAGCAGATGTCGCTGAGGACGGAAGCCGAGGCGGCCGAGGCGGCCGAGGTGAAGGAAAGCAGGCCCGGGCCTGCCGCGGCCGGACTGAGCCCGTAGATGACCGACGAGACCAAGTCCCATCCTGCCCCGAAGGGCGTGCTCGCGATCATGACGGCGCCTGACGGGCGCGTGGTCGCGTCCGAATCCGACTTCGACCCCTCCGAGGCAAACGGCTTCGAAGCCTGGAACCGGCAGCGTTCGCGCGCCAGGGCCGCGGCCAACCGCGCCACCGTCCACGCCTATTGCAGCCCGGTCATCGTCCAGGTTCTCGACCAGCACGACATCGACGGCATCTGCCAGGAGCTGTGCCGGAAGAAAGGCTACCGGATGACGATCAAGGCGATCGGCTACGAGGGAAAGGCCAAGGAGGAGATCGAGCGATGACCCGGGTCGAAAACAAGATCGCGGAGATCGATCAGAGGCGTCCGACAGAGAGCGAAGTCGACCGGGCGATGACGATCGTCCACGAGTTCCAAGGTTGGAACGACGCAACCGGACCTTGTCCGATCGAAATCAACAACCGTCACTGGTTCAAGAAGCTCTGTGCCATGGGTGAGCGCATGGCGAAGCTCGAGGCGGAGCTCGGTACGGCGCTTCTTCCGAGGCGCACCAAGAATTCCAGCAGATCAAACGATCGGCTCAACGAATACGCGATCGGCGGCTGCATCTCGGAGGAAGGGAAGGCCGTCCTGGCGCAGCTTCTCGTCCGGATGGGCATGTGCGCCTCGATGGAGGACGCCCGGGAGAATCGGCGGATCGACCTCGCAAGCCTGAAGGCAATGATGGAGGCGAGGCCCGCCCAACGCCTGGTCCTCTACGCGATGAACACGCATAGCGGAGATCTCCTGAAACTGTGCCGCATGCACATGCTCGAGATCCGCATCTTCAGCCGGAGCCTCGGACCCGAGCAGGATCATTGGGTCTCCATGTATATGCCGAAGCGTCGGCTCGCCAATGGCGGCATCAGGCGACCCATGGACGCCGTCTTCATGGCCACCGACAACGGCAAGGCGGTGGTCGGTGGTGCCGGTGTCGAAGAAAGGCTCAGGAGCAGCGAATCCAAGAACAGCTTCGAGCGGCTCGCAGGCGATATGAACCTGGCCTCTCATATCGAGGCCATCCATCCGTTGGTCGAATCGGCGGCCAGCTACGCCATCAAGGACATCGCTTCCCAGGAAGACGCCGAGGAGTTCCAGGCCGGATCCCAGCTGCCGGACGTCGTCCCGACCTGGCGCATCGTCCATGCGCATGGCGGCTCGCTTTTCGGTCTCTGCCGTGACGGCCGGCAGATCGGCGTGTTCTCGCTTCGCAAGGACGAGCAGGGGAAGGAGCAGCGTGCGATCGAGATCAGCGTCGGCGGATTCGGGATCGCGGAGGAAGAAGCTTTCGTGATCGACGCGTTCATCGCCGAACGCGCCGAGCAGTCGAAGCTGAAGCCTGCCTTGTCACCTGCGCCAGGGATGTGACGATGACATCGATCCGCGAATACACGATCGGCGGCGAGCTGCGGCCTGCTGCGCGCCTTGAGCTCGTCCAGGCCCTGCTTCAGGTGAACGCCTGTCGCAGCCGCGCCAATGTCCGCGATGGCTGCCGTGCATCGAAGGAAGTCATCGACCGCCTCATCGATCGCCGGCCTGCAACACCGCTGATCCTGTACTCGGCGCAGGTATCGAACAGCGATCCCATCCTGGACCTCTGCAAACGTCACCTTCTGGCGTGCCGGATACAGCACCAGGCCGATGGTGCCGGAAGCGTCCGAAGCTGGGTCGTCCTCACGCTCCCGGCGAGCAAGGGACATGGGATGTTCAGGCGCGAGGCCACCCACATCCATTTCTACGTCGACGCCAACGGCAAGCCCATTATCGACGCCTACGAGATCGAGAAGCTGGTCCCGAAGAGCGAGGATGGGCTGAAGCAGCTTCCGGAACGGCTCCGTCGTCTCGCCGGCGACATGAACATGGCCGCGAACGAGACTCTCGTGCCGCCGCTGTCGACCGAGAACACCTGGACCTACGAGGCCAAGGAGATCTCGGATATCGAGGACGCCGCGGCCTTCCAGCGGACGGCTCCCCTCAAGGACGTGATTCCGACCTGGCGCGCCGTGTCGACCCATGGCGGAACGCTCTTCGGCCTCTATCGCGGCGGAAACCCGGTCGCCATGTTTTCGCTCAGGCCCGAAGGCGAGGGCGAGGTGGTCGCCATGGCCGTCGGCGTCGCCGACATGGCCTTGCTGCCTGACGAGCGGGAGGCCGTCGACAGTTTCATCTCCAGGCGGGCGGAGGAAGCAATCCAGAGGAGGACCGAAGCGCTTCTTCACAAGGATATCGTGGGGTTGCCTTCGACGACGGGGCCCTCGCCATGAGCCTCGAACCTGGCGCCATCCTCAACTCGCCGGGCACCGACAGCTGGTGGGTGATCGAGGCCATCGGCAGGCACAGCGAGACCGGGCGCGAGATCGCGATCCTCGCAACGGAGGACGGGCGTCTTGCCTGGGCCCTCGATGTCGAGGTCCTGAAGAATTTCCGCCCGCCAGGACGAATGCCGGAGATCGATGTTGCCGCCGACCGAATCCGCTCGGGCCAGCAGTGGCGGCACTACAAGGGCGGCCGCTACGAAAGCCGCGGCGTCGTCCAGGATGCTAGATCAAGCGAAGATCTCGTCATCTATTTCCAGGAAGGATCGAGCATCGTCTGGCTGCGGCCCTTGAAGATGTGGTTCGAACCCGTCGCCGAAAGCACCCGCTTCGTCGCGATTGAGCCTAAAACCGCACCATCGGCGCCAGGCATCGGCTAGCTCATGACAAAGTCCAGGGGCCATTTCCAGGCCAGCAGCCTCGCCACGCGCATGCTGCGCTGGCGCCCGGACGTGATCGCGGCTCTCTCCGGCCTGAGCCCGAAGCCGCTTCCGATCACGATCGCCACACACTCCGAGCTCAGGACGCCCTATGTCGTTCTCGGCAACGAACGGCTGATGCCCGCCATCGCCAAGCCGCTTGTCGCCGCGCCCGAGGCGATCGCGTCGCCGGCGACGGAGGACGAGAGGCTGTCGGCCGCGGCGCTCGTCGCCAGGATCGCCAATGGCCAGCGCTGGCTGCACCACAAGGGGAGCGACTATCGGACCTGGTCGGTGGTCGAGGAGTTCGGGACGGGAAGGGGACTCGTACTCCACAGGCCCAACAAGCCCGAGGCGAAGTGGTGGTTGCGACCATTGGAGACGTGGTTCGAGCGGGTGGGCGAGAGGCAGAGGTTCGAGGCGGTCGAGGCCGGTCGTCGGCGCGCCTGACATTGCCGGACGGCGCTCGCTTTGAGGTCCCTGGTTACCTTCCGAAAGACGGTGTTTCGCGAACAGATTCATCGGTGTATCGGGAACGCCTCCCTACGGTGCAACGCGAACACCTCCAACGGTGCATCGCGAACAGGGAATCGAGGCAGCGACTTGATCTGCAAGGAAGATCCTGGCCTCTAACTCCTCTAACCTTATGATCTAACTTTCTAACTGCTTCTGGACCCGTGGAAGAACGACGACCATGACCAGGTCATTCTTCCGACGGCTCGCTCCCTTCGGATATTTCGCGCCGATCTCGGCAGCAGCCTTCGCGCCTTCCCCGTTGTGGTCGTTCGCGAGGACATAGACGTAATCAGGGATGTTGTTCCGCTCGATCACGCGCTTTAGGTCCAGCTTGAAACGGCGCAAAGAATTCCTGCTGCCGCATTTCTCCGCCAGGCGTTCAAGTCCGATGCGCCACTCGGGCTGGTGTCCGCAATGCTTCCGGGCCAGCTCGTAAAGACGACGTTCGAGGCCCATCGTGAGATCGAAATAGGCCCGGTTGATCGAAAGTACCCGTCGATCCTGGGCCAGCGCCCGATACATCCACTCGTTCAGGGTGATCTCCAGGCCGATCGCCATCGGCACGCCCCTGATCTCGCGCTCGACTATGCGAAAGCTGTCGATCATTCCGAAGCCACGACGTTCTATTTTGTCGCCCGACTTGATGTCTGTCGTGATCGTCGTCGATCGCAATCGGTAAAGAGCATCGTAGAGCTGTTCGTAGTTCTTCTTTCCTTTCGCCCGACCAATAGTCGCCAGGATGTCATAGCTGGTGCAGAAGATCTTGCGCTCGATCGGCTGTCCCTTTTCGATGCGGTCGTTAATAAAAGTCGCACAGTAGATCAGGATATCCTTGTCCCAGATCGTCGCTATACCCTTTTCTCCGGGCGCAACGCGTATCTTTACCTTGCCATCGTCATACTCCAAGGCCGTCATCTGGGGCTGCTTCTGCAAGGAGAAGAATGGGTACTCCATGAGTGCCCGATCGTCCCGAAGCGGGACATCCACCATCGAGCCGAAAAACAGGTCGACGTTCTTTTCCTGCATGCCCACCCCCTCCTGTGTTCGCGATACACCGTGTCGGCACTGAAGCGTTCGCGATACACCGTGGCGAAAGTCGGTTCTCGAGACCGGACGTTCGCGATACACCGTGTCGGCAGGCAAGTGTTCGCGAAACACCGTGCCATAGGGCATAGGTTCGCGATGCACCGTGTCGGAGGGCGCACCGCGGACGTGATGTTCGCGATGCACCGTGCCCACCGATCGATGTTCGCGATGCACCGTGCCGGCTGGCAAGCGTTCGCGAAACACCGATGGAGGCAAGCTATCCACAAGCACCAGGGGTTGTCATCCGATTCGATTGAGGGTGCCGACTTGTGCCTGGATCTTGGCCGCCATCATATCGAACGGCATGACAATCCCCACTACGCCGCAAACGCCATCCCCCGTTGCCTTCGTCTCCCATGGACCTGCCGGTCTCGACCTGGCCAAGCGCCTGGCTGCCGACTTGCATGCCAACGGCATCTATTCACACTTGGATGTATGGGACGTGCGCGGCGACACCAGCATCCCGGGTTTCATGAACGACGCGCTTGCGAGGATGACGCATTACATCCTGATCGCGACCGGCGACGATCAGGATCGTCCTTGGGTAAAGGCAGAGTGGCTGGCCGCTTTCGCTCGCATGATCGAGGACGGCATCAGGTTCTTCGTGGTGCGCCAGAAGCTCCACTACAAGGACGTGCCAGCGCTTCTGCGAGGGCGCTACTCGCATAGCCTCGACGATTACGATGCCGGACTTAAGGCCCTGGTCGACGACATCTTCGAGGTGAGCAGGCGGCCACCGCTCGGTCCTGCGCCGATCATCGTCTCTGCGCCGCGGCCGAGCTCGCCGACCGGTCTCTCGACGGCTGCCGAGGCACTGGTCAAGCTGATCGTCACCAGCTCATCGACCGGCTATGGCGGCAGGATCGAGGCGAAGGCGATCCGCGAGGATCTCAAGTTGTCCGACGAGGCGATCGTCGACGCGGTGGACGAGCTCGAGTGGACCTATGTCGAGAAATTCGTGACCCTGGGATGCGGCTCGATCGGCTTCCACTCGCTCACGATCAAAAACAAGCTCTATGCCGATTTCGACGCCTTCTTCATGCCGTGGTCGCCGGAGCAGGACGCGCTCGCGGTCGCGACGCTGATGATGAACGGCGACAAGGACGGGCGCTGGCTGAAGGAGATGGACGAGGAGCTCCAGTGGGGCCATCGCCGTCTCAATCCCGCGGTCGCATGGCTGCTCGATCGGGATCTGGTGACGCGTTCGCTCGAGAGCGGTGCCCACCCCTACATGGCGCCCTATGTCAGGCGCAGCGCGGCGACCAGGCGGTTCGTCAGGGATGCGGCGCCCTAGGGCGAGGTCCTACTCGACCGCCTTCGCGATACCCATCCGTGTCAGCTGGCCCTTGAGCTCTCGCATCTCGGCCAGCAGCTCGGTCTCGCGCGATCGCTGGCCGGAAAGCTTCTCCTCCGTTGACCTGATCGACCGCTGCAGATCCGCGATATCCGTGTTCAGGACTTTGTGCCGCGCGATCAGCGCCTCCATCTCCGGCGTCACCAGGATGGGACCGTAGGAGACGTCGCGGATCTGCGACACCGATGCCCGCGGCACGTTCACGGCCTCGGCGATCTTCTGGTCCGACCAGCCCGCGCCATACATGCCCTTCACGGCATCGAAGTGGGTCTCGAGCAGATCGCGAATCTTCTCTCTCTCGGAGATCGTCAACACGCGCGGCTGTAGAGAAGATGCAGGAAAGGGCTTCGCTTCCCGCGGGCTGGCTGGGATTGCGGCAGGTTCCGACGCAGGCGCCGGTTTGGATTTGGCGGGCTTGCGCTCCGACGGCCTATAGACGACCGGGGTCTTTCCCGAATTCTCGGCCGACAGATTCTGTGCGTGACGGACCTCGGCATGCGTAAAGACATCTCCGGCACGAATGCGATCGAGGATGCCCGGAAGACGCTCGGGATCGTAGCACGCCACGTTGCAGGCATAGGCGGCCGCAACGCAGGTCCTCGAGCCAAGGACCAGGTTTCGGGAGGAGGGATCCTGGAAGACCCGAGCCACGCGATTATAGATGCCGACCATGTTCTTGATCGTGTCGGTCTTGTATCCGCTCACCGCGCCCAGATAGCCGCAAAGCCGGATGAAGCCGATGCCCTTCGCCTCGGCTACCTCTCGCAGCAGGATCACGGTCTCGGAGAGAACCTGCCAATGCAGATCCCTGGCACGGGCTTCCTTCAAGGACTCGATGGCGGAAAAGGAGCCTCGATCGGAAGCGAGGAGATCGCGCACCTCCACGAGATCGGAAGACAGCTTGATTGCCCGGCTGTCTGTGGAAACCAGGCTAGTCTGATCCTGATGCACCGTCATGTCCGCCCCTTGTGTTTTGCAGTCGTCACCATGATACATAGCCGACGCGATTTCTCAAAGGGCAAACGAATAGCTATTGCCCTGTAAGCAATGAGGATTTTTGCAGGCCGCCAACCGACAAGTCCTTGGAAAACCAGCTTCGAACAGCTGACTGATCGACTCGAAGGTCAGAGCGAGGAGGGAAAAATCCCTGGGATCCTCATGCTGGCTCGAATGCGCGTTCCTTGGCCGTCGTCGTCCCCGGATTCTCCTCGCTGACCCCCAGCGCGCGCTTCTCCTCCTTCTTCTTCTCGAAGTAGTCCTTCGGCAGCGCGTGGATGCGGTCGATCTCTGCCTGCGTCACTCGCTCCAGATCGTGGCTCGTCGACGCGGCCCATCCCATGAGCGTGGTCATGACGCCGGCGGCTTCCTGCGAAGGCTCGCCGGCGGGCTTCGAATAGACGACTTCGAGGATGCGTTGCGCCTTCCCGATCGGTAAGCCCTCCGCCTGCGCGAGCTCGATCGCTTCCTCGAGCACGCGTGCGGCGCGCTCGCGGCGATTGGTGTATGCCTCGATGCCGAAGCGCGAGGCGCACCAGATCCCGAGTTGGAGGGTCGCCGAGCGCAACCAGGAACGTCGGGTCTCGGGATTGGACAGCGTCGTCGACATAGAAATCCTCTCGATGAAGCTAGAAATTGGAAGGCGTGGACGCGGGGATCGAAGGCGTCGCCTGCTGCTGGGCGGCGATCGCTTCGACGAGGCGCTCCAAGGCGGCGATGGAGCCCCGCCCCATCAGGACCATCGTCGACTTCCCGTTTGGGACCGAGGAGAGCTGGCGCGAGATACGGGGCGTGTAGAACTGCTTGAGCTCGATGTAGAGGTCGATATCGGTCAGGTGGAAGTCGAGACGCGACGGATTATCCGGGTCCAGCGGTAGCGGCCTCGTATAGGCGATGCCATGGCGCTCGAGCAGCGCCACCAGGTCGGTTTCGAGGGGATCCTGCATGCCCGATCTCAGAAGCCGGGAGACGGCGACGAGGCCCGGGGCTTCTCGTCGCCAGCCTCGGCTTCGGCCTGGCGCCGGCGCCTGGCGCTCTCGGCACCTTCTGCGAAGAGCCGCTCGAGATCGCTGACCAGCGTGGCGTCCACGGCGACCACGCCGGCACGTCCTGTATCGGCGACGGAGGTCGCGACCGCGGCGGCGACCGGGCCGATGGGCGCGGGTGATCCGGTTCTTCCGATCGGCGGCGTCGAAAGCCCGGCCATGGACATCGTCATCGGGTGATCGGCGGCGAGGCGTCGTTCCCAGGGCCGCTGGATGCCTGTCTCTGCCGGCGGCTGGGGCGCTGCCCGCTGAGCCTGCGTCACCTGCTGCACCAGCGCCTTCCTGCCGAAGGCCGAGCGCATCCGGGAGGCGAGCTCGTCCATGCGCTGGAAGGCCAGGCGCTCGTCGAAGGCCGCGTCGATGAAGGTCAGCAGGGAAGCGAAGTCCTGGTCGTGGGACTCCTCGACCACATGCGCGGCCTCGTGCTTGGCGACCGCGATCAGCGTCTTGCGATCGGACTTCGACGTCGCCGAGTAGAGGAGCCGGCCCTTGTCGTCGAGCGGGTTCAGGAGGATCGCGTGCGTCCGCCTGTCGAGCTCTCCGGGGATCGCGACCGTCGAATGGAGGCCGCGCGTGTAGCTGGCGCCGTCCTCCGGCGTGTCGAAATAGAAGCCGGGCATGTAGCGCACCTCCCCGAGCCCGGGGCGCACCCTGAGCAGAGCCGCGATCGCATGCTCGCAGGCAGCCACCCACATGGCATAGAGGATGCGGGCAGACGATCCTTCGCCGGAAGCCCTAGTCCAGTTCTCGGGCAGGAACCTGACGAGGGATCGCTTCGAAGCCGCATTCGGGCTGGCGATGCGGACCACCATGTCGGGCAAGTCCGCCGGCAACCTGATCGGGCTGATGCCGCCCGCGCTCTCGGACGCGCCGACGGAGCCGGCGGGAGCCGGAGCCCAGAGACCGGTGCTCTCCCTGGTCGATCCCGATCTGATGCCGGCGTAGGATCCTGGCGTCGCCGCGGCAATGCCGGCGCCGCGATAGACCTGGACAGAGACCTCGTCATGCACCCGAAGCATCTTGGAGCGGTCCGAGGCGAGCTCCTGGGTGAACCGGTCGAGGATGTCGGAATAGGGAGAGCGGAAATTGTCGCGGCTGCCGGTCAGGATGGCACGCGACCTCTCGGGCGAGACCTCGACGATGACCTGAGCGTCAAGGTCCCGCACCCAGGGCGTGAACATCGAGACGCCGTTGACGCGGACGATCAGACGGCCCTTGTTCCTGGCCTTCTCGCCATAGCTGACATGGACGTTGGCGAATGGGTTGCCGGCCTCGTCGACGAGCTGCCGGCTGACGCGGCCCTTGTAGCCCCAGCCCTGGTAGCGCTCGCCGTTGATCTCGAGTTCGCAGTCGAGCTGGCATTCCTGCAGGAACTTCCTGAGCCCCTCCTCGAGCCTCTCTGCTTCCTTGCGATCGATGCCGACGACGACGGTGCAGCCCGGCTGGCGAGGAAGACCGCTGGTCAGCGAATATTCCGCCCCATCGCCGGTGACCTCGCAGTCGAGCGTGCGGATATAGTAGGCGACATGGCTGAAACAGGTGAGGATGCGGGCACGACCGAAGCCGCCGACGCCGCTGGATCCCTCGCCCTTGGTCGAGGCCCCGAGCTTGAAGTAGACGTCCTCGAGCGTCTCGCGGTTCATCCCGCAGCCGTTGTCGGCGAAGGTGACCTCGAAGACCTCGGTGCCGTCGCCGCCGGGGATCGTTCCGTACGAAGTCCGGATCTGGATGCGGGAAGCACCGGCGTCGATCGAGTTGGAGACGAGCTCGCGCCAGAAAGCGATGTGCCATCGCCCATACACATCGTTGCGCTCGCGGACGAAGAACGATTTGGGCAGCGCCAGGACGGGCATCGAATCGGCTTCCGTTCGCCTATAGCAGATGGCGGAAGGGATTATAGCAGCGTGAAGCGAAAGCTCACACCGCGGCGCGGCCCTTTTGCGACGCGGCGACGAACTCGTCGGGCGAGATCTCGCCGCCGCCATGCTCCGGGTCCGCGAAGACCCGGAAGTGGCTCGATCGGGTGTCGACCCGGACGTTCAGGTATTTCAGCCTGCCGTCGCGGCACCACGCCTCGGGATGCCGCTGGACGTATGCCAGGAAGCGCGGCGCCTCCGCATACCAGCGATTGAACTCTGGCGGTCGGCTTGGCCAGGGGTTGGGCGGCGGCGGTGCGGAAGAGTGCTGGACGACGAGGCGTTCGTGCAGCTGGCGGACGACGGCGCCGGCATCGGCCAGCATGTCGCGGATGGTCGTGCTTCCGCCGACCGGACGACGGATGTCGAGCAGCTTCGCCGCCTCGTCCAAGGAGTGGGCGAACTTGTCGATCTCGGCCGAGATGTCCGGAAAATCAGCCGGCGACGGTGATGCCCTCCGGTTCCAGGACGTGCCGCATCGGTCGCCCTCGTCAGAGCTCTCGTGGCTGGCGCCGCAGTCGAGGCATGTGACGATGCAGCTTTGCCGGGACGTTCCGCGGCGGCCATCGAGCTCGTCCATCGACGCCTGGCCCCCGCAGAACGGGCAGGGGAGAAGCTTCACGGGATCGTTCATGGAGTCGGGCCTGGGGATGGAACGTCGACGCCTTCCGAGGCGGCCGGCTCAGGCAGCTGGGGCACCTCGATAGGCTGCCCGTTCTTCCTCAGCGAGATGTCGTAGTCGGGTCCCATGCCCTCGCGCATCCCACGGCACCAGGCGAATGCTTCCTCGTCGGAGGCGAACTTGTTCTTAGGATAGGGATCGTAATCGGTCTGAAACGGGTGCTCGTTGGAGCGGAAGGTGATCCAGAGCGAGTAGAGGGGTCTGACCTCGCCGGTCATGCGTCCAGGTCCTCCGGGGCATGCTTCCCTTCGGCGAGCAGCCGCAGCCGGCGGACCTCTTTCTCGAGATCGGGCTTCGCATCGGTGACGAGGCGATCGAGGAGCCCCATCAGTCCTTCGAGAAGGCGTTCGTTGCGGTCGTTCCTATGCAGCAGCGAGTAGGGAATGGCGTGCTCGACGGCCCGCGCGTCCCGGGCGGCATCGGCGTTCTCGTGGTCACCCTCGAAAGCCTGGCAGAGGCCGCCCTCGTCGGCGGGCTGTGCCGCCTCGCCCTTCCAGGATGCCGCGGCAGCCTTGATCAGCGCTTCCTCGCCGGAGGCCGCGCGGATCGTCAGGACCTGGCGCATCGGAACGAAGCGCTCCCGGACGACGGTGAAGACCTTGATCTCGGTGCCGGCCATTTGCTTCCCTATCGACAAGAGCCGACAGGATTATACAGGACGGCAGATAGGCGCGCCAGGGAAGACCGCGTGCGTCTTCAGGCCGGCGCCAGGTCCAGCGCCAGCACGCGGACCGGATCCGCCTCCGGCCACCTCGGGTCGATGCCCAGCTGGATCCGGGATCTTCCCGCATAGTCGAGCGCGTAGAAGGACCTGACTTCCTCGTGATGGATCCCGCGAACGCGGCGGATAAGGCGGTCCAGGGCCACCGGAGACTGGGAGCGGCCATGGATCGCATCCCAGGAGGACGCCGACTTCCCAGGAGGAGGGCCTGGAACCTCGAGATCCCAGACGACGTCGACCAGGTTCTCCGCCATTCCGAGGATCCTCAGCCGCATGACCTCCGGATCGAAGGCAGGACCGCCGGGGAAGGCGGCCGGCTGGACCCGGAGAAAGCGGAAAGAGCGCCCGGGGCCAACCAGGGGAAGGATCCCCTCGATCGACGATCGCATGAACGCGTTCCCCACCTCGTCGTCTGGGACGACCAGCACGGGCTCGTCGGTGATGCGCCAGGCGGCGGCGATCGCGTCCGGCAGGAGAAGGCCGGAGGTCGGCGCCATGACGTCGGCAAAGCCGTGTCCGGCGAGGATGGAGGCAGCGAGAAAGTCGGGGACCACGATCCCGGCCGGGCGCCCGTCCATGCCGGCAGCCCGGCGAGCAAAGTCGCCTTCGTCGGGCAATGGACTCGTTCGCATCCTGTTGCGCCGGCTGCCGTAGTGGACGATCGCCGGGAGCCGGCCCGCGTTTCGATGATGCACCAGCGCCGCATCTCCGGACGCGAGATCGATCGGCTGGCCGATCAGGGCGACGACGCGATCTAGCCGGTCTCGGACAGGATGGACAATCCGGCCTCCGAGGCTGTCCTCGCCGGACCCGATGAAGCCCGCTTCCTCGAGGAGCTGTCGGGTCACTCCGTCCTGGACCAGCCGTTGCGTGAGGGCGGTGCCCTCAGGGATGAAGCCGAGGCCGGCGATACCGATCGCCTCGGCGTCGAGGCCGAGGCGTGCAAGGCTGACCATGGCCGGATGATCCGGATCCCGTCCGGCCAGCGACGCCAACGTCGCCTGGGCCAGCCGGAAAGCGTAGTCCATGACTTCGTAGACCTGGGATGAAAGCCGCTGGCGGTCCACGGCATGGGCATCCTCGGCGATCTCGATGCCGGCGCGCTCCGCTAGGAAGCGCACGCTCTCGCTGAAGCCGAGGCCGAGATGCCTTTGGGCGAAGTCGAGGACGTCGCCATGGCAGCCGCATCCGAAGCAGTGGAAATGGCCGCCGCGGTCGTCCTCGAAGATATGGAAAGACGGCGTCCTCTCCTCGTGGAACATGCAGCTGGCGGAGAGGCTGCCGCCGCGCCGGCGCAGATCCACGCGCTCGCCGACCACGTCGGCCAGGGGATTTGCGAGCCTGACGCGCTCGATCGTTTCGGGCGAGAACGCCATAGTGGAAGGTATCAGCTGGCGGAGAAAGCTCCGAGAGGCAAGTTGGAGAAGTGGCTCCGAAAACTCGCTAAGATGGCGAAAAATCGGGGCGACCACCCATGCGCATCGTCGGCATCCTGATCTCCATCATGTTGGCCTGGAGCCTGCCGTGGCCGAGCGCCGCCCAGGATCCGAACGCTGCCGCCAACCGCCTTTTCGTGCAGGCGCAGAAGCTGCTCCAGGAACCGGCCTCCGCCAACAGCGAGGACAGGCTCAAGAACCTGAGGCAGGCACGCAGTCTCGCGGACAGGATCGTCGAGGAATATCCGGCATCCAATCTCGCCGTCCAGCTGATCTCGGGCCAGCCGATCGGAACCTTCTGGCTCAAGGCGATCGACGAGGAAATCTCAAAGACGATCGTGGCGATCCGGACCGAGCGAGCTCGGAAGGAAGAGCCGAAATGCATCGAGAACCCGAACGAGGTCTGCATCGCCGTTCAGATCCTGGCGTTGGCGCATAAGCAAGATTCGCTGATGTCGAGGGCGGAGACGATGAGGACCGTCGCGGAGGTGCAAGCCAGATCGCGCGATCGGACCGGCGCCTTGGAAACCATCGATCAGATCAGGGACATGGCGGGGAGGGCAGAGAAAGGATACGAGAAAACCATCGTGAACGCCTCCCGGATGCGAGCCCAGATCGCGCTCGGTCAGGTACGCGAGGTCCTGCAGGAGGTGGAGGCGATCGCCGACAAGGGCCAGGCGCGAGACGCCAGGTTCTATGCCGTGGTGGCGTTGACGAAACACGGAAGGCGAGATGCCGCTCTCCAGGTTTCCGAGACATTCGACAACGTCGACTACAGAGTCTTCGCTCTCCTTTTCATCGCCGATGACGACCGGAAGAATGGCCGTCGCCAGCAAGCTCTTGCTCTCGTCGGTCAAGCCCGCCGCGCCACTGAATCCCTGGTCGACCCTTCAGAAAGATCAACCGCCCTGGCTATGATCGGGGTCGTCGAGACGAGGCTGGAGCTTCCCGGCGGACAGGAAGCGTTCGCCGGCGCGATTTCGGCGATGCGCATGATCGAGGATGACTCCAAGCGCATCAGGAGCCTTGAGAATGCTGTCAGGCAGCTGACCAGGGCGAAGCGTTTCGATGAGGCTGTCGCGCTTGCTCGCGAAATCCAGGGCCCGGAGGAACGGGCAAATATGCTGATCTTCATTGCTTCCTGGCAGGAGGCACCCGCCGAGATCTCTCGGAGCCTCCTCGACGACGCCTTCTCCTTGACGACATCGATCCCTGACAAGTTCAGGAAGGAAAGGGTCATCGAGGCCATCGCCGTCGGGCGCGCATCGAAAGGGCAGATGGACAAGGCTACCGAGATGATCAAGCTCATCTCGCTCGACATCACGCGCCATTTCACTCAAGCCGCGATCGCGAGAGCCCTGTCGAAGGCGGGGCAGGTCGCCGAGGCGATCAAGTACGCAGACGCCATCGGGAACAGTTCGCGACGTGATGCGGCGATCGCCTCCATCGCCGGAGACATGACAAGATCGCAAGGTCTCAAGCCTGCCTACGCCCTCCTGCTGACCGTGAAGGATCCGTCGGCGAAGGTCGAGGGCCTGCACAACATGATCAAGGGGCAGGACTGAGTATCCGAGGAGGGATGCAGGTCCTCCGGCGGCGCGACCGCGCGACGCGACGATGAGAGCCTAGTCGCTCATCTTCCAGTATCCGTAGACGCATCTCGATCCCTCTCGCTGAGGATCGTGAGTGTCCCGGATCGTGCCGTCCACGACCGCCGTGTAGTGACCGCTCACGGCGACGACCAGGCGACCCGAAGGAAGCTCGTCCTCGCGGAGGTGAACCTTGCATCCCGATCCGATCGACATGGTCGAGGTCCAGGCAAAGCCGAGCTCTGCCATCAGTGCCTTGAACCACTTCCGCCGAACGTCGATGCCATTCCTGGCCGACCGCGCTCGCTTGCCCGACCTCCCTGCGCGCTGCGCGCCCATGCCATCGGCGAGGCGCCGGTAGATCTCGCCGTAGGGTCGGCCGGAAGCGATGGCGATCGAGCGGCAGACGCAGTCGCCGGCGCTGCCCTTGTATCCGGCGGCCGAGCGGCCACCGTCGTCGAGCTCGAACCTCATAAGAGAGTCATCTGTGCCGGAATCTCGACTGCCTTGGCTGGATGGTTCCTGGCGATCCACGCCTGCGCCTCCTGGGCAGCCGCGACGTACTCGCGCGACGGTCGCATGTCCTTCTCCTGTCCGGTCCGATAGGCATTCCAGATCCGGTTCCGGATCTCCGGCGGCAGCGCGTACCAGTGCGGCTTGCATCCCCAGACCGCCGGCGGGACCTGCTTCTCGCAGCCAAGCCAGTGGCAATGATGGTTGCGCGTCTGGCCTTGGCTCTTGACGTAGGCGACCTTCGCGCCGATCGATGACGATCGGGACCGGAAGCGAGACTGGAAGCCCATGTGCGCTACGCAGCTTTCCTGTGGTCCGGCTCTTCCGGAACCGCGACCACCGCGACGGCCGGCACGCTCACGAAGCCCTCCTGGAGGGCGCGGCTGATCGCAGTGCGCTCCCGCCACCGCGGTCCACGCCTGAACACCAGGATTTCGCGCGGCGTCCCACGTCTGAAATGCAGGATATGCGCAAGCGCGCTGACATATTCATCGTCGCACAAGGTTCTGCTGATCCAATAGGGATACAGGTTCCCGATGAGGACTTTGAATTGTCCGTCATCCGACCGTACTTCGTTATCGAAGTCGTAGATTCCAGCTTCTCCCTGGTCGATGAGCCATTGAAAGGCAAAAGGCAGGCATTCGCGCCGTTTCTTTCCTGCGTACCTCGACGCCAGCTCCAAAGAAGACCGGACATGTTCCGGCCAGGCGCTTAGGGTCGGAGGCGCCTCGACGTCGCCAAGCCCGATCTTCGAAACGACAAGCACCTCCTGGCGCAGCATCTCCGTCAGATGCTCCATCGAATCCCAGTCGCAGCGAGCCGCTTTCGGTTTCATGAACAGGCCGTGCTCGAAGCTCTTTGCGGCGGTGTCGACGCGAATTCCAGCCAACTTTGTCCGCCAGTCTCTATCGGATGGAGACCAAAGAAAGGTGCAGTCCTTTTTGGTAATCGTGAAACTATCCTCGATGTCCTTGAAGGATTTTCCCGTCAAGATATCGATAGATTCCCCAGGGCGTCGCAAGGTCGTACCGACCAGGGCTTGCAACTTCCGTTGTGGGTAGCAGAGATAGTCGATGTAGTTGAGGGACTTCTGCCGAGCCTCGCTCTTCCATTTCCGGGCCCGCGCTCGATCGGCTGACCCATGGAGGACGACGATGTCCAGGTCGCCAGGAGATGTGGCGCCGCGTGCATAGGAGCCGAATACCCAGAGACCATGAAAGGAAACCGGAGTGTCGCCGCTGTCGATCTGCTGACAGATGCGCTCGAGCATCCTGGTGGCGCGCTCTCTCTGCATCAGAGGCTCTCTTGGATCCGGTACTGGACCGAGATCCCGTCGAGCTGCTCGTCGCCTCCGACATTGCCGGTCACCTCGACAGCCTCCTTCGAAGCCGGCGCCGGCGCCTTACCGTCCTTCACCAGGCCCTGGTTCAGCCAGTCGAAGACGATCTCCTGGAGCTTTGCCTGGGAGATGGCGATGGCGACCGCGGTGGTCTTCTGGATGCCGATCTCGACCGGCGGCTCCGGCGTGCGTGTCCTAGCCATTGGTCGCCCCTTTCCCCGCTTCGACCTTCGAAGCCTGCTCCTTGACGATCTCGGCGACCCGGGCCTTCGCCCATTCCGCATGGCGGTCGCAATGCGTGACGCCGAGACCCTCCTCGACGGCGTAACCTGAGCTCGGCCTGAAGCACTGCGGGGCCTGGCACAGCACCGTTGGCATTCCCTCTCGATTCCTGCTCATGGTGTCATCTCCTGTTTTGGCCTCGACCTGAGACCGTTCACTTCCATCTGCTGGCCGTGCATCCAGTGCTTGACCGTCTGCACATGCCCGGGGCGGACGAATTTCAAAACCAGGTCCTTGAACTCGGCATAGGAGAAGCCGTCGGCCGGCCGCAGCACGTAGCCTTCGCAGCGCACGGCATCGGCGGGCTTCCACAGAGCGCGCAGGGCGGCCTCGTCGAACACGCCGTCGTAGATGACCGGCACCGGCTCGATGCCGAGGAGGCCGAACCAGTCGAGGGTCTCGTCCCAGGGCAGGCAGCGGTTCTTCTCGTCCCAGATCGAGAAGCCCATGAAGTAGCTGGGGAGGTCCTCGTACCGGATCGAATGGACGGCATAGAGGTTCTCGCCGCAGATGCGCCAGCCCTCGGGAATGTCGCCGGCGATCGTGCTGTGGAACTGCTTCACCCAGTCGCGCGAGCGGTGATGGCGGCTGTCGACGCTGCGCGCATGGATCTTGTGGCGGTAGAGCGAGGTGTTCTCGCCGTCCATCTTGGTCGCGGCGACGCAGCGGCGGCCATTGAGCCGCGACAGGTCATGAACGACGCGATCGTCGTCCGAGACGCCCGGCGACCACGGCAGGTGATGCGTGCGCGGGTACTTCACGAGATCGGTGAAGAGCTGAAGGACACGGCCGCGCTCGAGGATCTTCCGGACGCTCTCGTCCTCGAACAGCTCGCCCTTGAGCCGCGTGCCGTTGGCGAGGATCGGGTTGCCCCACTTGTCGATCTGCTGGTCGTCGTAGAGATGAGGCGGCAACACGATGCGCCGGATACCGGCGGCGAGCCGAACCTCCTCGACCGAGATCGTCGTCATCTCGCATTCGAGATGATGCTTCTCGCAGACCGAGGCCCCGTTCTCGAGGTAGTAGCCGCCATCCGGAAACAGTCGCCGCTCGACGATGTGATGGGCGTCGATCGCCGGCTCCTTGCAGAAGACGCAGCAGCCGCCGTCGCGCGCGAATACCCCTTCGCGGAAGGCGTCGCGGGTGAGCAGCACGGGAGGATTGGTAGGTGTCCGGCGCATGGGGTCTCTGCCTTCAGGCCGCGACGTTGGAAAGCGAGGACTTGCCGCTGTCCGCGTGCCCGACCCCATTGCCGGCATAGGTGACCTGGATCCTCGGCCCGTATTTCCACGCGGGCATGATCGAGTTGGCGATGTCGCCGAGGCCCTTCACGACCGGCGCCGCGGGACCGTTCTTATCCTTGCCGATGCCCTGCGCGATCATGGCGGAGATCCCGTCGACGATCAGCGACGCGATCTGGATGAAGCGCGCGTTGACGTGCCGGTCGAGCGTCAGCAGGGACTTGAGCGACATGAGGACCTCGGCCACGGCGAACTGCCGGAAGCTGGCGGCCTCGCCGCGGAAATCGTGAACGACCTCGACGAGGGTCTTCCAGGCCAGGGTATCTGCGGTGTCCGCATGGAGGGCCTTGAGGGCCGTGCGCAGCGCGTCGACATGGGGCTTCGCGAGGATGCGATAGTCCGTGGCCTCGATCTGGGCGTTGACGGCGCGCTCGGCCCTGGTGACATGGGCGTCGTACCCGACGATGCCCTTGCCGACCTTTTGCGAGATGTGCCGTGGCGGCGTGATGAATTCGGCGCCCGACATCCGCCCCTGCCCCTTTCCCCTTGGATAAATCGCGTATACATACTATCATGGTGATATGAAAGCGACAACAGATGCCGCGACCGAAACTGAAGGGCGCTCGCAGTCGTGAGAATCTGGCGGATCGACCTGTCGAACGGCGGCGTCACCTGGTTGGGACGCAATACCAAGGACGGCTCCTACTACGACCTGTACTGGTTCTACCCCTTTAATTGGCTGGATAAGGGCTACCGTTATTGGGGCCGCGACTGGTTCTACTACGACGGCCCTCATCCAAGCTTCGGCTTCTGGTTCTTCAACGTGACCTGGCGGACGGCCTGGACCGAATGGACGGTGGAGCCTCCATGGGAGAAAACCCGCCCAGGCGAAGGATCTGCACCCGATGACGAATTAAAAGCATCGGCTACATGGCGCATCGAGTAGGGGAATGAGAATGAAGATCTCGGGCGCCAAAGCGACGAAAGAGCCGAGCATTCGCGTCGGCAGCGAGAAGAAGACGCCCTCCCGAACCGCGGCCCGGGTCCGTGCCCTCAGGGCCATCCAGGCGAGGATCTGGAAGTTCTCCGATGCCTCGGTCGCCTCGATCCGCTCGATGAAGCTTCTCCCCGTCAGGACTCCGGCCAGGGCCTACGAGCTGATGGCCTGCGCCACGGTGCCCAATGTCGAGGGTCTGCGCCGGCAGCTGCCTGCTGGCTGGTATCTCAGCCATATCGGCACCAGGCGGCGCGATCGGGGGATGGTCCCCGTCTGGTTCGTCACGCTCAAGCGCGAGGACGACCCGAAGATCAACGTCACCGTCAGCCGGCGCGCGCTGCTGTCCGCGGTCATCGCCGCGGCGATGGTCGAGGCCGTCATCAAGGACACCGAAATCAAGGAGAAGTCGCGATGAGCCCCCTGAAGACGATCACCGGCGCGATCGACAAGGTCCGCACCTGGATTCGCGAACGCCGGGTCCTGAAAGCGCTCCCGACCCTCGAGGCGCTCTGCGCCGGCGGGCCCTACTACTACGGGCGCTCGGTCGATCGTCTCTGGCTCGACGGCGGAAGCGTCAAGGGCTTCGACGCCTGCGTCAAGCTGGGCTGGGCGGAGTACCGCGACCGAAGCATCGGCGAGCCCATGGGACGACCGACGGGCGAGGGCATCACCGAAGCGAGGATCCGGGGCTTTATTCCCGTCGACGCCTGACGACTTGCCCAGGGAAGAAGATCTCGACCTGGAGATACGCCGGCTGATCGCGAAGGCGGTCGCCAGCAAGCTCAGCGAGGTCGAGCGCCAGGAATACGACGAGGCCATGCGTCAGCGATCTGAGCTCATGCGCGCTACGTCGAGATCAACGAGCGGAAGAACCCGATCGCCGCCTTGAGATCGGCCTTCGCCCCGAGATACCATGCCCTCGGACAACGGGGACATCGATGCGGCTCATCATCCTGGTTTTGGCGATGCTGCTGATCGAGGCGGCGCCCTCGAGCGCAGCCGAGCGAGCGAAGCTCGACGGCTGGGGGCCTTTCAAGTTCGCCATGACGCATGCCCAGGCGAAATCCGCCGGCGGCACCGCGGCGACCTTGGGTCCGAACGGAACCATCCAGTACAACACCGAGATCGGCGGGACGCTCTGGGACGTTTCCGTATGGTTCACCGGAGCCGGCGGCAAGGTACGTGACATCGTCCTAGTGAGGGCGGATAGCCCGTCGAAACCGACGCAGGATGAGTGCTTCGTGCTCCACGTTCCGCTGGCCAGCATGGTCTCCTCGACCTATGGCAAGCCCGATAGCGAGACCGACAGCCCTTATCCCATCAGCAAGATCCAACGCCGTTCGACCTATCTCTTCAAGGACAAGGCCGAGATCCATGTCTCGACCACATACGATCCCGCGGGAAAAAAATGCGCGCAACTCGTCAACTACATCGCACCGACGACCGTTGCGAAGGGACAATTCTAGGGAGCAGGCCGTGAGAGTCGCCGCCGCCCTGGCAGCTGCCATGCTCGTCTTCCAGGCCGGCCACGCCAAGGCCGAGAGCGCCGGCATGGGCCCGGGGTATCTGACCTGCCAGGAGTACAACGACGACCTGAAGAAGCAGGGCGGCCTCATCGGGCTAAGTTATTTCACCTGGGCGCAGGGCTACATGTCGGGCCTCAACGTAATGCTCATCAGCCAGAAGATTGCGCCCGTCATCCTTAGCTCGATGACGACGACGGAGCAGATGGTCGCCATCGGCAAATGGTGCGACGCGAATCCGCGTAAGCTCTATGCCGATAGCGTCTTCGAGCTCTTCGACAGGATGCGCGGCCCGCGCTAGGCAGCGTCAAAATACCGGCGTCGCGGGTCGGGCATCCGGTTGGAGCGCCTGGGGTGCCTCTTCGGCACGCGCTTCGGGATCGGGCGCTTTCAGATCGACACCCAGACGGCGAGCCATCTCGGCGACGAATTCGCGCCTTCCCTGCGGCGACAGGCTGGAGGCATGCACCTCCGCGAGCAACGCGGCGAGCTCGCCGACCACGGCGCCATGAACGCTCATGATCGCGGCGCCGCCACGGCCCTGGGAGTTCAGTGCCTCGATATGCAGGTAGTCGGACTTGGTGTCGCCATGCCGGGCCCGCCAAGCCTGGACGTTGAGGCCGCTCTGATGGATCCAGCCGTTGCGGCCCTTGGCGCCGATCTCGAGCGTCTCCGGAAAGACGAAGCCGCGATGGGCGAAGACAGGATCCTCGCCGAAGCGCACGACCTTCTGCTCGGGCACGAGGTCGGTCTCGAGGCGGAAGTCCTCGCCGAGCACCATGACGTCGGCCGTGAGATCGAGACCATGGGCTGCCTTCAGCGTCGCGAACGGCCGCGGATCGCAGATCCCGAAAACCCGGACGAGACCGCGGACATTGGCAAGACGGTCGGCAAGCTGCGGCGTCGCGATGACCGAAACGTCGCCGCTATCGGTCTCGTAGAGACGGAAGTAGCGGGTACCGGTCGCGCGATGGACCATCACGGTTCCACCGAACTTGCCTCGGATGGCGATCATCCGGCCGCCTTCCTTGCACCGGCGAATGGAAGGATGGTCGCCTGGGCGAACCTGATGAGGCCGAGCTCGCGTGGCCTTGGCTTCCAGCCGTCCATGCGGCAGAGCTCGACCTCGATCTCGCGACCCGAGAGCCTGGTGCGTTCGATCTGCTGCGCGACTGGCGGTGAAAGCCTGATCACGTCAAGGATCGAGCCGTCGCCGGCAACGAGGCGAAGCATCGTGCCGCACTCGAGGCTGACAGCGCGGACGGCGGCGATAGCCTCCTCGTCATGGACGATGGAGAGACGGTCGAAGACCTCAGCGTCGGCATGACAGGCAAGGACGAGGTCAATCACCGGGCTACAGCCAGTTCTGGAATGCCGGCGGCGGCGACGGTGGACACGCGGGTTCCGGATGATCCCCGGTCTCCAGGCCGGAATCGACCTCGAAGCCGTCATGCACCTCGGGGGCGTCGATGCCGGAGACCGTCATCAAGCGACGAAGCAAGGTCAGGCGGATCCGGACATCGGCCGGCAGGGCTGCGAGCGCGACTTCGTCGTCTGCAAGGTCGCGCACCGCCCTCATGGCGGCTTCGCGGACGTCGTCGCGGACGGTGGCGGCGAAGATCGAGTAGTCGGGCGGCTGGAATGCCGGGGCCGGCTGGGCATCGAAAGCGGGATCGTCCGCATCGGAGACCTTGCGCACCTTCACCAGGCGCGGCGGGACCTGGCCGGCTTCGGTGCCGTAGAGATAGAAATCGCGGAGGTCCGAGATCGCATCCTCTTCCGTCTCCGCTTCAACGAGATGGGTCCGGGTCTCGCGGGAGGTCACCTCGCACGAGACGAGCCATTTTCCGTCCGGGATCGATGTCGGGGCAGGAGTTTGCAGACCGTCGGCCGCCTCCTCGAGGAGCGCGGCACGATCGCGGACCGCGGTGACGTCGAAGGTGTTGTCGAGAGGCATCTTAGACCCCCATCGATGGGGCTGCGGAAGATGACCGGGGCGCCGGATCGACGCCCGGGAACAGGATCCGGTTGAGGTCGCTTCCGAGGATCGGCGGAACTGCACCAGATGTCAGGCCGAGCTTTAGGCCCATGAGGTCGACATGGGATTTGACCTGGGCACGCTGCGCCTTGTTCCAGGTGTCGGCCGTGCCGCCGTCCTTGAGACCCGCCTCGACATAGGAAGCGTGGCCGTCGTTGCCGGTAACGAAGCTGTCCACGTAGTAGAGGCTCGAGGTCTTGCCCGGCTTGCCGAAGGTGAAGGCGAGGACGACGTCGGCCTCTGCCGCCACCAGGCTGTTGCGTGCATGGAAACCGGAGCTGACCGTGACGGCAGCGCCCTTCTCGATCGCCTTGGCGATCAGGGAGAGGCCGGGAACGCGGATACTGGACTCCATCTGTCGGTGATAGCGGTTGGCCGTCCCGGCGGCCTGGCCGGCCTGGCCTCCGGCGGTGACGTCGAAGACGTCGGCTCCGTCCGCGAGGAACGGCGCCGGCAGGTGAAGCGTCAGGTGGGCGGCGTCGCCGTTCAGATAGGCGAGGACCGCCATGTGATCGGAGTAGGCGGCGCCGCCAGACACGAGATGACGGATGCCGTGTTCCTGCATCGTCATGACCGTCAGGCGGTACATCGCGGCATAGAGCTCGCGGGTGATCGAGCGGCCATCGAGACCGCGGCCGGCGGATCCGATGACGGCGAGGCGCGAAGAAGAGGCTGTGGAGTTCATGACAGCCCCGGCTCTCGCTCGCGAGATCGGGTGGCGGCGGAAGAAGCCGTCTTCTTCGCCGCCAGCTTGGCCTTGCGGTCGTTCTCGAGGATCTCAGCCAGCTCGAAGCCGCCGGCGCGATTGGCTTCATGGAGGCTGTGCATGGTCTTGAAAAGGCCGAGACGACCGGCCTCTTCCTGCATCTGCGCGACACGCACGATGAGGTCGTGCCGGGCCGTGTTCAGCTTCGCTTTGTCGAGACCGTCGGTGCCGCTCATCGATCCTGTCCTGCCGGAAGCCTGGCGCGGGGTCAGGCCCGAGACCTACATCATAAGGTGTCTTCACGATAATACCTAGGGAAACCGTTCATTTGAACGGCATCGACGAGAGGAAAGGGACGGCCGGGACCGATGCCCGGCCGCCAGGACGCTTACTTCTTGGGCTTGGGCCGCTCGATTGCGAAGGTGAGGGTCGCGGATTCGATTGCCTGGGCCCCGGAATCGAAGCGAGCGATGACACGGGCCTCCGTCGGACGCTCCTGGTCATCGTCGAACCACATCTTGCTCGTTTCGTTGTTGAGCATCCTGATATCGAACGCACCCTCCTTGTTGGGGGTGCTGGGCCAGACGCTGACCGTGATCACGCGCCCGCCGCGATTATCCAGGCCGCCATCCTGGATCCAGAAATTATACGGCTCCCAGGTGAAAGCTGTCGTGCAGACCCTGTAAGTCTTGCAGGTGACCGTCTGCGCGACGATGGAGTCGAACGCATTCACCCGCATCACCTGGTAGACCGCGTTATTGGTGTCCACCGTAAGATTGCCGTCGGCGCCGACCTTGCCTTCGAGCGTAGCCTTGTTCGGGAAATACTTGTCGAGGATCTCTCCCGACTTGAGATTCAGGTGCGCGCCCTTCTCGTCCTTGAGCTCGTAATGCACCTTGCCGTAGCGAACCATCGACTTCACGAGCCAAATGTTCTGGAGCTTGTTGCGATCGAGTGTCTGGCAGTCGGCATCGTCCGCGATCTGGGCCGAGACACCGGTTTCGATGCTTCCGTTCTCGATTTTCCTGACCGCGGTCCCGGTGAAATTCGCACCGACATCGACGTCGACCACGTTCTTGATGCCGGCTTTGAAGGCAGCGCCGGCACCGAGGGTTCGGGTCTCATTGAGGACGAACTTCTCGTCGCTGGCCGGCCCCACGATCGCCGGCTTGAAGCAATGTCCGATGTTGAGCGCGGCGGGCTGGCTAGTCTTCTCGTCGACCGGCATCCAGACGCTGAGGTTGTTCCTCGGCGGCTCGACCATGACGTATCCGGGCATCACATAGTCGCCCGGTATCTGGCTCTTCGTGGTCTGGCACCCAGCCAGGGCGACCATGACCACTACCAAAGGCAGTCTTTTGCTACTGAGCATGTTCTCCCCCGTGAATTTCGCCCATCCCCGATAGAGACAGTGCGGCGTCAATCAAGCGTCACGGGATAAATTCCTGTCAAGGTAGCTGGATACTCATCGCCTAATAGCGTGTGGTTGCAACGACTTGTGCGCCTGGCTTCCGCCTGGCTCTAGAAGAGCGGCGACGTCTGAGCCTTGGAGAGAGGCTGCGAGAGCGCGGACGGTGAAAGGCTTCCCGATGCCCTCAGCGCCAGGCCGAATTCCCAGCGTGTGATTTCCAGGCGGCCGCCTTCGAAGGAGATGTCCGCCGGAATTCTCGCGAAGGTCCAGTCGGAGAGAGCACCGAGCCATCCGACCTCGGCGACATCGTCCTCGTCGATCTCGCCGCCGCGCGAGCAGCGAAGGCACATTCAAGGAGACGGCGCCGGCGACGCGGCGCGCACCGCGTTCGGATCCGGAAGGCCGAATGGCTTCTGGTCCGCCGGCGGGTCGAAATACACCTCGGCCGCCAGCTTCTGCAGACGCATGGCCTTCACGTAGAAGCGCTGGATCTCGTCCCGGGCCACGGAATGGATGATGGTGTGAAGCCTTTCCTCGTCCTCGAGGAGGCAACGGCCGTGGACGACCGATGCTTTGTCGCGCGCCGGCTCCAGATTGACTCGCACGAGGCCGCTGAGGCCGTAGAGGCCAGGCTTGCCAGCGTCCCTCTCGCCATCGGCGATGACGAGGTATAGACCGTGACCCTGACGGTTCCAGATTCCGCGGGCGAAACGCCTCGTCTCGCGGAGCTCGCCCATCTCGAAGTTGACGACGACCGAGCGCTCGACGACCGCGCCTTCTTCTCCCCAGGGGGTGGTCTCGGTGGTCGGTACCGTGAAGCCGGCGAAGGACGCTTTGCAGTTGGTGCTCGTCCATTTCGCGAGGACGTCCGGCGGCAGATTCTTCATGGCGACGGGCTCGATGACGGAGCGGCGACCGGCTCGGCCAGAGCCGACCGGAGCGCCGCGATGAGGTCCATCATCTCGTGCTCCATCGCATCGACGGTCGCGATCGGCGTCTCGTAGCCTTCATGCGGCTGGTAAAGACCGAAGCTCATGCCCTCGCGATAGGGATCGCCGCGATTGGTGTAGGTCACCCTCAGCACCATGACCGAAGTGTCGGTCGGCATGTTCATGGAGGGGCTGCGGAAGCCGCTTTTGCGCTTCGCGCAGTAGTCCGAGATCTCCTCCATCCCGCCGAGCAGGGTCTTCGCCTCGGCTTCGGTCATCGTTACCGTCCAGGACGGCTGGCGATGGAAGAAGAGGGTGATCGACACCGTCGCCGGAGATTCCGGCTCAAGGAAGGCGGGTTTTCGGAAGACGTAGAGAAAAGGCCGTCCTCGAGCTGGACGAAGCTGCCTTCGGCACGGCTGACTTTCATGGCTCAGGTCTCCTCGACGTAGGCAAGGCCACGGCGGGGGCCGCGGACCCGGCGCAAGGCGTCGATCAGCGGCTTGTTGCGTACCTGCGTCCAGGAATCAATCCGTCGCCCAAGGGCATTGATGCGTCCGGCGAGCGGCATCCGGGCGATCTCGAAGTTCTCGTAGACCCACCAGAACGGCCAGCTGACCGCCATGATGAGCAAGGCCGGCAACAGGACGGGGGTTGAGACAAGATAGAGGCCGGTCATCGCCAGATCGTGGCCGATCTGGAGGCGCAGGGCGTCCGCGCGATGCGCGAGAAGGGTCTCGTGGTCCGAGAAACGTCGATAGACGCGGAACCCGCGCCAGCCGATCGACACGAGAGCGATGAGGAGGCCGAAGGAGGCGAGGTAGAGCGCGTAGGCGAGCATCGCGGCCTCCTGGAAGGATGTCGATCGGCCGGCCGCGATTTCGCGGGGGAGGACCGCTAGAGGGAGAGCCCAGGGGGGCAAGGCATCTCGCTGTACGGCCGGCCGATCTACATTTTCATAATAGGGTGCAAACACGATAATACAAAGCAGAAAATTTGAGGCGCGACCGAATCCGGTGGATAACCCAACGGTTTACGCGGGGACCATCTCCGGCACCTTGCGGGCTTGATTGGGTTGAACCGGCGCGGATGCGAGGACCTGGTTCCATCCAGGCGCTACCGGCGGGTCCATCGCGGTGAACTGTCCGCCGTTGACGGCTTCCAGGGTGAACTCGCCGACGAAGAAGTCCTCCATCTGGCTGGCAATGCTGTCGGATTCGACGTCTCCGGGAACCATGAACAGCATGGCGCCGCCCTTGTGGCGGACAAGCCAGATCGGCGAGATCGACGGATAGCGATCGGCCTCGTCGACGCTGCGGTGACCGAGCTCGAGCACCTTCTCGTCCTTCTTCTCGCTCGCCTTGCCCTGGTGGAAGTACGAGCCGCCGTGGGACATGTAGCTGTCCTCGTCCTGCAAGGGCTGCGCGGCGAGCGGAACCACTCCGAAGCGGAGGCGCTCGATCCGGTCGTAGCGCTGGGTCCCGGACCTGAAGCGATTGACCATCTCCAGCCAATAGCTGTCCTCGATCTCCGAAACGCCGACGCATGCCTTGGGCGGCAGGCCGTCGCCGTAGATCAGGACGATCTGGGCGCGACGCGGGCGCAGCGGCGCCGGCGCCTCGAACACTTCCTTCTGTCCGTCGGGTGACATGCGCATGGGTGCGCTCCTTGATGAAAAGGGTCAGGGACCGGGAGGTGCGGCCGAAGCCGCTGGCGTGGGAGAAGTCGCGGCGGCGGCAGTGCGTGTCGGCAGCTTCACGATGCAATCCGTCTCGAGATCGACGACGCCATGAAGCGCCACCAGCTCCTCGATCCCGTCGCACATGCGGGCGTAGAGCGCCGGCGCCTTGGTGTCGAGCTTGGCGAGACCGGTGCCGAGGCCGTCGAGCGGAAGAACCACCGTCTTGCCGGCCTCGAGCTTGATCCGAAGCTTGCCGAGATCCTCCTCGATCGCATGACGGCAATGGCCGCCGCGCTCGCCCTGGTCGGTGTAGTAGTCCAGAGGGTTGTAGCCGGGATGGATCTTGGTCCGGAAGCCGAGCGCATTCGGCTCGTCCCGGATCGCCGCCTGCCCCTTCTTGCCCCAGCCCTGGTGGTTGTCGCCGAAGACGAAGAAGGCGTCGGGGAAGCGGCGGCAGAGCTCGGGCGTGAAGAACTTCACATAGGCGACGGGCATCTACATCTCCATCGGCGAAGCGGGGGAAGATGCCGGCGACGAAGGCCGCAGGGCATGACGGCGCCATGGTTCGACCATTCTCGCCAGATCGGTCTCGAAGTCGGCGTCGGGCACCCATTCGGATGCCATCAGGCGGAGAGCGACACTGGCGCTCGTCCCGGCGCGAAGATCGATCCTTCGGCCATGCCAGTGAGCGTAGCGGGTATCCGCGACGAAACCGTGATCGTCGAATTCCATCTGGTCGACCGCGCACTCCCTCGCCAGGATCCGGATGGCGCTCTCGATCGTGGCGATCCGGTCCCAGGAATGCGGCGCCGTCAGGCCGTCTTTCATCCTGTAGCCGTTGCGGCTGATCAGGCAGCCGATCGATGCGGGCTGAAGGATCAGCTCCCGCCATGGCCGCTTTCGATCATCCAGCCTGAAAACGATCCGGATGAAGCCGTCGGTGCGCCGATCGCCGCGGCCGGACTCCTCCCATCCGGAAAGCGTCAGCTCATGGGTCGGAACCGCGGGGTCCTGTTCCGGCGTGCCGAGACGCCATGACGGACAGGGCCGATCGAACGTGATCGAGCTCGGCTGGATCAGTCTGGTATGCAGGAGATATCGAAAATGCGTCTTCTCGAGATCGGAAGACTTCAGGACCAGGCTGCCGCCGCGATCGGCGGCATGTCTCAGCGCGCCGATCTCGGTCGGAAGAAAGGAGCGGCGGCGAGGCACGGCACTCTCGCCGCCTACATCCCGAGGGAGGGGGTCTTCGGCGAGCCCGAGCCCAAGCCGGAGAGATCGATGCCGAGCTCGGATGCCGGCGGCCGCGGATCGATGCCGCCGACTGCGAGAACGTGCTCGGGTACCCGGATCTCGAGGGCGTAGGAAAGGGCTTCGGAGGCCGGGATCCAGTAGCTGTTCCCGGTCTCGCGACCCTTCACCACCAGCTCGATCCCGTGTCCGTCCGGCCGGTTGTGGGAGACGACATCCGCCATCTCCCCACTGGAGAGCTTGAGCTCGGCGCCGAGAAACCCGGTCTTGAGGAGCTCAGGGCTCCAGTCGAACATCGAGCGCACCGCCGACCGCTTGGGGTCGTGGACATGCTGGTGGACGACGATCTCCTGGCCAAGGGTCTTCGCCGCCTTCTCGAAGAGCGGGTAGGCGTCGTCCGCCTCGATGTAGACGAAGTCGACCGTGAGCTTGGAGGGGACGGCACCGAGGTTGAAGCTTTCGGCGAGACCGGGGGTCTTGGAAAGGACCTCGCTCACGAAGCCGGAAGGGAGCCTCATCCAGCCGCCGCCGGGGTCGCTGAAGCAGATGCTGCGGTGGGCGGTCATCTTGAAGTCTCTTCTCTTCTTGTCCTCAAACGGCCATTTCGGCCGTCTGCGCTCCATCTCGTTGCCGATCTACGAACCTTGCCGAAACAAGAAGTGTTCTTGCTCCGTCCTCTTCAAGATATTTGAAAGGTGAGAAAGCGCTGAGAAAAAAATGCAGCGAAGTCTCTTCCAATTCCATTTTTCGATAAAATTCAAATCTTCCAAATCGATAAAACCGACAAAATCTTAAAGACCGTCCGCAGGACGGTGCCGGAGGCCCCCACCGACGAGGCGACGACAGAGGCCCCCGGATTTGTCAGGCCCTTGCGCCCGGGCCGCCCATGTTCGGCTTCGATGCCAGGAACCCCTTGGCCACGAACACCTGGAGATCCGCGCCCTTGGGGGCCTTCCAGACCTTGTTTTCCGGGTCCCACCGCGCACCCAGCCTCTTGGCCTCCTCGCGATCGTCATAGGAGACGTTGAGGACGGTACCTTCGACCGGACCGGAGGGCCGGCCGCTGGGTCCGTTCTTGAAGCCACCCTTCGAGGGGCCGCCGCCGCCTTCGCGCGGATGCTCGTTGAGGAAGGCGCGAGCCTGGTCGAAGTCGGTCATCGCCTCCTTCGGCGCCTCGATCCCCTTGCGCGCGCAGATGGCCTCGATCGCCTTCAGCATGGCGTCGGTCGGCCCGGAGCGGCCGCCGCCGGCTCCTCCGGAACCAGCCTTGAGGATGCCCTCGCCATGCTGGCGAACGCCGGCGCCCTTCAGCTGCTCGGCAAGGCGCCCGGTCTGGGAAACGACGGTGGCGATGGCCTTGTCGAGGGGCACCTGCCCCGACAGGACGGCATCGAGCACCATCTCGAACTTCGCCGTGACGCCGGGATCGACCAGGTCGGCGGCAGACGTCTTCAGCGTCTGGTACAGGTTCATGCCTTCCTGGGTCGGGACGATGTGCTTGCCCTTGTTGACGAGGAGCTGCTGCTTCTTGAGCCCCTCGATGACGGTCGAGCGCGTCGCCGGCGTGCCGATCCCGGTGCATTCCTTCAGCCGGGCGCGAATGGCATCGTCCTCGACGAACCGCCACGCCTCCTTCATCGCCGTCGCCAGGTCGCCTTCGCTGAAGCGATGCGGCGGCTGCGTCACGCATTCCACGACCTTCGCGTCGGTCAGCTCGGCGGTCTCGCCGTTGCGGATGGCGGGAAGGACGGGCATTGCCTTGCGCTTCGGCGCCCGGCCGCGTCCCTTGCCCGGCTTCTCGTCCGGCTCCTCCTCGTCCTCGGCCACTGCGCCGAAGACGACTTTCCACCCGAGCTGCTTCGGCACCTGTCCGATGGCGCGGAACTCCACAGGCCCAGGCTCGCCCGGTACCGGGACGCCCATCGTCGCGGTGGTCTGCTCATAGACATAGTCCGGGGCCATGGCTGCCAGGTAGGTCTTCGCGATCTCGTCGAAGAGACGGCGCTCGCTGTCGTCGAGGCCCTGGTAGAGCTGCGCTGCGCGGTCCATCACGTTGACGTTCGGGATGATCGCGTGGTGCGAGAAGCCCTCGAGGCCCTTGTCGTAGAAATGGCCGTCCTTGCCCTTGCGGATCGTCAGCTTCGGGCGGCCGCCCTCGACGGGAATCGCGCGGCCGGCGAGCTCGCCCAGCCCCTCGATGCCTGACAGGCCGTTCACGATCGGCGCCGCTTCCTCGATCTGGGTCTCCTTGAGGTAGACCACTTCCGCGCGCGGATACGTGATGAGCTTGTGCTCCTCGTAGAGACGCTGGAGGACTTCGCTCGCCCGATCCGCTCCCCAGCCCCAGCGACCGCACAGCTTCTGGACCGCGGTGATGTCGAACAGGCGCGGCGGGGATCGGCGCTTGGTCTCGGTCTTGACCGCCAGCGGTCCGCGATGCCCTTCGGCCGCCTGGGCGATGCGCTGCGCCAGGCGGGTATCCATGATCCGGTCCTCTGGCTTCCGCTCATGCAGCATCTCGAAGCTGCCGGCCGCCACGTTCGCCGTCGCCGCTACCTCGAAATAGGTGGTGGGCTTGAAGTTGAGGATCTCGAGCTCCCGGATGCAGGCGATCGCCAGCGTCGGGGTCTTCACCCGGCCGATGCCGATCACGCCCTTCGTGCCGGGCGCCCTCAGGGAAAGCGTGCCGACACGGGTCAGCGACAGGTTGAACACCTGGTCCGCCTGCTGGCGGGCGATGGCCGCGTCGCCGAGAGCCCGGTATTCGGAGTTCGGGCGGAGTCCGCGAAAGGCATCCTGGAGGGTCTTCGGATCCTGGGCCACGAACATGGCCCGCATCACCTTGCCCTTGAACTTGAAGTGGCGAACGACCTCTTCGCCGATCAGCTGGCCTTCCCGGTCGCAGTCCGTCGCGATGACCACCGTGTCGGCGCCCTTGATGGCATCCTTGATGGCGCCCAGGGCGCGGCCCTTGCCGCTGGAGGAATCCGGCACCGAGGGATAGAGCTGACCCGGCCACAGGACATCGAAGTTCCAGCGCTCCCATGCCGGATTGACCTCGCCCGGCTCCTTGAGCTTGAGCAGGTGGCCCTGGCAGGGCAGGACCTGGCCGTGGGCATTGCCGATGGCCTTGCGGATATCGGCCGCCTGGGACGCCTTCTCGCAGATGACGATCGATGGCATGTCCGTCTCCTAGACCGAAGCCTGGGCGATGACGCCCTGAGACCGGGCATGATCGGGCGACCGCTCGATACGAGGGACGAGCCCCTCGACGCGGAGGGCGAATGACTTGAGGACATCCATCGGAGATTCGATCGGGACCGGCGAGATCTCGTCCTCGGCAGTCAGCCGGCCCTGGAGATCGTTCCCGCGGCCGGCGCCCGGTTCGAAGACGAAGGAGAGCAGGATCCGGCGATCAGTTTCCGCCACGCGCTCGCCGAGCTCGCCGCGGATCTCGCCGCCCTCGGTCGACCAGGTGATGCTGGCCAGCAGCGAAACCCCGTCCTGGAGGTTGACGAAAACCGCCTGGCATCCGGGCTGGAAGCTTCCGGGCGCCAGAAGGTGGGAGATGGATGCGAGCTCGCGCTGCATCTGCGAAAGGGAAATGCGTTCGGGCTTCATGGGCTGGTATCGCTGCTCGTTTCCTAGTCACTGGTCGAAGATAAACGCATAACCAACAGCATACAGGTTTGTAACATTCGGGAGAATCCGTTTTGTTCCCGGGCGGTGCGCCGTTCAGCGCGTCGGTGCCGCCACCGTCTTGTAGGAGGGGAGGATGTCGTCGATCAGCGCGCGGCAATCCGGCCGGTCGAGTACGGCGGCGAGGTTCTTGTGGGCCTCCTGCTGATAGAACGCCTCGCGCTCATCCCTGGCCGCGGCATGCTCGGCGCCGGCGAGAGGATCCGGATTGGCCTCGTCATAGTCGCGCTCGCGGCTGCGCAGGTCCTTCGGCAGGAAGGAGCCCGACGACCTGGTCTTTGACCAGGTGCGGAATGAAGCGGCAACGGCGTTCCTGTCGCGCCAGTCGAAACCGCACGCCCTCGCAAGCGCATCTCGGCGGCCTTCGCGTTCCGCCCTGGCCTCGGCCTCGGCGTTCCGTTCCCGGCTGCGCTCGATCTCGGCGAAGTCGATCTCAAGGCGCCCGAGCGCAAGCATCTCCTGGAGCCAGGCGAGCGCCACCTTGGAAGGGCTATCGTCCTTCAGCGGCGAGTTCCCGTATCCGTAGTGCTGGCGGATCTTGAAGGCAGTGTCGCCGGCGGCGACCTGCGTGATCTCCGCCACGCTGATGCGACCCATGGACTTCTGCCCGGGATCGGGCTCGACCGACTGGCGGAAGCTGATGATGTGATGTCCATAGTTCTTGCAGGAGGAGGTATAGCCCCCGACGCAGAGGTTGAGACCTTTCGGTTCCTCGCCGGCCTTGGCGCCGAAGCTGGGGCCGTGGCCCTCCTCCTTGAGCTGGTCGGTATTGGTCAGCGAGACGATCCAGATCCCGTTGGGTGCCTGGATCGGCTTGAACAGCGGCGCCCAGGTGTCGTCCTCGTATCTCTTGAGCTCGGCCGATGCGGCCTCGCGCTCGAGGAGCATCCGGTGGTGGTGGACATGCCACGACTTGGCGGCCTCGATGATCGAGACGATGTTCTTGCCGGAGAAGAGGATGCCGGCCGCGATCTTCCGGATCTCGCGATCGCGCGCATAGCCGGATACCAGCTCCGCCCTGCCGAAATGATTGGCCAGCGCCGGCTTCAGCACCTCGGTCGCGAATGCGTTGATGACGTCGCCGACCTGGCGGCAGAGCGTCACGAGGTTCTCGCGGGACGTATCCGGCGGCAGCGCATTGCCGTCGCGATCGAGGCGGGGCAGGGCCTGCGCCATCTTGAGCGCGATCTCCGACCACTTTCCCTTCGTGCCGTCGAACAGCTTCTCGACCGGGACCCCGATCATCTCCTCCATCACCGCACCCGCGGCGACGGCGACGTCGAGGAAGGCCATCCACTCCTTCTGGTCCTTCGGGAACCAGTCGGGCGGGAACTTGCCGATCGCTTCCGCGATCTGCTCGACCATGAGGCCGTCCGCGCGCCAGCCGCAGTTCGCCAGCCTCTTGGTGCCGGCCTTGCCCAGGCCGAAGCCGGTGGCGATGAGGTCGCCGATCGGCTCCGCCGCATCGATCGCCTTCCGGATCATCGGACGATGGGCGAACGAAGGCGCCAGGAGCGGATAGGAACGGGCCGCCTGGAGGCGCCGGGTCCTCACGTCGCCGGACGCCTCCGCGTAGAAATCATAGGCGCCCGACCCATAGCGGGCTGAAGGGGTCACGACCGCAAGGGCTTCCTTGTCGAGCCCGCGACCGAAGGCTTCGACGAGGCGGGAGATGCGTCCGGCCTCGAGCAGGGCGACGTCGGAATAGGCGGCATCGTCCCAGATCTCGGTCCGCGGGACCGCACCCGCCACTCCGCGCTCGGCCTCGAGATGCTTGCGGAACCTCTGCATCGAAAGGTCAGCGAAGAAAGGGGTCGATCCGTCGATGCCGAAGAACCGGATCGCTTCGGACAGCTCGAGCGGCAACGGCTTCCAGAACTCGCCCGGGATCAACGCGGCGTCGTCGTTGGCGGACCCGACGACGAGCAGCTTGCCGTCGTTGCCCAACACGGGCAGCCGCCATCCGACCTGGCGCGGCTTCGCTGCCTTCGATGAAGCGAAGCTGACCATCTGGCCGAAAGCGGCGGTGGCGTCGTCAGCCATCTTGGGGGCGATCTGGGCAATCGCCTGGGCAGCGAGGGTTCGAAGCATCCCCGCCTTCACCAGGTTCTGGAAACGAGCCTGGATGACGGCGGGGGTCCAGCCGCGATCGTTGGAGGTCACCGCGGCGGAGAAGGCGCGGAGCCGTCCGTTCGCCAGCACGAGACCGATCGCCGTCAGCATCGACTTCCTGGGATCGAAGCCGATCAGGTAGGAGCTGCCATCGGGTCCGCGGCCCGGAAGCGCACACTCGAAAGGAAGCAGGGCGGTGTGCCGGCGGTACCGGAGCATGCGCTCTTCGCCGAGATCAGGAAGCGCCGGGGTTGAGGCCGGAGAAGTAGCGGTCGACGGCTTCTTCAGGGTGGTCGTCATCCGGATCTCCGATCAGGCGCGAAGCAGGAGGTCGTCCTGCTCCACCGGGGCTTCTTCCAGCACCTCGACCGCAGGCACCGCCGCCGGGATCTCGACCGGAGCCGCCGGTGCCGGGGCCTGCGGGTTCTGCTGGGCAATCCAGTCGTTCACCCAATTCCGATGGGTGCCGAGCGCGTAGAAGCTGATGCCCACGTCGGCCAGGCGCCGGACCCAGTCGACGAGCTGGTCGTCCTCGAACTGGATGTATGGACGGGCACCGACGATCCAGCCGTTCTCGGCCGCCGTCGCCAGCATTTCCTGCAGCAGCGGCTGGTTCTCGAAGAAGCCCGCACCGTTGCGACCGCCGGGGTTGGGCATGCTGATGCGCAGCTGGTTGCGGACCCGCATCATCATCAGGCCCTTCTTCGACTCGAGATCGGGATTCGAGTAGAGGGTGGCGCCTTCCACGCCACGCGACTTGGCCATCTTCGCCGCGGCGAAGGCGACGAAGCATTCGGGCGACGGCATGCGCACGGGGAGGGCGTCGAAGTTGCGGACCTGCTTCGAGACAAGGACGCCGCGATTGCGGACGCCGTTGGCGTCCTTGAAGACCACCACCGAGCCGAGCTTGTGGTCCGCGGCGAGCTGGGTCGCCCGGAACAGGTTGCCGGTGAGGATGTGGCCCGAGATCTTCTGGCGCTCCCGGCCGGCGTGGTCGAAGGTGTCCAGGATCTCCTGGTAGCTCTCGCCCTTGATGCCCGGGCCGAGGGCGAAGTGCTCGTCCATCATCAGGGTCTTGAGCTTGAGCCGGACCGGCATGCCGGATCCCGGAGCGACGATCTCGACCTCCCAATGTGAGGGAATGTGCTCGAAGGCGGCGGGCGCCGAGATGACGCGGGTGATGAGCCCGGTCGCCGGCGTGCCGACGTCCTGCGAGTAGCGGATCGCCGCGCCGGGATAGATGCCGCGCAGTGCCGCGCAGAGATCCGTAAGGCGGCCATGCGCCTCGACGATGCCGGTGTCGCCACCGGCGAGGGCGGCCTCGACGGTCGGGTACCGGGCGGGGAGCCGATGGGCGAGAAGCAGCGTCCGGTTGGCCTCGATGCGATCGGCGGCGGCCTCCGGCAGCGCTCGGCCGAGGACCTGCTGGCCCTTCTCGACCTCGATCATGACCGCGCCGGAGCGCATCGGCTCGCGGCTTCGCTCGATCAGGACGCTCTCGACGAAGACCGGCTCGTCGAAGCACGACCGCGGAAGCGACGAGTCGTCGCCCTCGAAGATCTTCCGGCTGCGGACCTCGACGGTGCCGTCGAGCTCCTTCACCTTGAGCGGGTTGAGACCCTTGACGTCGAGCTCCTGGACCGCCGCCTCGAACTCGGCGGTCAGCTCGCGCGCGACCCGCTCCTGCTCCTGGATCGGGAGCATGATGAGGCGGCACATGATCTGGTTGGCGGAACGGATTTCGTCCGAGCTCTCGGCCCCCGAGTCCTCGAGGTCGCCGCCATCGTCCACGTCCTCGTCGTCCTCCGGCTCGTAGAGCTTGATGCCCAGGCGCTTGGCGAGATCGGGCCGCTCCTCGATATAGGTCGAGCAGATCCGGTCGCCGAGGCGGTTGAACATGTCGGGAATGCCCTCGACCAGGGCCGCGTGGTCCCGGTTGGCGGAGACGTTCGCCGACATGCGGCGGAGATGCGCGTTCCTGATCGCGATCAGGCGGAGCTCGATCGGCAGGCCGGAATTGACGGTGGTGATGAGCGGCGCATTGACCTGGTCGAAGCGGTTGACCCGTCCGTATGCCTGGATCTGCTTCAGGACGTCGGAGGGCGCCTGGAGCTCGATCAGGTTCCGGCGGCGCTGGTCGGCGAAGCGGGCGCCGGCGTGCAGCGAGATGCCGGTGCAGCCCGCGACGGTCACGACGATCGCATCGAGATCGCCGGAATTGAAGGCGTTCTTGATGCGGGTCTTGTCGCGCTCCTCCTTGGAGATCCTGACGATCCGTCCGTTGACGAAGCGAAGGCCGCGGCCGGAGATCTCGGCGATCTTGTGTCCCTGCGCTTCGATCTTCTCGCGCACGACGTCGATGGGCGAGGCGGGAATGATCGGCATCTCGTCGATCATGCGCGCGACCACCCGGATGGCCTCGGCCATGTCGGGCATCTCCTGGGCCAGGTCGCGCGTATGCCAGACACCGTCGACCTTCTCGCGGATCTTGCAGACCTGGTTGAGCATGCGATGGAAGAGGGATCGAAAGTCGGGCATCTCGACGCCCTCGAGCGCATCGTCCGCGACGTCGACGCGCTGACCGTCGTCGCCGCGGGTGGCGACGATGTCCTTGAGGAGCGTCTCGATCGTGTTCTCGATGACGATCATCGGCTTCATCGACTTGTCGAGCGCGATGAGAGCCTTGGCAACCACGGCGTCGGCCTTGAGGGCAGCGATCAGGAGTCGCGTCATGTGGTGCAAGGGCGACCCGAAGGACAGCTTGGAGACGCCGAGCTTGCCCTTCATCTGCTCCCGCTCGTCGTCGCCGACGTTGGCAAGGGCTTCCTCGATGTCCTTGTCCATGCGCGCGACGAAGCCGTCGACCTCGCCCGAGATGTTGGCCATCGCCGCCAGGATCGGCGCGATCTGGTTCACGATCGCGCGGTTGCGGTCGTAGTGGTCGCTGTCGTGATAGACCTCGAACTCGACCTCCGACAGGTCGAGCTCGCGGCGGATCATGACGCCGTCCTTGGCCAGCATGGAGGTGAAGACCTCCTGCAGCAGCTCGCCGCCCTTCGACATCGTGTCGATGATGTTGTTCATCGACACCGACGGCGGCATCAGGCGCCGATAGATGCGAAGCGTCGTGCCGGTCTTGGCGTGGGTGGCGGACGAGTAGTGGACGTGCTCGAAGTTGTTGAGGACGGCGTCGATGTTGCTGAGCTGGTTCGACTCCTTGGCGGCGAGGTTATGGACCTCGTCGGCGACCGCGACGATGCCGCTGCCGGCGGTCACCGTCTCGCGCAGCCATTTCGACTTCAGGGAAACGAGCTTGCCGCCGCGGCCGAGCGCCGGCCGGTTGAACTGGCTGTAGGTGCCGAGGACGACGTTGAAGCCTTCCGGCCACTTGCCCGATCGGAGGATCTCCCTCATCTCCTCGGTCGGCACCGGGGAGAGAAGCGTCTCGGTGGTCAGGTCATCGACGATGCGGACGCCATCGTTGAGGATCAGCGGCGAGATGAAGCCGTCGGCGCGGATATGGCAGATGTCGCGCCAGATGTCGTGGAGGTTCAGCTCGCGCTCGGTCAGGAAGATGACCTTGCGGCCGGCGAGGACATGGCGAAGGATCATCGCGGCGATCTGGCGGCCCTTGCCGACGCCGGTCTGGTCGGCGATCAGCATGCCGCGGCCGCGCATCTCCGCGTCGATCGAGAGCGCGAAGCCGTCGACCTGCTCCGCCGAAAGCCGCTCCTGCAGCTCTTCGTTCGTCCAGCCGAGCTCCTCGCAGACCATGCGGTCGATGTCCCCATGCCGGCGCGCTAGCCGCTCGAGCGCCTCGCGGGTGGCGCCCTCGAGGCTGCGGGGGATCATCGTGCGCGAGAGGGAGGCCCGCGACAGCGGCTGGTAGGGGGTCTGGAACTTGTTCTCGAGCGTCCGGTCGACATTGCCGGCGAGGAGCTGCTGCGCCTCGTCGACCTCGTCGTCCTGCATCCGGCGCCACTCGGCGATCTTCGCCCGGGTCGAGATGAGCTCGGAGGACCAGGTCCAGAGCTCGGCATGCGAGGAGATGGGCTGGACGCGGAGGGAAGCCTCCGGCGCCGGCTGCAGGCGTTCGGGCCGCAGGCGGCCGAGCGCGATCAGGGTCAGCGGCTGGGCACCGGGGTCGCCGGCATGGAGAGAGGGATCGATGCGGGCCGTTCCCTCGATCTCGTAGCTTTCGCCGAGACGGGTCCGAAGAGCCTTGATCGCCTCGTCGGCCTCTGGATCGCCGGCGAAGACGAGAAGGGTGCGGCCGGCCGGCCCGCGGGCGCCGACGATCTCGTCGATCTCGACATGGTAGTTCGTGTCCGGCGGCAGGAGGCCGATCTGGTAGAGGGCATGCCGCTCGTCGCGGCCGATCTCGGAGGTCGCCGGCAGGTTCGATGCCAGGATGTCGGCGGCGCGGCCGTGGGCGCCGATGATGGCGATCTTCTTGTTGCCGACCTCGCTCTCGCCGCCGATCGCGCGCTGCAGGATCGAGAGGATCGGGAGGCTGGGGTGGCCGAGCGGCCCGAATACGCGGGTGGCATCGGAGAGGAAGGCCCCGGCTTCCTGCAGCTGGGTCGCCAGCGCATAGACTTCGCGACTGGAACCCATGCGGCGCGCCACCCGGCGCTGCATCGCGTCGGCAACGGCATCCACGGCCAGGCGGACGCGCGGATCCCGGTCCTCGATATCCTCGTCTGCCTGTCCCATGACCGCAGCGGCGAAACGCTTCAGGTCGTCGAAGCGAATGATGCGGCCGCCGGCGATCTCGTTGACCAGGCCGTCGGCGCAGACATCGAGCCCCTTGTGGGGCGGCTGAGCCTCGGCACGCAGGAACAGGGCCGGCGTGATGTTGCCTACCTCGGCCTCGCGGTGAAGCTTGCCGCCCTGGTCGCGGATGAAGCGCCCGTCGATGCCTTCGAAGACCTCCTGGCCCAGCGAGTTGAGGCCGAGGCGGCGATGCTGGGTGAGCGCTACGTCGAGGCGCGCCGGCTCGGGCGCGCGGACGCGGGCAGCGGACTTCCGGGGACCTGTTGCGGAGACGCGGCCGGGCTGGGCCTTCGGCTGGTCCGCCTGGGAGCCGGGCGGACGCCAGCTCTGGCGGATCTGCGAGACAGGCATCTCCGCGACCTTGCCCTTGGGGAGCAGCCTGAAGACCGCGGAGGGCGAGATCTTCATGTTGTCGCTGTAGAGGAAACCCGCCTTCGACAGGTTGTACCCGAGCGACAGAAAGCTCTTCTGGATCAATTCCTTGTGCGGGGAGTTCTGATGCCCGTCGATCACCATGAGCTGGTTGCCGCTCGGCAGGGTGACCAGGATGAGGGACACCCCGTAAGCCGAGAGGTCGATCCATTTCTGCAAGGTCATGTCAGGGCCCGTCACAGATAAAAGAGTGATGCCACCATTCTATAGAGGAACGAAGAAAGCGCCCAGAGGAGTCTCGGCCTCGATCGCGGATCGGCAACGCCGGATCAGGGTGCCGGGATGCTCGAGGTCGGGGCGGGCCGCTTTGGAAAGGGCTTCCACGGAGAGAGGGCGGCCTCCATGGCAGAGGAGAGATCCTGGTGGATCGTGACCAGAGGATGCGCCGCCCAAGATTCGAGGGGTCGCATACTGCGCTCCTCGAGGACGACGCCCGGCATGGCGACGTGAATGGGAATGCGGCCCCTCAAGGCCATGCCGACCTCGATGAGGGCGCCCTTCAGCGGGAAGTCCTCGGTCTCCGCATAGAGCACCAGAGCCTGGGACTGGGCGATCTCGTCCTCGATCCGCTCCCACAGAAGACCGAAATCCTCGGTCTCGCCGGGTCCGTCCTCGTCGATCCAGCTCGAGATGATCGGTACGCCCTCGGCACGCAGCCGGCGCCACATCTCCGCTCGGGCCGGAAGGCTGGCCCGGCTGGCCACGTAGATCCGTGTATGCATCGACTGCTCCTCGATTGACCTAGGCCGTCGGCGAAGGCGTCCCGGTCTGCTCGATGTTGCGAAGCATGAGCTGGCACTCGTTCTCGTCGATCAGGCCGATGCCGAGGAGGCGGTAGGCGACGCTCGCCTCGGTGCGGCCCAGCTGGCGGGCGATCTCGGCGGCGGGGCGCCGGCGGAAGGACTGCCTGAGGAATTCCGTCGCCTGCTCGTCCCAAGGCTGGCCCGATGCGGGCGCCTTCCTCAGCCCCTCGAGGTATCGCTGCAGGGCTTCCGGCTTCGCGACGCGGACCGGGGCGCCGGGCACGGTGATGGCGGAAGACTCTCGGGACGCAGGGAGGTCGATCGTCGGCGGCGGCGGGGCGCGATCCGCATGGATCCTGGCGACATCCGTCGCCGCGCGGCGCGGCGGGGTGTCGTTGCGCATGGCGGCAAAGCCCCCGGCACGGGGAGGCCGGACGGCCTTCGCCTGCGGTGGCTTCCGATCCGCTTCCCCGCGGATCATCGCCTCGATCTCGTCGTGGACCGGAAAGCCCGCCTCCTGACGGCCGGGCTCGGCCCGACCGCGATCGGCAGCGCCGTCGGCCGGCCGCCTCTCTTCAGGATAATCCGCCCTGGCCTGGCGGCGGGCCGCCATCAGCTCGACCATCATGTCCCTGGCGCGGCCGGATGCCGTCAGCTTTCCCGGCTCGAGGCCGGGCAGCATCTCGGCGATGAAGCGGGACGCGGCGGTCGTGTCCTCGCCGCGCTCGAGCGCATAGGTCACCCAGGCATGCCGGATGGCGCGCGTCAGGGCGACGTAGAAGAGCCGGCGCTCCTCCTCGATGTCCTCCGCCCGCTTGTGGGGGAGAAGCTGGTCCTCGACGCCGACGACGAAGACGGTGTCCCATTCCAGGCCCTTGGCGCCGTGGATCGTCGAGAGAGGAACCGCCTCCGACTCGTCGACCTTCTCCTTGCGCTGCTGTGCCTGAACTTCCTTTAGGAGAGCGTCGAGGTTCCCGAGATCGATCGCGATGCGACAGGCCGCGGCGACGCCTTCGTCCCATTGGATCCGACGTTCCTCGCCGCCCACGCGAGGCGGGATCGCATCGAGCGCGGCCTTGATCGCGGCGACACGCTGCGGCCAGGCGAGGTCCTTCTCGTCGGCGAGGTCCATTGCCGCCTTCTTCAGGCTCTCGCCGCGCTTGCCGGCAGGGCAAAGGCCGCCGGCGGCGGTATCCTTCGGGTCGACGGAAAGGCGGAGCGCACCGAGGGCGGCCTTGATCTCGGCCGACCCCCAGAAATCAGCGGCACCCTTGATGACGACGGGGATGCCTTCCTTCTGGAGCGCGGCCTGCATGTAGACGGCAACGAAGCCTGCCCGCATCAGGACAGCGATCTGCTTCGGCTTGAAGCCGCCGTCCAACAGCATCCGGATCTGGCGGGCGACGAAGCGCGCCTCGTCATGGGCGTTGTCGAAACCATGCAGGAAGACGCCGTTGTCGTAGTCGCGCGTGGCGACGATCTGCTTCGGCAGCCGGCGCTCGTTGTTGGCGATGACGGCCGAGGCCGCCGACATGATCGAAGGCGAGCAGCGATAGTTGCGATCGAGCCTGAAGACCTCGACCTCCTCGCCGATCGCCTCGCCGTAGCGGGCCGCGTAGTCGAGGATGAAATTGGAGTCCGCCGAGCGGAACGCGTAGATGCACTGGTCGTCGTCGCCGACGACCCAGAGCCCCTTGCCCGGGGTCCAGAGGCAATTGATGAAGCGATCCTGGGCCGGATTGATGTCCTGGTACTCGTCGAGCAGGAGGTGGTCGTAGCGCCCCTGCCACTGCTCGCGGAGCCGGTCCGAACCCTCGAGCGCCTTCACCGCCTCGAGAATGAGGTCGCCGAAATCGAACAGACCCCGGCGCGCCAGCTCGGCCTGGTAGGTGGCGTAGTGGCGGGCGATCTCCTCCATCCGCTTGTCGCGCGCCTTCTCGGCGTCGGCGATCGCCATCTCCGGCGTCACCAGACGGTCCTTCCATCTGCTGAACTGGTCGAGGATGTCGTCGTCCTCGCGGGCGAAGATACTGAGGTCGTACAGGATGCCCCTGGACGTCGCCTCGTCCGCGACCGAGACCTTGGCGGGAACGCCATGAAGGCCGGCCGACTGGCGAAGGAGGCTGAAGGCCGCGGAATGGAGCGTGGAAATGGGCAGCTTGTCGGTGGCGATGCGCGCGGAGCTCGAGATCCTCTCCTTCATCTCGCTCGCTGCGTCCTTCGAGAAGGTGGTCGTCATGATCCGCGCCGGGCGGACCCCTTCCCGAGTGAGGTGGATCCAGCGCTCGACGAGGGTCTTGGTCTTGCCGGTGCCGGGCCCCGCCAGGACCAGGGAGGGCTTGTCCAGAGGGGCGAGGACTGCCCGCTGCTGGGACTCGTTCAGCTGGTCGAAGCCAGTCGCCGCGGCTTCCGGGGTCTTGTTCTCGGGCATGGCATCCCCGTTCGTTCTTCCTGGATGGGCTGCACTGGCGGTGCTCATAGGAAGTCCCCTGGCGCGACTGGTGGAGAAAGAAGGGGCCCGCCTTGAGAGCGGGCCCCTGAATTACGTCCGCAGGAGGGGACGCGGACGTCGATCCTTCAGGTGACGGCCTAGGCCGCCGCCGGAACCGCCGGCTGGCCCGAGGCCGCGCGATCGAGCTCTTCCTCGACGCTGCCCCCCGGAACCTGGGTGGCGTCGAGCTCGTCGCCCGCCTTGCTGTCGGTGTGCTCCGGGGCCGTCTTCTCGCGCGGCCAGGTCGGAACGATGTTGTTCGACGGGCTGTAGAGGAGCGAGATGCGCGGCTGGTCGCGATCGATGTCGACCGGGGCGCAGGACATGAGGAACGGCGAGCCTTCGACGTCGCCGATCACCGCCTGCGAGTCGAGGATGCACAGGGCCTTCGAGTCCTTGTCCTCGAAGTTCATGCGATACGGCGAGGACAGGTCCATCTTGTTCTTGATGGAAGCCTCGACCGTCTTGCTGCCGATGTGCGCCGACAGGGCCGGGATGACCTCCCACTTGTAGCCCTCGCCGCCGATCTCGTTCATCAGATCGGCGCCCTTCTGCAGGTTCATCGCGATCGACTTCTCGCGCTTGGTGCCGTCCTTGGTCTTGTCCGACATGAAGCTGATGCCGGGAACGAAGACCTCCTTGTCCTCGGCGAACTTCGCCAGGGCGATCTCGGCGGTGTCGTACTTCTTCTCGTCCTTGTTGTAGCGGCCGAGGATCTCGAAGTAGGCCACGTCGCCGTTGTCGTCCATGCCGCGGACGATCGCCTTCGGCATCGCGAAGCCCTTCGAGGCTTCCGCCGCCCAGGCGAACGCCGAAGCCACGGCCTTGGAGAGTTCGGCCGCGCTGGTCACCGCGATCGCGTCGAGCTTGCGCGGCTCGCCTTCGACCGACTTCATCAGGTCGAGGCGGACGTAGGGCTTGCCCTCGCCGGTGTGCTGGAGGTGGTTGATCTTGCCCATGCCGCGAATGACGACCGCGACCTTGGACTTGCCGTCCGCATCGGCGACGTTGGTGCCGCGAGCCGACCAGGCGCCGAGCTTGTCGTCGAAATAGGCGGCCGAGACGACCATCAGGCCGTTCTTCTTGACCGCGCTGATGCGCTTGGTGCCGTCCTGGCGTTCCTTGATCGTCGGGCGGTTGTTGTAGGTCCGCTTCTCGGAGAGAGCGACCTTCACTTCCTTGCCCGTCGCGAGGTCGACGCCGGTGACGGTGTGGTTGTTCGGGTTCGCGTCCTTGGTGTCGTACGAGACGACCTTGATCGCGAAATTGCGGCCCGGGGTGCCGTTGCCGCCGGAATTCTTGAGGTTCTTGAACGACATGGGAGGAAGTCTCCGTTCAGATGGGGCCGGACCGGGATCTCCGGGCCGCCGATTGTTTCATCCGGTTCACGACCGGACCGCGTCGCGGTCCGTATCCCGGGCCGCTGAGCCATCATCTTAGGTAACTTATAAGGAAGTGCAAAGGAGATTATATTGACGGGATGCCGGATTTCGGGGTTGACCCGACCCGGAAGCTGGTGCGGCGCCCGTGCGGGAATGGGGACGAGCGAGATCCGTACACGAGGCGTTGTCCATAAATATCCTGTATGCTATATGCCTAGGTGACAAACGGACAATATGGTCGCCACCTAGCCATGCTCATCGACGACGTCCGGCAATGCCTGGTCAGCGGCTACCTCTCGGTAATGCCGGAGGCGCCCGAGCTTAGGTCTCGCATCGATGACGCCAGGTGCTGGATCCTCGACGACGACGTGACGCGCGCAGCCGCGAACCTCAGCTTCATGCGCCCCAGCAACATGCTGAAGAACATGGGCTTCGCACGGGCGCCAGCTCCTGTGACCTGGATCGAGTATCCGGCGCCGGTAAGAGACCGGTTCGAGTCGGAGACCTTCGGCCTTGGGGTAAGGGACGGCGCCGTTTCCTGCGAGAAAGTCGGGATGCTGATCCGCGAGATCGGCGAAGGACCGACCTATCGGGCCGAGATCTTCTGGCGCGTGAAGGCGCAGGACGCGATGGAGCCGTCCCGCATCGGCCTCGCGACCCATCATCTGGTCTGGTCGCTCGAGGAGCCGCCGGAGAACATCGTCGGGGACCTCCGCGAGCAGGCCAAGTCCGAGATCTATGCGGCCAAGCCGGCCATTCGTCGCCATCTTCACCTGAACGACCCGGTCGAGGTCGAGGCGCAGGTCAAGCTGTCGGCCGCCTTCACCTGCGAGCTCCGCGGCACGATCCGGGACAGCATGGTCGACGTGACCGCCTCCCAGATCCGGCGGGCCCGAAGCCAGGAAGAGATCGACGAGATCGTCAGGACCACCGAGAAGGTCGTCAGCGACATCGGCGATGCCATGCACGAAGCGCCGTTCCTGGTCGCGATCCTCCTGCTGCTGAACGCCACCAATGCCGTGCAGGCCCGGGACTCCGACCTGACGAAGCTCAACAGATCCCGCGCCAAGTCCGGCAAGAAGCCGCTGAAGGAGCACTCTGTCGTCTCGATGCGCCTGACCAAGGTGCAGTCGAACCGGATGAAGGCCCAGGGCGTGACCGGCGACACCCGCCGCTATCACTGGGCGACCGGGCACTTCAAGGCGGTGGATCGTCGGGTGCTCGACGATCGCGGACGGCCGACAGGCGCGAAGAAGGCTCGCCTGGTCTGGTGGATGGACCAGTGGCGCGGCGATATCACCAAGGGGATCTCCCCGGTGAAGACCAAGGTGGTGAAAGCCTGATGCCGAAGAAGATCACGGCCGAGCTCGCCTTCACGCTCCGCGGCCGCGGCCAGCACGCCTGGCCCTATGTCTATGCGCACAGGGCGGCCGAAGACCTGCTCGACACGCTGAACCCCGAGATGCCTCGGGAAAGCAGGATCCCGCCGGATCTCGTCTCCGCCAATCTCCCGCTCGACTCGATCGATGATGGCGAGCACAGCTGCACGATCCTGGACGAGGCAGCGCTGCTTTTCCTCTGGCACCCGAAGGGCGAGCCTCGGAAGGGCCTCGTTCTCCTGGCATCGGACGAGGAAGGTGTCAGGGAGACGCGCGCAAGGATGGAGATGGGCTGATGGCGATCAAGATGTCCGAAGACGACGCCCGGCGCATGCCGCGGGTGGAGGATCTCCGGCCCTGGTCGCTGATCGAGCCGGTCATCCTCAGCCATCGGAAGCGCCGGCGTGGCGGCACTCTCTACTACATCGTGCCGTCGCCCGCGGCGATGAAGGCGATCGAGGCCGCCGGTTGGCGATACTGGAGCGCGCTGATCGAGGCGCCTGACATGGCGATCGAGGAAGCCCTGAGGTCGGTCCACAAGCAGAAGCGCAGGGAGGTCCTCAACATCGTCGGCGACCTGCGTGCCTGGTCCATGGCCAGGCCGGGCGAGAAGCTTCCGCTCCACAGCTGGGAAGCGACCGAGTTCAGGAGGGACTGCGCAGAGCGGGACGAAAGGAAGGCCCGCGAGGCGGCGGAACGGGGGCCGGGTTCAGGAATCCAGCAGGCGACCTACCTGTCGCTGGCCGAAGCCCGCGTCATCCACCAGCTGCTCGAGGGTCGCGGCGACCCCGCCTCGGTGTCGGCCCTGAAGAAGATCGAGGAGGTCGTGTCCGGGCTCGAAAGCTACGAGCAGGTCGAGATCGACCCGGGCTTCGACGCGGTCGTCTGGGAAGAGGTCGACACGAGGGGTGGGTATCGCATCCGCCTTCCGGACGGCAAGGACCGGATCACCCGCTGCTCCGATACGATCTGGCGGAGATGGGACGCGACCGTGCTCGGCGTCGTCATCAGCCTGGTCGACAGCGGCTGGGGGACCTACCAAGCCTGGCGCAATCTCGAGACCGACCCGGTGATGCTCTGCGAGAGCTGGGCGAGCATCGAGGATCTCAAGCATCCGGCGTATCGGAAGGTCGAGAACTCGCTGCCGGCACCGATGCCCGGCGGTCTGCATAGGGAGAAGGTCGAGAAGGTGGCCGGCGCCGCCGGCGGCGCCAAGCTGCTGGAGATCGAGTACCGTGTGCTGCACGAGCCTTGATGGAGGACGTCGCTAGCGGCGCCTTTTCTTCTTGGCGTGGCTAAGGTCCTTGGATGCCTGGCGATCGACGGGACGCGACCTGTCGTCCAGTTGCTCGGCCGATCGCGGCTTCGACCAGAAGCGCGCGACCCTCACGCTCTCGTCGTTCTCGAGACGGCGGCGCAACTTGCGAAGCGCCTTGGGGCTGAGGGGCTGCTTGTCGTCGGCCATGGCGGCAAAGACTAGCATGGCTTCCGGACAAGCACGGCCAGCAAGGGGCCGGCGAGGAAGGAACGGGCGGCCGAAGCCGCCCGTTCCAACGATGCGAGATTCAGCTCGATCGGATCGCAATGAACCGCGACCAGAGGTGATCGGAGTCGAGCTTGTCCTTGAGCGTGATGATGAGGTCGGGGGCTGGAAAATCCCCAGGACGCCTCGTCACTTTGAACCGCTTCAGCAGCTTTTCGATCTCTTCAACGGATGGCATGCCCATGCCCTCTTAAAAAAGCTCTACGATTTAAGGACATAGTTCGGGCGAGCGGATCGAACGATGTCCGGACCTTCGGGATCATTCGGACCGCGTGCAGTCTTGCGCCTGCTTTGTGCGTCGAAGAAGCCTTGCTTCTCGAGGAGCGCCATTTAGCGATTGCCCGATCGTCGATCGGACGCGCTCGTCCATGCGCATTCAACGACGACACAGTGCTAGAGTCAACGACGATCGCTCACGCGATCGCCATCTCGCTCTTCTCTTCCTTAGCTGCGCCCCGCACCTGCTCGGCGAGATCCATCATCTGAGCGATGTCCTCGGCGCGCTTAGCGACGCGCGCCTTCATCATGACGGCGATCTCAGGGAAATGCTCGAGCTCGATCGGAAACGCCGCCTGCATCGTCGGAGGCTTGCCGGCCGCGAGCGCGACGCCGCGGATCGGCGACTTCTCGCCGAAGCAGCAGCCCGACGCTCCCCAGAAGCTGAGATGGCCCGGACCACCCTCGAGGAAAAGGAGCCGCCCGTCCTCGGCCTCCATGAAGTCGAGGCTGCAGCAGATGTCGTTCGGCGCCACTTCCTTGGTATAGGTCGGATGGAACGGCCGCACGCGCCCGGCCTTCATCGCGCCGATCATCGAGATCGCACGCGACGTGACCGCGTTGATCACCTCGACATCGAGCTCGCGGATCGTCATCGGCGATTGCGGGTAGTAATTGCTGATGCCGACGATCCGGGACTCGGCGATGAAGACGCGCCATTCGCGTGGGAAGCTACCGGGCTCGCCCCACTGGTTGGTGCCGGCGCGCCTTTTCGCCTGCATCCATGGCCGCGACCACATCGGCACGGCGTCCTCGGGATACGACATCAGGATCTCGAAGAAGCGCGGATCGTCGAGATCCATGAAGCGCTTGCCTTCGTGCTCGATGAAACCGCGCGCCCGCGGCCGCGCCGCGAGCGGATCCATGGAGCCCTCGGCCATCGCCATCTTGAGCTCGGCGCCGCCAGCCGCGTCCATGCGTAGAATATGGCCGTCAGGGACCTTACTCACGATCGCCTCGATGTCGGCGGCCACCTTCTTGAAGGTCTCGTTCCGAGATGCGGCCTCGAGATCGCCGGGATCCGCCATGCCGAGAAGAGGCGTGAGCGGCAGGCATCCCAGGAAGTCGGCCTGGATCGCAGGGACCCCGGCGACGGCGGCGACCTCCATCCAGTTGCCGAGCGAGACGGTGCTGAAGGCCGCGAGCCCACCCTCCTCGGCGAAGGGCAGTCGGGCATCGAAGATTTCCGGACCGCGCCGGAAGCGGCGGACCGTCCCTTCGAACTCGGAGAAGGCACCCTCGATCCATTCCTGGACCGCGGCCTTCACCGCCTCCTCGCCCTGGTTGTGGGTGCGGCGACGGATCTCCTCCATCGCCGTCCGAAAGCGCATCGGGTCGATCATGGAGAGGCTCATGGAGAAGGCTCCGATTGGCTGGGAGAAGAAGTCGAAATGGTCGAAATTCCGGAATCTGTTAACAAATTTGCTAACGTATTTCGGAAATCGAACCCGATGGCGCTCGCGGCTTCGAGGAAGGCCGCGGACTTGCCGCGGATCCCGGGATCCGAAGACGCCACGCCTTCCTTGGCGAGCTCGATGCCGGCCAGAAGGGAAGGCAGCATCAGCTCGATGATCGGGTCGGACTTCTGCCTAGCATGCGTCGCCTGCCAATTCGCGGTCGCGCGATTGCCGTCGAGCCAGGTGAGGAAGCGGGCGTCCGGGTCGACGATCGCCGCGGCCGCTTCGCGCAGCGCGTCGGGTGCCGAGAGGATCAAAGGATACTGCTTGCGGCTCATGGATTCAGATCCTCCTGCGCTGCGGGCCCGTCATCCTGATCATCCTCATCGTCCTGCTCGGCCGGTCTGGCGTCCTCCTGCTCCGCCTCGTCATCCGCTTCCGGCTTCGGGGCCGGCTTCCCGGGACGTCGGGAGCTGTCGCTGAACGGAACGGCGAGCGCCCAGGCGTCCTTGATCTTCAAAACGAAGTCCCAGGCAGCAGGCTTCGATCGATTCTTGCGGTAGGCGAACCTCTCCCCGAACATCCAGTTGCTACGGCCATCGCGGAGGATGTCCTGCAGGGCTTCGAAGTGGCCTTCGTTGATCGGAACGCTGTCGTAGACATGGGCATCGATGAGGTTCGGGAGGCTCTGCCCATCGTCGAGAGCCCTGACCACATCCTTGGACGACAACGAGACCAGCGACGCCTCGAAGTCTCCCGACCAGGCGCGATCCTCGCCTTCCGGATCGTTTTCGCCGCGAAGCTGCCGGACATGCGTCCCCGGCCTGCTGTAACGCCCCCTCAGAGCCTCTTCGGTCTCCGCGGCAAGCCCATGGCGCCAGCACCACCAGAAGGCATCGATGCGCATTGCGAGGACACGACATGCGTCCGGCTGGCGGAATTCCACTTCCTTCTTCCTGACGATCGCGAACGGGATCACGACGTCGGGCCGCCTCACCATTCCTTTCGAGTTCAGGCGGCTGAGCTCGGTCGCCTCCTTCAGCATGGTCTCGACCAGATGGCGGGAGGGCGCGATCAGCTGAGGAGCAGCCGCGGCGGCGTCTCTAAGCCAGGCAACGAGCTCGCGCCTGCCATCGGGGCCGATCTTGTCGTGATCGACGAGGTCGATCCATTTCGTCGCCTCCGGCCATTCGGTCAGCACGCGCTCGTCCGCGGCGCGCGCCGGGAGGATGGCGAAGCTTTCTCCTTCGACCGCCAGCCATGGTGCCTTCCGCAGTCGCCGGCAAGCGATCCGGGTGACCCATGGCCAGTTCCCGAGCGCGTCCTGCATCTCGTTCGCCGTCGAGGACGCATAGAGGATCACCTGGTTGTTGCCTGTCAGCACCAGGCGCAGCGGCTTGCGGCCGCCCTTCGCCGCGAGGTCGGTCGCGATCGGCTCCAGGTCGATATCCTTGCCGAGCGCGATCCAGCAGAAGCCGTAGATGGCGGTCGCGGCAGCCTTCCATTCTGGATCGAGCGGACCGGGCAACGCCTTGCCGCGGTTCCGTGCGCGCCAAGCGAGGATCGCTTCGTCGAGGACGCCGGCACAACGCTCGTCATCGAACAAGCCCGCCGCCTTCAGGCCATTGGCGAGCACATCGCGGGACTCGACTTCGGCCTCGCGCACGGTTTCGACATGCTTGCGGGCGGCAATGAACGTGGAGAGGTAGTGGAGATAGCTCTGCCGCTCGAGTCGCGACTCGCAGTAGAACTTCAAATCCTCGGCCTTGATCGCGTCGAGCACAAGGAAGCCGATGCTTGCTTCCCTGTAGGCGGTCAGGCTCACGCGCGCCTTGATGCGACGCGTCTGGCCCGAGGTCTCGTATCGGTCGTACATCCAGCTGCGCTTCTCGCCCGACGCCTCGACGTCGACGACGATCTCGTCGCCATCCTTCCTGGCAATCAGGATGTCGGTGTCGTTGTCGGGCCACAGCCTGACCTCGTCGCGCGGACCGTGGCTCGACCGTCGATCGATCGACTTCACGCAGCCGGGCGCGGTATCGCTCGTGAGTAGGTTTCCCCAGAGGCAAAGCACACGGGAGCCGGAACGAAGCATGGCGTTGTGCTCGGCGGCGAACTTTCTGAAAGACGGGCGGCCGGTGCTGAGAAGCCGCTCCTCGTCATCGTCGGAAATGAAGACGAAGCGGTCCTTCTGGAAGGAGAGGTCGGTGAATTTGCGCGTATCACCCGAGCGGCGGAGGCCGACCAGGTTCTCGCGATCGTCGAGTCCCCAGAGCAGGATCAGCAGACGGCGATAGTGCAGCTGGATCCGCCGACTTTCCTCGAGCTTGTCGGAGAACCGGATGTCCTCGAGGTCGATCCGCTGCTTCTCCTCTCCGTGCCAGCCCCATCCGACGAACGGCTTGTCGACTTCCTTCATCGTCGGGAACAGGCGCGGGCTGTTGTCGGTCGAGATCTCGGACCAGACCTGCCAAACGCGACGGCCGTCTCGGATCAGGAGGAAAGTCGTCCTGTTGCGGGCCTCTTCTTCCTGCGCCTTGAGGCCCGCGCTGAAAGCCTCGGCCACCGTCTTGAATTCCCCGAGATCGATCTGCTTCTCGTGGCGCCGATAGCGCATGCAGACGACGCCGCGTTCCGACGGGATGATGCGGTCCAGCAGCGTCTCGTCTTCACCGAGCGCCTTGCCGAAGCTTTCGACGTCACGCCAGGTGGCGCCACCCTCCGCCAGATGGACAAGGAATTCCTCGTCCATGTAGAGACGGCGCTGGAAGATCGAAAGCGGCGCATCGTCGGAGGCGAGCGGCCCGTCGCACAGCATTTGCACCTGCACGTCCTTGCCGGTGTAGAGGCCGAGCGTCTCGATGCCTTCCTCGAGGTGCTGCGCGTATCGCAGCACGTCCTTGACCTGGGCAAGGGCGGTCTCCGCCTTCTCGCGGCCGAAGAGAGCGATCCGGCTGGCGGTCTCGCCGACGGCTTCGACCCGCTGCTGGAGCCAGGCGGCCTTCTTCTTGCTGACCTCCAGCAGGGCGCCCGAACGCTTCTGCGCCTTCTGGATATCGGTCTCGCTGATGGAAAGAGCGCCTGCGCCGGCCGCCTCCGGCCGAGGGGTTGCCGTGCCGGCTTCGATCAGGCGCCTTTGGGCGGCGGTCGAGACATCCTCCAGCCTCGGGCCGTCGGCGATCTCTTGGTTGATCTGCCCGATGCGTTCCTGCAGCGCCTTCATGTCGGCGGCACGGGACACGTCCGGATCGAGATCGCGCTCGAACGCGGCGAAGAAATGCCGGGCCAGCATCTCGGTGTCGTGCTGGTAGTCGCTCAGCGGATGGGGATGCAGGACGACGGTATGGAGGCGCCCGTCGACGACCTTCAGGTCCTTGACCAGGTAGGAAAAGCCGACCTCCCAGGCCCCCGACCACTCCCGGCCGCGGTCGCCCTCCGGCATCTCCCTGTTGGCACGCCAATACTGGCCCGGCTGGAGCTCCGGGAGCGGCATGGCCTCGACATCCGGCCCAGAACCGCTGCCTGTAGCCATCTGGACGGCGGGGAGGGAGGGCCTGACGGTTGATTTATCGTGCATCCACCTAGTTTAGCAGAGCACACAGAAACCAAGAAGGCGAGCGGATGCGAAATTGGCGTCAAAAAATTGCGGTTTCAGGAGAGCATCTTCTATAGCTACGCGATTAATCCATCTATCCATTGACGCTTTCTCCTCTCGTCTTCATAATGAATTTGCGTGTTCCATAACGATTTTGCGTGCTCCATAACGATCCTGCGATGGTCATGGAATCCCCGACCGGCACCGTCCCCCTCGGCTATGCGGCCCTGATCGCGGCCTACGGCCTCGACCCGATCGTCGATCGGCCGCTGCGCTGCGCTTCGACCGGCGACAGCTGGAAGAAGGCCGAGATCGAGGACCCGATCAGCGGCAGGACCTGGATCCGCCATCGTCCGCACCAGGCACCGAAGCCGGACGCTCTCGGCGGCGGCGAGGACCCGCGGTTCCTCGCCTGGCACCTTGACTTCGCCCTTCGCAACGAAGGCGTGAACCTCGCTGTCCTCGCCGACCTCTTCCAGGCATCCCCAGCCTCCGATCTCGCCGGCCGTCATGTCGCCGACTGGGTGCGGTCGGAACCGACCGGCCGGCATGCCAGGCGCGCCTGGTTCCTCGCCGAATGGCTCACCGGCCGCCAGCTCGAGCTGCCCGACAGCGCGATCGAGGGCTTCTACGTCCCGGCGATCGACGTGAAGATGCAGGTGGCGCCGGCGATGGGCACGAGATCGCGCCGCCACCATGTCGTCGACAACATGCCTGGCACGCCCGAATGGTGCCCGATGGTGTGGATCACCGGCGAGATCGAGTCGATGCGCGCCCTGGACCTGTCCGGCCGTGCCCGCCGCATCGTCGCTGAAGCCGATCCAGAGACCGCGCGCCGCGCCGCCGGCTGGCTCTTCGCCAAGGAGACCAGGGACAGCTTCGCGATCGAGCAGGAGAAGCCCAGTCCGGAAAAGGAGCGGCGCTTCGTCCAGATGCTGGCGCGATCCGCCGGGTCCCAGGGCCGACGAGGCGGCGCGCCCCAGCTATCCGAGCACGAGATCCAGAACGTCGTCGCCGAGGTTCTCGCCGGCACCGATCGCAGGACAGGCTACCGCAACACGTCGAACTACGTCTTCAAGCGGAGCGGCGGCGGCAACCGCGGGGTGGTGGACTACATCAGCCCGGATCCGGCGCAGGTCGGCGGCATGATGCGCGGCCTGGTGGCGCAGGCCAATCGCCTGGCGGGCGCCGGCACGGATCCGGTCGTCGTCGCCGCCCTGCTCAAGTTCGGGCTCGTCTACATCCACCCCTTCGAGGACGGCAACGGCCGGACCAGCCGCTTCCTGGTGCATTCGACCCTGGCCTCGACCGGCTATACGCCCCAGGGCGGCATCCTCCCGGTATCGGCGGCGATGCTTCGCGACATGGATGGCTACGACCGCGCCCTCGAGGGCTTCTCGCGGCCGCTTCTGGATCGCCTGTCATGGTCGCTCGACGACGACGGGGCCCTCAAGGTCAAGGGCGCCGGAAGCGGCGAGGCCCGCGGCCGTCACTACCGCTACATGGATCTCACCCGGCAGACCGAATTCCTCTACCGGTGCGTCGAGCAGACGGTCGAGCGCGACCTGCCCCACGAGATCGCCTTCATCGAGGGATTCGACGACGCCGTCGCCGGCGTACGCGGCGCGACGGGCATGCCAAAGGATAATGCCGAGCTTCTCGCAAAGCTGATCCACGAGAACGGCGGAGCGCTCTCGAAGAAGAAGCGCAAGAGCCTGTTCGCCGATCTCGACGACACCCAGGTCGCAGCGGCCGAGCGCGCAGTCGCCGTTGCGATGGACCACCGAATTCCGGTCAGCGGCAAGACGCCGGAGCCGGCAGATCCATCTTCCAGGAAACAGAAGGGATTGGAACCATGAGTCTCGAAGAGGCCCCGCGGCGCCCCGCCGGATTTCCGCCGAGCGACAGCGGAACGATGATCTCCGATGCTCTCGAGGCGGTGGCCGAAGCCGCGCAGGGCAACCAGATGGATCCGGAAGACAACCATGGCGACGACAGCCTGGTCGACCAGCTGAAGTGGCAGGAGGAGGCGATCAGAACGCTCGTCGATTTCGTCACCAACCATGGCGAGGCGCTCGACAAGCGCTTCGGGCCGGCCCTCGTAGAGATCGTCCGCTCCGATCCGTCCTCGATCATGGACATAGAGCACTCGCCGGCGCCGACCCCGGAAGATGGTGGGACGATGACGCCGATGAAGGCTCTCGCGATCTGTCTGGAGCTTGCAGCCGGCGAGGTGGCCACCTCAGGTGACGACGACAAGCGGAGCATTCGCGATGTGGTCGCTCCGGCTGTAGCTGCCTGGCTGCTCAAGGAGCACGGCGCGACGATCGAGAGCGAGGTGAAGACAATCGACATCGGTCCGGCCATGGGCGGCTAGGAGATTGGCGATGACCAAAACCTACGAAGACGAGCTGACTCGCGACGACCTGCTTCTGCTGTCGGAGCGAAGCGGCGGCACCGCCGTCGATGGCGCCCTGGCCGTCGTGCTTCATGCGGCGAGCATCGCCCACATCCAGGCGGAGGTCTTGGCGAAAGGGCATCTTGCCTTCGATGCCGAGCAACGGAAGGACGCCATCAACACGCTTGCGGTCTTCGTCTCCGAGCATGGCGCTTCCGTCGATGCCCGGTTTGACCACGATCTCTACCTGGCTGTCGAAGCCGACCCCGCCGCGCTCTTCAACATCAGGCTGCCTGAGTCGCCGAAAGCCGGACATGTCTCGGGGCCGCTCGACGCCCTCAAGGTCTGCCTCGCGATCGGCGCCAAGGCCAGGTCCGAGGAGATCCAGGGCTGGAAATGGAAGGTCTGCTCCTCGATCGCGGCCTGGCTGATCGAGAAGCATGGAGCGGAGATAGAGGCGATGGTGAAATCGCCTGAGCGTACGCCGGCGATGGCGATGGGTGCCTGAGCCGCGGTTTTGAGGTGACCCGCGTCAGGTCTTGGTCGCGGCGCTCTTCTTTCGGGTTTGCTTCCTGCTTTCGGCGACCGCGGCAGCGGTTCCGATCGCCAGCGCGACACCGTCGTCCTTCGCCTGCTTCAGATCTCGCCTGAAGCCCCAGCCGGGCTGGACGAAGATGTTGTCGACGAGCACGCGATAGCGGGGAGCATCGGACTTCGCAAGCTTGCCGCCGCGGGATTTCTGGAAGGTCGACTTGTGCAACTTCTGGATGGAGACGGCGAGGCCGTCGACGATCGCCGAGATGCGGATGACGCTCTCGTTCCACTCGATCGAGCGACCGTGATGGTGCGTGGTGACCTTCCTGATGCCGATCATCGTAACCTTCGGGCATCGTCTGCTGTGGTGTCGTCCGGATGGATCGCTATCACGCCTTCTCGGCGCTGCCGGACGCCGTCGAGAAGGCCATCATCTCCGAAGCCTCGTATTCCTCTTGCGCGAGCCTCTTTGTGTGCTCGCAAACGTCAGAGATGATCCTGAGGCGCCTGTTGTGTCGCGTGAGCTCGGCCTGTCCCTGCCGCTCGCGCTTCGCTTCAGCCCGACGGATGGCGGTGTCCCGGCGGCGCTTCGCCAGCTGGTAGATGCGCTCCTGCTGCTCGTTCTCGATGTAGGGAGAGCTGAAGGCCGGCTTGGTCATGACAGCTCTCCCTGCTCGATCGCTCAGCGCGCCGGCATCTTCGTCACCTGCCAGTCCGAGGACTGGTAGGGACCCACGAAGCGATAGCGGACCACCATGCCCGTGGCCGGCACGTACCAGGCAGTCCAGACGTCCTTCACCCGGGAAGAGGTCGCCTCGATCTTCACGGTCTCGACCTTCGCCCCGGCGACGTCGATCTCCTCCTTCGAAAGGACCTTGGCCTCGAAGTCGAAGGCGCCGCCGGTGCCCATCGCCTGGCCCGATCCCTTGGCGCCCGGCTGGAAATCGGTTCCGGCGAGGGCCTTCACCATGCCGGGAAGAACCGTCATCCACTCGTTGCCGACCTTGACCGAGCATTCGCCCGGGTAGCGCTTGAGCTCGATCGAGCTCGGGCCGGTTCCGGCCGCGCGGTGGATCGGGTAGGTGCCCTCGGGGCAGGGAAGATCGGCGGCGTCGGCAACGCCGGCGAGAAGGGCGAGTGCGGCGACGGTACCGAGGAGGAGGACGGGGCTGCGCATCTGGGATCCTTCCCTTGTCAGTCGTCACTATAGATAGCAGTAGACGCGATAAATAGCAACTTCGCCGAAGCCGCCTACATGCCCGGCGGCTTCGGCTCGGCCGCGCGCTTGCGCTTATGTCCGTCCTCGGGCTTGAACACCATGGCCCTCTTCATGAAGCCATCGAAGAGCGGCACGGTGAAGGCGGTGTCGCCATGCGCCTTGCTGAACACCATACCTTTGGCGATGAGGCTGTTTCTCGTAGGTGCGACGAGGTTGACCGGCTTGCCCAGGCTCGCGGCGATATCGCCCGAGCGGTGCGGTCCGGGCCCGAGCTCGGCCATGGCCCGGAGATAAAGCTTCTCCGCCGGCGCCAGGCGATCGAGGCGCACGCTGAAGAAGCTCGCATCCAGCTCGGCGATCGCCGACTTGGTCGCCTCGCGCGCGTTCGCCGCGGTGATCGGCGAGGATGCCGCGATGTTCCAGCTGTGCTTGCCCCATTCCTGGAGGAAGTACGGATACCCCTTGGTCTGCTCGAGGATCTCGTCGATCGCGCCCTGCTCGAACGTGACTTTCTCGGCCTCCGCCGGCTTGCAGAGCGCCTTCTTCGCCGACTCCGCGCCCAGGCTGTCGATCTCGGTGAACTCGAAGAGACGCTCGGCATAGGACTTGGCCTTGCCCATCTGCCCCAGGATCTGCGGCAGGCCGGCGGCGAGCATGGTCACCGGCAGCATCTCCTGCGCCGCGCGATGCAGCGCGGAGATCAGGGCCGCCAGTTGCTCCTCGGGCACATACTGCACCTCGTCGATGTAGAGGACGATCGCCGTGTTGCGCGCCTTGGCAGCCTCGCCGACCGCCATGAAGAGCTCGCCCAGGTCGTGCTCGAGGTCGCCGGAGTCGGCCAGGCCGTCCTCGACCTCGAAGTCGAGACCGAACTCGACGTCCTCGTATTTCACCTTCGCGGCCTTCGCCAGGCCGGCGAGCGCCTTCTTGGCCTTGCCGAAGATAGCCTTCGTGGCCTCGACGCGATCGAGACGGATCAGCACGGCACGCAGCGCCGGCACCAGGATCCCGGGGAGGGAGCGATGCTCTGGCGCCTCGATGACGACGCTCTGGATGTCGCGTGCCTCGGCCTCGCGCCGGATCTTGTTGAGCAGCACGGTCTTGCCGACCCCGCGAAGGCCGTGGAGGACCAGGCTCCTTGCCTGCTTGCCGGCCTTGATGCGGTCGAGCGCGGTCGCGGCCTTCTCCAGGATCTCGTCACGACCCGCGAGCTCGGGCGGCTGGGAGCCGGCGCCGGGCGCATAGGGATTGGTTCTGGGGTCCATTTATAGCGACCTTAGGGCGGTTTATCTGATTTTGATAATATATACTTACTTTCCTAATTTCAAGGAAGTTACCTAAGTTTATGAAAAAATCATAAACTGAGATAAACTCGCTATAACTCGGTTAATTCATTGAAAAAAATGACTTATCAGAGTTGCATAATCCCAGGATCCAGGCACGCCGCGATTTGAGATCGCATCGGAGAAGGCAATATGATCTGGTTCGCGAGCCATGGCGAGATACCAACCTGACCCGATGAAAACAGGCGAGCGCATTGACTACCTGGTCAGGCGATATGGCGAGTTCACGCTCCTGGTTGCGATCGCCGCGGCGGCCTGCGCCCTGATCTACCTGGGTTGGGACTGGGGGATGATCTTCGGGCTCGGCCTGGCGATCGCCATGGTCATGGCCCTGGCCTTCGCGTTCGGTCAGATCGGTTCAGCCTATGTCATGGGCGCCAGGGGCCTGATCAGCTGGCTTCGCCGGACCCCGACCATGACCCGGCAGGAGATATGGGCCGACGCGAAGGGCCTGATCGGCCTGATCGTCTTCATCGCCGGTTTCTACGTGCTTAGCCAGCTGGCGGGATGGTGGGGTAGTAGACCGCAACTCGACTAGATCAGCGGAAAAGACCTCGCATTTCCGCCTGGCCGATCTTGCCGCTCCCCTTCGATCCGAGCACGACCACGATCTCGGCCTGGAACATGTCGCAGGCATCGCAGCGAAGTCTGACCTTCACCTCGTCCACCGTGACCTGTGGCGGCAGGGTTTCCAGCTTCAGGCTCCTGGTCGCGCCGTGGCGAAACCTGTAGCAGAGCGGATTGCCGCAATAGACGGTCGCCGAGCCTCGGGACGCCTGGATACCGCCGATGGTGATGCCGGTGCCCGGCATCTCAGGTGCAATCCGTGCAGACGGGGCCCTTGGGGTTCACGTCCGGGTCGAGATCGTGGCTCTCGAACCACCAGCCGCAGACCGCGCAAGGCTCGACGTTGACGTCGAGCAGCTGGTCCTCCATGTCGCACCCTTCGAAGGCTTCGAGGTCGAGCTGGCTGAGGGCCAGCTCGACCGAGTCGCACGAGCCCACCAGCTTGTGCTTCAGGCGGAGGAGATCCTCGCGCGACAGCCGGGCGGTCGCCTCGCTCATGGGCTCTCTCCTTCTGTCCGGCGGAAGTCGACGACGCCGCCGCCTTTCACCCGATCCAGGAATTCCGCGAAGGGGATGCTGAGCGTAAGGCGCTCGACGCCGGTCGAGCTGGCGAGCACGCCCATCGACGGCAGCATGGACCAGACGTAGCAGATCTCGGTCGACCTCGTGCCTTCCACTGCCGCGGCCGTCCAGGCAGAGGTGGCGACAGCCCACCCTTCATGCTCGAAGACGAGCGTCGCGGTCATGGTCAGGCGGCCTCCGCCAGTTCCGGCGCCTGGGTCGGCTTCTTCGGGTAGGCGAGCGCCCGCGGCTTCAGGTTCTGGTTCACCGCGCGATCGAGCCCGAACGCATAGCAGTAGTTGCCGGGGTGACGGACCTTCACGAAGGCGGGCTCGACCAGCACGCGGCGAAGCCAGTCGGACGGATCCTCGAGCGGTCGGCGCGGATCGGCGCCGGCGGCCTCGAGCTGCTCGCTCGCATAGACGTGGCCGCGAGCCTGCGTCCTGATCTTCGAGAGCGAGCGGCCGGAGACCACCTGGCCTCCACGGGTCATGACGACGAAGCTGGGTTTGGCGCGGCCGATGAAGGACGCGTTCCCGGCCTGGTAGATGGTGCCGTAATGGGCGGGCTTGCAGAGGAGGCCGCCCTCTGTCCATCGCTCGAGGGGGTCGGCATAGGAGAGCACCGCGCGAACCTCTCGCTTCTCGACGCGGAGGGCGGCGAGCGCGCGGCGAAGGAACCAGGTCTCGCCGTTGAAGGCGACCTCGGGCAGGCAGACGAAGCGGCCGAGCTCGACACCCTCGGCAGCGGGAATGCCGACGCGTGCCGGGATCACCGCGGAGGACATAGGAACGGAGAAGACGGCGACGCCGGCGAGCTCCGCCGCGGCAGCCGGACCCGACTTGCGGAAGAGGCCGACGGAGAGGCGAGCCGCGGGGAAGGATCCCGAGTAGTGATGGGCCAGGACGAGATCCCGGGCGAGACGCTCAGGCACGACCTCGACCGCATAGCCGCGGGGATCGAAGACGACGTCGGGCCGCGCCCAGCGTTCGCGACGATCGAGCCATCGCTTGTCGAGATCGACCGATGGAAGGCGGCAGGTCACGAGCGAGGGTTCCGCTTCTTCGGCGCCCGGCCGCGATCTTCGGACTGCTCGTCGGCAAAGCGCCTCCGCTCGACCGCCATGTCGGCTACCAGGCGCAGGACAGCGCCGCATCGTGCCGCGGCTTCCGCTGCCGGATCGTTGCTGGCAGGAACCGTCGCCTTGGTCATGTAGGCTTCGCCACGCGTGTTCGCATAGGTCGTCTCGGCGACGATGCGAGAGCGGCCGGCGCCGAAGGACGATGTAATGGAAGCCTGCGGGAGGAGAAGCCGGACGATCCCGTCGAGCGCGTCCTTGGACGTGCTGTAGCGCGGGACGCCATGAATAAGGCGCGGCTTGGCAAGGCGTCGACGGATCTCGATCGCGAGATGCTCGCCGGCACGGCCATAGCGCCACCCCTGGAGGGCCAGGTGATGTTCGGCCATTGCCTGGTGGACGAGGAAGTCGATCTTGCGGCCGCGGCGGCCGGCCTCGATGTAGGTCGCGATTACGCGGAGCGACAGAGGGTCGACGCGCGAGATCAGCGAGGTGAGATTGGAAGGCTCACGATGATGGGGAATCTTTTGCATCTTGATGACCCTTCCTCGAGACCGGGCCGGCGCCGGTCGGGTTTTCGCGTGTCGAGCTATCTAGATGACGACAGGATGGCTCACGCCCCGGCCTTCGCGGGCCGCGCCTTGTCTGCAACAAGGAGAAGCAGAAGACGAAGCAGGGCTCCACAGCGCGCCGCGGCCTCGATCGACGGCTCTCGACCTCCCTTGATCTTCAGGTCGGCATAGCGAGAGATCCGTCCTTTGACATAGGTCACCGAGGCCACGACATCCACGAAGCTCTCGAAGCTGGACGCGATGCTCGCTTCCGGCAGGAGCGACAGAAGGAAGTCCATGGCATCCTTCGACGTCGAGTAGTTGGGCACGGAGCCCAGCTCGATGGTCTCGGCGCCCTTTCGGAGAGCGATCCATTTGCCGCCGTGCCAGAAGCGCCAGCCCTTGTAGGCGTCGTCGACGTCGCAGAGCCCCAGATGGATGAGCAGATCGATCTCGCGGCCAGACTTGCCACGCTTGAGGAGCGCGACGGCCTTCGACAGCTTCGAGGCATCGACCCAATCGAGGAGCTGTTTCCGCGTGTACGGAAGGTGGATGTTCGGCTTGTGCCTCATGGTCTCAACCTCCGAACGCCTGGCTGGCCCGGGCGCGCGCTTCCCAGTTGCCGATGTAGCCCCGCGCGAGCTCGGGCGCGTTCCGCACGATCAGCACGTTCTCGGCGTTGCGCGTCTGGGCGGAGAGCGTGAAGTTGAAGCTGCCGGTGATCACCGACACGCCGTCGAGGATCATCACCTTGTTGTGCGCGATCGCCGGCTGCGCATCGATCACGACCGGGATGCCGGTCTGGGTGAAGAGGCGCGCCGAGCGCCGGTTCGGCTGGGTCTGGGTCTTGTCGAGGACGACACGGACATCGAGGCGACGACGCTTCGCGTCGAGCAGGGCCTGCTCGATCGGATCGGACGTGAACTCGTAGGCCATGACCAGGACCTGGCTGCGCGCCTCGCGGATCGTCTGCACGATCAGCCCGGTGCAGTCGTTGCCGGGCGTGAAGCAGGTCTGGAAGGAGGCGCTGGGCGCAAAGCCCTGCGGCCGCTGGATGGTGGGGACCCCGGCAGCGACGCCGGGCATCGCGCGCTGCTGGAGCTGCCCCTGCAGCTGGCTCTGGATGATGTTGCGGAGATCGGCGGAAGCCGGTGAGGAAACGAGCGTGGCCGCGAGCATGGCGGCGGCGAGTGAAAGGCTGCGCTTGGCGGTGTTGGCGGACATCGGCTTCCTCCGGTGTTGTCAGCATAGATAACAGCAAACAGGATTTATGTAAAGGAGGAGCTGCCGGGTGCGCGGCGGCATTTATCAACCCAGGTGGGCTTCGTTCAGGCCGGTCGTTTACGAACCCGGGGCCTGCCCATGATGGGGCTCGTCGAGGGAGTTGGTCATGAAGCCATGACTTTAGATGTGTTGGCTGATACTCCCGCGGCATAGGTCATGTTTTCATAGAAGCCGATTTTGTCGAGCGCCTCCTTGAAGTCAGGCGACAGGTCTCGCCTTTTGCGTAGCTTCCAGACCCAGGTTCCAAGGTTGAATTCGTCGACCTTGTAGCTGAAAGGCACCCGACAGTGGCCATTGGTGGATTGGAAAGCTTTGAGCAGGGCGAGCCCTCGAATCAAGGTATCGGTCAGTGGGTCCCAGATGAAACCGATGCCATCGAGCATCGCCTTGCGATCTGCCGGCAAGTTGTTTCGTCTATTTCGTGCGCGCAGGTTATTGACCCAGTTCGCGAGGTTGAATTCACCTTCCTTGTGCCCTGCAGGCAATCGGCAATGGCCGTTGCGGGCTCTGAAAGCAGTAAGCGCGGCGAGCCCGCACATGAAGTCTTCGACTAGCGGATCCCAGATGAAGCCGATCGCGTCGAGCTTCGCCTTACGGTCAACTGTCACGGTATCTCGATTCCTGCGTTGCGTACCTACCCAGGCCCCGAGATTAAATCCGTCTTCCTTGTGTTTAGGGTGTACCCGGCAGTGTCCGGTGCGCGCCTTGAAAGCAGCGAGCTGGTTGAGCCCGCGCATGAAGTCTTCGGCGAACGGATCCCAGATGAAGCCGATGTCATCGAGCTTCGCTTTGCGGTCCGTGGACAGGGTATCTCGATTCCTGCGTTGCGTGCCTACCCAGGTTCCGAGATCGAACCCCTCTGACTTGTACCCATCCTGTACCCGGCAGTGTCCGGTGCGCGCCTTGAAAGCAACGAGCTGGTTGAGTCCATGCATGAAGTCTTCGGCGAACGGATCCCAGATGAAGCCGATCGCGTCGAGCGATGCTCTCTGGGTAGTCGACATTCTGTCGCAGTGCTTGCGCCGGGAGGCGACCCAAGACCCCAGGCGAAAGCCACTTTCCATGTGACGCGAGGGGACTCGAGTATGGCCTTCGCGAGCATGATAAGCCACGAGGACCGAATATCCCTTATCGAACTCATCAGCGCGCACATTCCAAGAAAAACCAATCGAGTCGAGTTTTGCCCGCTTATCCGGCGACAGCTTCTTTGCGGCATGGCGCTGATAAGCAACCCACCGTGAGAGATTAAATCCGCCCTCTCTGTAATCTCTCGGTACGCTGCAATGTCCTGCGCGTTCAGCGAAACTCTTCAGTCGCCCATACCATTCATCCCAGCCGGAACCGATCCGGTCAGCGACCTCGACCGCGATGCTCGCCGCTAGCTTGTCGAGATCCACGAAAGGGCCAATTGCTTCGATCGTGTCACCGAGCTCGCCGCCATAGGAACTCTCGCCGGCGCCCTTCCGCTCGCGGATACCCTTGATGATCTCGACAAGTTCCTCGTCATGCTCTTGCAGCGCGTTGACGACCTCGGCGATCGCGTCGAAGCGGCCGTCCTTGATCGCATCTTCAAGATCATCACCGTCCATGCCGGCGAACAACGGGATGACCACGTAGCCGCAGATCTTCCTCGTCGGGCCCCGCGGCTTACGCATGGCTCGGCCGACGGCCTGGGCGATGTCGATCCGGCTCTGCTTGGGATCGATGAAGGCGACCATGTCGACCGCCGGGACGTCGACGCCTTCTGTCAGGCACCTGGCGTTCGTGATGAGGCTGCGATCGGCTTCGGCGAAGGACCGGATGATGCCGCCGCGCTCTCCACTGGCCTGCTTGCCGTTTACGTGATGTACCTCGAAGCCGTCGAGATAGCGTGCGATGCCGTCGTCACGATCGGAGGCGAAGTCCTTCGCTCGCTGAACGCGGCCATGGAAGGTGATGATCTTGCGCGCGTCGACCGCTCCGATCGCCTGGCGCATCGCGATCAGGTTGGCGATCTTCGTGGCAGCGATCGCATCGCCCTTGACGAGAGTGATTCCATGCTTGCGCGCAAAATCCGAGACCATCTTCTTATCGATCATCGAGACGATGACCTTGTAGCGTGAGATGATCCCGAGCCGCACCGCCTTGGCGAAGGAGAGGGTGTAGGCGCGTGGGCCGTAGATCTCCTCGTCGTCCATCGACCGGGAGCAGAAGTCACCGTCACGATCGCGATGCCGGATATCAACGTGGCGCGGCGTCGCCGTCATGAACAGGCGCTTGCGAATCCGAATGTTCCTGTCAGAGAGAGCGAAGCCGAAGGAGCGGCCGGCGGCGCCGGCGGTCCGGTGTGCCTCGTCGAAAACACCTAAGTCGAACGCTTTCAGCTTGGCCGCGGCCTCGCCGACGATCGATGCCGAGTGGTAGGTCGAGAAGACGACCTTGACGTCGTCGATGCGAGACCTGAGGAACTTCCTCACCTCGGCTGGGTCGGTGTCGATCGGGAAATCAATCGAGCCTTCGTCCATCGACGGATCGTCGGTGCCGGCGTCGACGGTCTCGTCCGAGCAGACGCAGATGTAGCTGAACCTGCTCCCCCAGACATTCTCCCTCTTCCATGTCTTCAGCGTCTGGCTGAGGAGCGACAGAGACGGAAGCAGGACAAGGATGACGCGCGCGCTCTGGCGCTCGGCTGTCCACAGAGCAACCAGCGTCTTGCCGGCACCGCACGCCATGACCGCGGTTGCGCGATCGTTCTCGGCCAGCGTGCTGGCGATGTCGTCGAGCGCCTGGACCTGATAACGGGGGTCCGGGGCGATCCGATTCGATCGGCGGCCCAGCCTCGTAGATCTCCGACGACCATCGCCCGTAGCGAAAGTCGGATCGGACGAGCCGACGTTATCGAGTGGCATCCTGGATTTCCGGCAATTCTAGAGAGACAAAGTGGTGAGCGGGACTTTCGAGCCAGGCTGCTGCGAGGCCATTCCCTCCCGCGTCGCCACCAGCCCTTTCGCCATGTCGGCCCATTCCTTGCGCACGGCATCGATGTCGGCCGAGATCCTCTGCGGGTCGTGGCCGGCTCCGATCCTGGAGAGGACATCGATGGTCCGGAACACGAGGATCTCGGATACCGGCAACGCACCGTCAGCCACCGGAACCAGGTCCTTGGGCGGTACAAGCCTGGCCGCGCGGCGGGCCGAGTTGAGCATCGATAGCGAGATCTCGGACGGGGTGGTCACGCCGAAGTAGGCCGAAAGGGAAGCGGCAGTGACCTTCGTCGCGAAGCGCTTGTAGGGAACCCCGGCGAGGCCCTGGATCAAGGGCGCGACCTGGTCGATGCGATGGAGGACCGGCAGGCTCAGGGAAAGCACGACCGCCGTCGCGTCGAGGCGGCAGGCGGCGCCGGAGGCGATCGCACGCTCCGGGTCCTCCTTCACCAGCGCGAAGCCTACTTGGTCGGTATGGACGATCTCGAGCGCCTCCGCGGCATCCGTATCGAAGCCGGCGGCGCCAACAAGGCGGGAGTCGATCGACACCCACATGTCGTCCGCACCCTTCTCTCCGACGGCATTGGTCGTGGTGAAGCCAGGAACTCCGGCGATGGCAAGGCGACGGTCGAGATCCTTGCGATCGGCGAAGGTCAGGCTGCCGATGCCGCGCGGGCCGTCCTCGCGAGGCTCGGTCACAAGGAAGGTCCACTCCCTGAGGGTGAAATGGGGCTGAACCAGGACCTTCCGCCCGCAGGAAAGGAAGGCGCGCTCGATCGCCTGGGCGATCTCGATGATGAGGGCTTCGCGTCCGGTCATCTGCTTCTCCTTCACATCGTCACCGCAGGCGGGCCGCCCGGGAGGCTGGCGATCGCATCGATGATGGAGACGAGCTTCTCGCTCTCGGCGATTCCGTAGCGCTCGCGGACCGCCTCCATGAGCTCGTCCGTCGGATCTTCGGTGCCGAGGAAGTCGGAAACCTTCTGGCTTGAAAGACGCAGTTCATCGAGCCTCGATCGGTCGAGCTTCAACGCCAGTACCGGATGGTCGAAGCACAGCGTCGGATCGGCGATCATGGCGACGAGCGATGTCGCGTCGAGCCTGACAACCTCGTCGGTGATGTCGATCGTCTCGACACACCTGGATCCATTGAAGATCGAGATCAGGGCCTTGTCGGCACCAGGCACGAAGTCCGGATTTCCGCGGCCGGTGGCGGCGGCGGCGAAGGCGAGTGCCTGCTGCACATCGAACCATTCGACGCTTTCGGGATTGGATCCGGGTCCGTAATAGGCATTCCACAAGGTCTCGGCCGCCATGGCGTATCCCTCGATCCGCTCCATGATCTTGTTCGAGGCGGCGCCGTCGAGGCCGAGGGAGGCGGCGTCGAGATCGGCGACGCAACCGGTGGAAGGGTCGAGACGACCGAGGATGCGCTGAAGGAGCGCTTCCATGACCGTCTCGCGGTCGGATTTCCCGGGGATGGTCACGGTGCGTCTCGTATTAATCGCGCCCGACCACCAGCATACGTGAAAAGCCCGGAAGCGCCAATCGGTCGATGGCTCGCCTATCCTGTGGGGGCGATCGCCGCGAGTTCTTGCGCTTTCCTCGAGATCGACCTATCATCCGAGGGATTTCTCTTCGCCGCCAATGACTTGTGCGGCTGGCCTGTTAGGCGATGTAATTTCCGCCAGGGCTGAAAACCCCAGAGAAATCAGCAATCTAACAGTTATTACATACATTACACCGCATGGATCCCCATGCGTCCGTCCACGCGCGTCTGTGTCCAGGACGGCTTTTAATTCTATATATATATTTTTATACTATAAGAAATATAATATATATAAGAGAACGCCACGGCTCTTATCAAAATCAACAACTTACTCGCCGTTGCTCTTATTACATTTCGCCTAACATCTTGTAAGTTACTGCAATACCTCGATAGACGGCCTCGAGGCTCGATCAATCCGGAACGCTGTAAAAGCATGTGCCGACAGGTTTGGAGCTTTCGCCGCCGCGTGGCACAATGGCGGGACCAGACACCGAGCCGCAGGGTTTTCGCCATGATCGTCTGCCTGTTCAACGGACCGCCGCGCTGCGGCAAGGATCACTCGGTCCGCAAGGCGACCTCGTCGGTGCTCGAGGGGTTCAACGGCCAGTTCGGCATCAGCCCGGTCAAGCTGAAGTTCGCCGACGAGCTCAAGGAGCGCACCCACGCGCTTTACGGGCTCTTCGACGAATTCGGCCGACCGCTCGGCCCCGATCACTTCGAGGAGGTCAAGGATCTTCCAAATCCGCGGTTCCTAGGCAAGACACCGCGCGAAGCCTACATCGCGGTGTCGGAGACCTACTACAAGCCGCACCACGGCATGAGGATCTTCGGCGAGCTCGCCCTCCAGCGCCTCGATCGCATGATGGGCGGCGAGGCGAACCCCAGCGATCCTTCGGTCGTCCTGATCGCGGATTCCGGCTTCACCCGCGAGAACGAGCCGCTGATCGAGCGCTTCGGCCGCGAGAACGTCATGCTCGTCCGGATCCATGCGATCGACAAGGCGACCGGCGACTTCAAGCGCTACACCGACTCGCGCTCCTACATCGATCTCGGCGCAGACGTCCTCACGGTCGACCTGGTCAACGACATGACGCTCGGCTACGAGAAGCTGGTCGAGGAAGTCGTCGCGGAGTTCACGACCGCGCGCCTCGTCGAGACCGACCCCGCGGATCCTCTCGCCACGATCCGCGGCAACCAGGCATCGACGATCTTCCGCTCCTACCAGATCAATGCCGGCCGCCGGCTCTCGCCGGACCTGCCGGAGAGCTACCGCCAGCTCGTCCTCCCGGCGACGCCAGCCGCGGCGCGGCGCCCGGAGCCGGCGTTCGTCGCCTGAACAGGGAAGGATCTTCTCGCATGAGCACCGCCCTCGCTCATAAACCGGCGCAGGCGGCTCCCGAGCCGCTGCCGGCGATCGTCCGTCCCGGCACGGCTGAGTGGACGCGGGCGGAGAAGGACATGATGCGCGTGCTGTCGGGCATGCCGCATCTCCGACAGTCCTTCGATCCGGACAAGGCGCGCCGCTGGTGCGGCATGATCCTCGAGCGCGAGGGCGGCGGCACCAAGCGGTGCTACTGGCACATGCGCCGGCTGACCGGCATCGGCGGATCCGAGATTGGCGGTCTCGTCGACGAGCTTCGCGGCGAGCCCAGCCCCTTCAAGACCGCGCGCCAGACCGTCGGCGAGAAGCTGCTCGCGTACATGCCGGACGCACCGAGCGACGACATGCTTCGAGGCATCCGCTCGGAGGGCGTCATTCGGGATGCCTTCCACGCCATGGTCGGCGGGAAGAGCCATGAGGATGCGCTGGCGAAGCTTTCGGGCTGCCGGCATCCCGTCCACCGCTGGATGATCTCGAGCCCGGACGACATCGTAAAGGTCGGGGTCTCCTGTGTCCTCGATGGCTTCCGCCTCGAGCCGGGGGACCTGATCCTTGTCGACTACAAGTGCCCCTCGGCGAACGCCTTCCCGACCTACGTCTCCGGCGGGGTGCCCAGCTACTGGCAATCGCAGCTGCACCAGTACGACGAACTCAGCCGGACGACGCTCGATCTTCGCTTCAAGGCCCGCTTCATCGTCATGTTCGACCTCGACCGGTTCGAGCCGCACCCGAAGCTGGTGCCCTACCAGCCGGAGCTGGTCGAGGAGCTCGTCGCCGCCGGCTCCACCTTCTGGAACGACTTCGTCCTGAAGGGCGAGTTGCCGCCATGGCCCGAGCGGAGGAAGGCCATCGACGTCGAGGTTCCCGAGGACATCCTGGAAGCCGCCGGAGACCTTGGCCGCATCAAGGCCATGAAGTCCGAGCTCGAGGAGCGCGAGAAGGAGATCCAGACCAGGATCAAGGCATGGGCCGAGACGGCAGGCGAGCTCGGCGACGGCAAGATCAAGCTTGGCGAGATCGGCACCATCACCGGCAAGCCCGTCATGAGCGTGCCGCGCCTGGTCGACGAGGCCAAGCGCCTGGCCCGGCTCACCGGATCCAACGTCGATGTCGACAGCATGCGGCTCCCCGACGCGATCGACATCGACGAGATCCTCGCGGTCGCCGCGAAGAAGGACATCGACCTGGTCGCGGAGCTTCGCGCCCTCCTGTCCCGGAAGGGTATCGACCTGGACAAGTTCTTCAAGCGCGGCGATTTCAACGTCGCCGAGATCTGCGCGATGTTCCAGGAGATGGGCGGCGACCCGTCGATGTTCCTGACGGAAACGGCGAGCATTCGCCTGAGCCAGTCGAAGAAGGGTAAGGGCTTCGAGATCCTCTCGCGCTTCTCGGAGGTGGCGAAGGACGTGGTCGCCGGCGCCGTCGAGGCGGTGAAGGCGGGAAGCGCCATCGAGGATGATGGTCCGATGGGCGGCCGCGGCGGCGACGTCGATCTCGCTGCCTTCGACGACTCCTGATCCCGGATTTGCTTGTCGAACAAGGTTAAATTCCGGAAACCTGGATTCGGGATCGCCCGATCGATCAGGCTACCCCGTGATTTTCTGGCATTCCGGAAACTCGTCCTACACCTGTTCGCTTCCGGAATTCCGGAAGGAAATCTAGATCTCCGGCGAGCCGATCGGCTTGACTTCTGGGACGCGTCCTAGGATCATGCTTATGCACCCTGCACAAGCAGGTGCAGCAGTCCACGGCAGCCTGACAGGAACGATCGGAACAGCAGTCGTCATGTCAAGAAGCAACCAAGCCATCGCCGCTCTTGGCCGGGACATAGCCGGCAAGGGCACTTCCGCAGCGGATCTTCTCGACCCTGAGAAGCTTCAGCGGCTCAGGCGCTCGGCCAGGCGCACCGGCTCGCAGCTTCTCGCCACGATCGAGATGTATCTTTCCGAGACGGGCATCGCCGTCAGCGCCTTCGGCACCTCGGTCATGAACGACGCCGGTTTCGTCCAGGGGCTGCGCAGCGGCCGGCAGGCGAAGCCGGAGACGGCCGCGAAGGTCATTTCCTACATCGCCGGCTGTCCGCGGCTCCAGGCCGCCCGCTCCGCCAGCGCACGGCGTCAGGTCCCCGGCATGGTCGAAGGAGCCGTGGCATGAGCGCCTTGTCGCAGCCGCAAGCGCCCTCGCAGCCGAGCACCATCTCGAGCCAGTCAGCCGGCTCGACAAAGTCCCAGGTCCCCAGCACGCTTGCGGCCGGCGATGATCCCCGCCGGCGGCCGAAATGGTCCGCGGCGGACAAGCAGATGCTGACGGATCTCTGGGCGCAGGGCCTTTCCGCCGAGCAGATCGCCAAGAAGATGCCGGGCCGGACCCCTGCCTCCATCCAGCTTCGCGCCAATCGCCAGAACCTTCCTGGGCGAGGCCGCGGCGAAAACGGCTCGCTGGTTCCCCGGCTGCCGAAGAGGGACGACAAGGTCATCGACGGCGAGCGGAGCTGGAAGCTGGTGACCAAGATGCGCAGGTGTCTTGCGCCTTCATGCGGAAAGCTCTTCATGTCCGAGCATGCCGGGCATCGTCGATGCACCCCCTGCGCCCAGAACAATGAGATCGTCGGCCAGGAAGACTACAGCCTGCATGTCTAGCGGGTGAGGCGACCCTCGCCCGGAGCGCCGCTCCACATCGACCAGCCCAACCTGACGTTCCGGAGCTAGGCCAGCGCGGGCATGCGCTGTGCCGGATCGTCTTACATTTCTAACATTTCTAACATTGCACTCATTTCGGCCTGCGGTTTCTGTTGTTCATGAAAAAGCAGAGGCGTACACTCTTATAACGAACTCGGGAGGGGATATGCCCAGACGTCGTGGGGACAAGGAGAAGGTCGACATCGAGGAGCTTCTCTCGCAGGTCGACATTCTCGAGGTGGCGCAGCGCTATACGGATCTCCGCATGGTTGCGGGCCGCCATATCGGCCTTTGCCCCTTCCATTCCGAGAAGACTCCGTCGTTCCAGGTCTTCGACGATGAAGGCGACCAGCACTACCACTGCTACGGCTGCGGCGCGCATGGCAGCGCCCTGAAGATGGTGATGGAGGCCGAGGGTGTCGAAGCCGGGAAGGCGATCGAGATCCTCAAGGGCGATGTCGAGGGTCGCCGCGGAATGCCGGTCGAACGCCGGCAGCGCCGCGCTTCGCCGCCGGTCCCGCGGCCGATCCTTCCGGTCCCGGTGGCGGCAACGCCGCTCTTCGCCGAAGGCGGGGAGCGGGGCTCGAAGGGGCCCCACGTCACCCAGCCGGTCAGGATCCGCAACAAGGAGCTCGGCGACTGGTCCCCGGGCGAGGACGGCAAGCCGCTGCGCCGCCAGTTCCAGCCGGCGATGGTCCACGACTACCGCGACAAGGCCGGGAGCCTGCTCGGCTACGTGCTCCGCATGGAGTGGGTGCGGGATGGCAAGAAGAAGAAGTCCCCGGTCCCGGTGACGTGGTGTTCCTTCGAGGACGGAAGCGAAGGATGGGCGTCGATCGGGTTCGATGATCCGAAGCCCATCTACGGAGCGGACCTGCTGGGCGAGGTCGAGGACGGGCAGGGGGCCAGGACCTGCGTCCTGGTCGAGGGCGAGAAGGCCGCCGACGCGGGAAACCGGCTCTTCGCCGGCCGCTACCCCTTCGTGTCGCCGCTCGGCGGCACCAAGAATTTCCGGCATGCCGATATCTCGGTCTTCGCCGGATGGCGCGTCATCACCATGCCGGACAACGACCTTGTCGGCCGTGAGGCGATGGAGGAGATCGCCCTTCGCCTCCTGGCCGAGAACGACCGGTCGGGCCTGGACGTGCTGAGCTCTATCGAGGTCTTCGAGGTCGACGTTCCCGCCAGCCTGCCGGAGGGCTGGGACATCGCCGATGCAGAAGGCGATCCGGAATTCCTGATGGAGCGCCTCGAGGCGATGATCGCGGGCGCGATGCAGGTCGCGGCGGCGGCTCCCGTGGACGATGAGCTCGCGGCGGCGCTGGCGGAGCATGGCGGCGCTCCCGGAGATCGGGATCTCAGCTCGGAGGCGACCGAGATCGTGGCGAAGGCCGGTCCTCCGGACGAGGAGCCGGCGGCGAAGGTGCTGCCCTTCCGCCGAAATGCCGATGCGGCGCCAGAGGACGATCCGGCCGGCTTCGACTTCGAAGCCTACATCAAGAGCTGCGAGGAGGATCCGAAGGCCGCGTTCGCCCCGGAAGCCCTCCAGGCGCTCAACGATCTCAAGGAGCGCGATCTCGGGCGCTACCACATGGTCAAGGGATCGCTGCGCGGCGCCAAGGTGCCGATCCGCGACCTCGACGATGCGCTGAAGACCTCGGCCGAGGCTGCGAAGCGGCTCGCCGCGGAAAGGCTTCTCAACGGCGGCGGCCTCGGCACCGGCAGCATCGACCTCCGCCCTCTTGGCTTCGACAAGGGCAACTACTTCTACTACTCGACCGTCACCCAGCAGATCGTCGTCCTGAAGCCCGGCCAGCACCGGAGCCACGATCTCTTCCAGCTGGCCCCCGTCCAGTTCTGGGAAGCGCGGTATCCCGGCGGCCGCAACGGCATCGCCTGGGAGGCGGCGGCCTCCGATCTCATGCAGCGCTGCCATGCGCAGAAGATTTTCGATGCCGACAAGGTCCGCGGCCTCGGGGCCTGGATCGAGGAAGCCGGACGGGGATCCGCCGTCGTGATGCACACCGGCGACAAGCTGATCGTCGATGGCCAGGCGATGGGTCTCGCCGACCACGAGAGCCCCTACGTCTACGAGCGCGGCAAGCCGCTTCGCATCGGCGACCTGGACGACCCTCTCTCCGCCGACGAGGCAACCGTTCTTCTCGAGATCTGCGGACGGCTCCGGTGGGAGCGGACGCCGAAAGGCGACAAGCCGGCGACCGGCGCGCTCCTCGCGGGATGGATCGCGCTGGCGCCGATCTGCGGGGCGCTCGAGTACCGGCCCCATTGCTGGGTCACGGCTCAGGCCGGCGCCGGCAAGACCTGGATCATGACCAACATCGTCCAGCGGCTGCTGGAGTCGACGGCCCTCTACTGCCAGTCGACCTCGACCGAGGCGGGCATCCGCGCCGCGCTCGGCATCGACGCCCGCCCGATCCTCTTCGACGAGGCCGAGTCCAACGATGCCGAGGCCCGCGTGCGCATGCAGCGGGTGCTCGAGCTGATGCGCTCCGCCACCGCGGAGAGCGGCGCGCCTATCCGCAAGTCCGACAAGGACCAGAAGCAGCGAGTCTTCCTGATCCGGTCGATGGCGATGCTGTCCTCGATCTCGGTGACGATCCAGCAGCAGGCCGACATGAGCCGCATCATCGTCATGAACCTGGCGCCGCCGCCGCGGAAGGACGACGAGGAGAAGGTCCGCGCCGACACCGCGAACTTCGAGGAGATCGAGAGGCTGGTGCGCGAGAACCTCACCCACGAGTTCTCGGTCCGGCTGCTCGCCCGCATGGTCAAGATGGCGCCGATCGTCCGCAAGAACGCCAGGACCCTGTCGCGCGCGGCTGCCGCGATCTTCGGCAACCAGCGCCTGGGAGACATGATCGGCACTCTCATGGCGGGCGCCTATGCGCTCGACTCGGACGACGCGATCAGCGAGGAGGAGGCGAAGGGCTTCCTCCGGACCTATTCATGGAGCGAGTACATCCATGAGGAGGCGACCAACGACGAGATGCGGTGCCTCTCGATGATCCTGAACAGGGAGCATCGCATCGAGCTTGGCGGCGCCGCCAACCGCACGGTCACCAGGACGGCGGCGGAGCTGGTCGTCGATGCCCTCCGGGCTCAGCAGGGCAAGAACTCCTGGGCCGTGAACAACGATGCCGAGACCCCGGTCCCGCCGCAGGTTGCCCAGACCCAGCTGATGCGCCTCGGCATCAAGATCAACTTGGCCGACCGCATGCTGATGATCTCGAACACCCATCCGAAGATCGCCGAGACACTGCAGAACAGCGCTTGGTCGCATGGGTGGCTGCGGATGCTGAAGCGCGTGCCGGGCGCGCGCTCGTCCAGCAAGCCTGCCTATTTCGGGGCGAGCTGCTCCAGCCAGTATGTCGAGATCCCGATCCGCCAGGCGGTCGAGATCGAGGTCGAGGTCTTCGACCGCGCGGGCCAGGGCACCTTCGCCGCGGCTTCGTGAAGCATCGAGGAGAAGCAGGAAATGAGCGCTCTTAACCAGATGGACGGACGCGACGTCCGGAATTCCGGACGTCTTAGCAACAATATTTCTCGGTCACTTTCGCTCTTATCGGCGACCATGATGAAGCCGGATGTCGTCGACCTCTCCGGCGCAGGGGTTGGGAAATGACTTCGACCGTAGCCGTGAAAAAGGGCGCCGACGCCCTCAGGACAGTCGTCACCCGGAACGAGTTCTATCGGGACGGCTATCGCCGATCGACCAAGCTCGCGATCGCCGGGCTTGCCGCCGGCGCCGTCGCCATCGTCGTCGCCGGAGCGATGGCCCTTCGCCAGGCGGAGCCGCGCTACTTCGCGACGACCCCGGCCGGGACCCTGACGCCGATGGTCCCTCTCGATCGGCCCTCGATGGAGCTCCAGGGGGTGATGTCCTGGGCGACCGACTGCGTCGTCCGCATCCACACCCTCGACTTCGTCAACTACAAGGCCAGCCTCACCGCCGCGAACCGCTGCTTCACGCCGGAAGGCTGGAAGAACTACGACCGTGCCCTGGCGGAAAGCCGAAACCTCGTTGCCCTGGTCGAGCAGAAGAAGGTCTCGACCGCGGTGCCGGAGTCCGCGCCGATCCTGAAGGCCAGCGGCATCACCGGCGGGGTCATGGCCTGGCGCCTCGAGATCCCGATCCTCGTCACCTACCAGTCGGCGTCCGACAGGCTGCAGCAGCGCCTGGTCGCCGACGTGCTCCTGATCCGTCGCCCCACCACCGAATCCCCGGACGGCATCGGCATCCAGCAGCTCATCGAGCGGCCCGCGAGCTGAGGCCATCCACTTGTTCCACTTCGCACCAGAAAAGCCCAAGGAGAATACCCAGATGGCTACCACCCTCGTCCTCACGACGCGCTTGGTCGATGGCACCAAGGCGATCCGCTCCCCCTTGAGCCCGGTCCCGCTGACGATCGGCGCCGGCGAGTATGCCGGCGCGCCCGCCTCGGCCTTCTATGCGCCGGAGACGATCGAGACCCTCGAGGCGCCGCAGGCGGAAGAGGCGCCGTTCACGGCCCTGCAAGTCTGGGAGATGGAGTTGGACGGCATCGGCATCGTCGATACGGCCAGGCTCAAGGCGCACCTGGACAAGTGCCCGGATCCGGTCTGCGACACCGCGGTCTTCCTTCGCGACCAGCTCGTGTCCCAGGGCGTCCTTTGATTTTTTTTGCCCGGCCTTATGCATCATGCACAAGCAGGTGCATAAGGCCGCGGATCGGGGTATCATCGAAGGGTCAATCCATGGGGCCGACGATGCGATCCAGACCAGCCTTTTCGATCCTCGCCGCGTCCGCGCTTGGCGCGGCGCTGGCGCTGGCCGCGGTCGATGCGCTGGCCCAGGCGGCGGCGCCCGCGGTCCCATCCGCGTCTCAGGCCGCCCCGTCCGACAGGCTGCCGCCGCCGCCGGATATCCGTGACGAAGCCTTCAAGGCGACGACCGACTCGGTCCTCCCGCTCTCGCCGCAACAGATCAAGGAGCTCCGCCGGATCCTGGACCAGGGCCAGAAGCAGGCCGCCCAGCCGCCCGGCCCCGCTCCGAAGCCGGAAAGCCGCTCGGAGGACGTCTCGCTCGAGCCCGGCGCCCGGATCCCGGTCGTGCGCCTCGGCGCCAACCATGTCTCGATGCTGGCCTTCTACGACACCACCGGACAGCAGTGGCCGGTGCTCAAGGTCGTGGTCGGGAACGCCGATCGCATCCAGGTGATGACCATGGGCGACGGGTCGAATGCGATCTCGGTGACGCCCCAGGTCTATCACGGCACCACGAACATCGGGGTGATCCTCGAGAAGGCGTCGATGCCGTTGACGGTGTCGCTCGCGATGGACACCGGAATGCCGGCAACCGATGCGCAGGTCTCTTTCCGGATCCAGGCACGCGGCCCGAACGCGCAGGCGCCGATCATCCAGCCCCGGGCCCCAGAAACCGGCAACCCCATCCTGATGTCGTTCCTCGACGGGACACCCCCGGAGGGAGCGCAACCGCTTTTCCTCGGCGCCGGCTCCGGTCGCGCCTGGTCTTTCGGCGGCTACGTCTACCTGCGCACGCAGATGACGCTGCTGTCCCCGTCGTGGCTTGCGTCGGTGGCGGGATCCGGCGGCTACACGGTCTACCAGCTGCCTGATACGCCGGTCGTCCTCGCCTCGGACCAGGGAAGGCAGGTCAGCGTCAGGCTGACCGACACCCCGAAGACCGCGGCGAAGCAGGCAGGGCCGACACAGGTCCCCAACCAGCCGATCCGCATTGCCGGTCCCGCGACCGCGCAGCAGCGCCAGGCCCCGGCAGCCAGCTCGGAATCCGCGGGCAACTGAGATCTCCATGCCGGAAGAACCAGGGATCGAGGGCCTTATCACCGCGGCCGAGCGGCACGGTCAGGACAGCGAACCTGATCACGAGGTCGGCGACCTGCAGTCGCTGCTCCGAAAAGCCTGGGATCTCATGGAGCCGCATCAGCGGACGGCGCTTCTCGCCTCGAGCGAAGCCGAAGAGGTGCTGGAGCATGGCGGGGGCGAAGAGGCAGACGCCGATCCGTCTCCCTGAGCCGCGAAGCCGTTCGCATCTCGACGATCTTCTCCGGAACCGTCGATAACCCAGGGCTGTCCTGGCGCCGCTTCTCCTGTTGATGTATCATAAGAGGCAGACAGGATTAACCGGATCGACTATGGCGGATTCCGAGCAGAAGATCGTCTACGTGGTCGGTGGCGCCGGCCGTCACGTCCTCATGTCGCAGATCCTTGCGACTGTGTGCAGCTCCGCCCTCGTCCCGCAGCAAGCGCCCAAGGCGCCGGCGCACGGCATGGATATCCCCAGCGGCGTCAGCCGCCAGCAGCGCCGCTGGCTGACGCGCAAGGGCGGTGGAAAGGCGATGATCCGATGAACGAGCCCAACGACAACGCACCGTCGCTCGGTCCGGCTACGGATCCTGTCGTACCGCGGCCGCCGAAGCTTCGGGCGCGCCTGGCGCATGCCGTTTCCGATGGACGATCGCGTCTCTTGCTCTTCTTTGGCGGCACCGCGGTCCTGATCGTCGGCGGCGTCGCGGCATTCGCGGCTCTCGGCACCAGCTCCGCTCCTCCGTCGAGCCTGGTCCAGGCGACCGACATGCGGTCGGTACCGGGAGGTGCCCAGCAGGCAAGCTCCCCGGCCTATCAGCAGGCGATGTCCAAGGACAACCAGGACAGGGCGGACCGTGCCCAGGAAACCGGGCGCAGCGCGGTCGCGACCGTCGGCGTCTCTTCGCGGGTCGATACCCAATCGGCCCTCGAGGTGAAGCCCGAGGCGTCGCCCCTCCAGTCGACCCTGCGCCAGGCGGAGCCCCGACCGGTCCAGGCACAGACCACGGCGCAGGTCCGGGCGGTGCAGCAGCCCGAGCCCATTCCGGCAGGAATGCGGGGCGACGAGCAGCTGGTAGCCGCCATGAAGGCGCAGACCGCGGCACTCCTCGACAGCTGGAAGCTGAAGCCCTCCGTGGTCGTCGCCAGTCAGAACGAACGGACGTCCGGCGGCCCGGGCGCGCAGCCGCTTTCGGGAACGATCGGGGGCCAGGCGGTTCCGCCGACTGCGCAGGCGTTGTCCCAGGCGGCAGGACAGGCAGGAACCGCGCAAGGACAGGGCGGCCAGGTCCTGATCCCGGCCGGCACCATCGTCTATGCACGCCTCATCACCGGCGCGCGTTCCGACGTCTCGTCGCCCGTGCTCGCCGAGCTCGAGGCGGGTCCCCTGAAGGGGGCGCGCATGATCGGCAATTTCGAGCAGAAGGACTCCGTCGACGTCCTGGTGCTGCAGTTCACCACCATCACGCTCAAGGACGGCCGCAGCTACAAGACGTCGGCCTTTGCCGTCGACCCCGCGACCGCGCGGTCCGGCCTTGCTTCCGACGTCGACCATCACTACTGGCGCTATGCGGCATCGCTGGCCGGCAGCTTCGTCGCGGGCTTCGCCGACATCGCGGCGAACTCCGGCAAGACCGTGATCGTGAACCCTCTCGGCGGTTCGACCACGAGCTACGGGTCCTCGTCCAGCCGCACCGCGGTCGCGGCCGGCATCGGCGAGGTCGGAAAGACCATCGCCAGCGACATCAAGGCCGACGCGCGCTCGATGAAGCCGACGGTGACGATTGACCCGGGCCTCGAGCTCGGCATGATCTTCGTCGAGCCCGTGACGCAGGGTGAGAGGAAGTAGGCGTCATGCCGGCCGACTACACGGCACTTTTCGATTGGATCCGCGAGCGCGAGCGCATTCGCTTCCGCAAGGACGCAGGCGAGCCTGGTCCCTGGACCGAGGATCCCATCCTGTCGACCTACCGGTTCTGCAACGTGCGACGCGAGGACGATCGTGTGACGCGCTTCGTGCGCGACAGCATCCGCATCCCGTATCGGGACAGCCCGCATCTGTGGCTGCTGCTGTGCATCTTCCGCCAGATCAACTGGCCCGACACCTTCGTCGAACTCCGGGAGGCCGGAGGGCTTCCCGATGCGACGCGCTTCGATTTCACCGAGCGCATGGCCGTCATCCTCAACGAACGGAAAGACCGCGGCGACAAGGTCTACACCGGCGCCTATATGATCTCGGCGCCGGCCGAGAAGGGCGCCGACAAGCAGCGTTATATCGCGGAGACGGTGATCGGCGATCTCTGGCGCCGGCGCGGCGAGATTACGGCGTATCTCCGCGGGGCCCCGACGCTCCAGGGCATGCACGCCCTCATCATGAAATCCAACGGCTGGGGCCAGTTCATGGCTTACCAGGCCGTCGTCGACATGCGCTTCACCGCGCTGCTCGAGGAGGCGGCGGATGTTGCGACCTGGGCGGCCGCTGGCCCTGGCACGATCCGCGGCCTGAACCGCCTGCATGGGCGCAAGACCGACGGCGCGCTCTCCCAGTCCCAGGCGCTCGACGAGATGCGCGCGATCTACGAGATCGTCCAGCAGGAGACCGGCGTCGCAATGGACTTCAGCGACGTGCCGAACATCCTCTGCGAGACCGACAAGTATATCCGGGTGATGAACGGCGAAGGAAAGCCGCGCGCCCTCTACGTTCCCGGCCGCGGATCCTGAACCCGGCCGCCAGACCAGGAGTCAGACGATGCTCGTGAACGCCACCTACCGCATTCCCGGCGAGGAGCCGATGGAGCAGCAGATCGAGGTCGAGGAGCTCACTGCCAAGGCGGTCGAGGATGAATGGGCGAGGTGCTCGGGCGAGGAGCCGAACCCGGTCATCGACGAGCGAATCGACGGCGACACCCTGCGCTTCGCGATCATGGTCGAAGGCGATCGCGTCGAGGTCGAGGCAATCCTGCGGAAGCCCTGTCCCGTGGCGTCGCTGCTGCCATAACGCTTTATGGCGCGACTCACTACGACCAAGGCCGAGCGCGAGAAGCCATCGCCCGAGATCCCGCCCGCCAAGGAGACACAGATGAGCGTCATGGTCGAAGCCGACCTCTGGGGCGAGCCTGGAGAGGACGAGTCGGAGATCCTGCAGCCGACCGCGCCGCTCCGTCACGAGCCCGAGGTCGCGCCGCGGAAGGACGTCGTGGGCGAGCGCGTATTCGCCGCCTTCTGGCGGAAGGAGATGCATGCCCAGTACGACCTCTGGGGTCAGGGAAGCGAGATCGATCGCGTCAATCCCCGTCTTCGCGGCGTCCTCGGCAGCTTTCCCTACGAGCTCCGCCAGATGGACGCGACCCTGGCGGCATCGATGGTCAAATGGCTGGGCACCAATGTCGGTCGTTGCTTCATCGAGCGGGCCCTGAAGGACGCCAGCGAGGAGGCGGCCCTCAAGGCATGGGCTGTCGAGAACGTCGGCAGACCCGGCCTGAATTTCGGGCGTACGCCGCTCGATGCCGTCCTGATGACGGAGGCGGACATCGCGGCGGACAGCGGCCGCGGCCTCCTGCATGCGATGTTCCGTGAGGTCCCGGACAGGAAGTCCATGCGCTCGGCCGATCTCGCCAATCGCCTGGCGCTCTGGCTGGGGTCGACGCAGGGCCGGGGCTTCGTCAAGAAGTGCCTGGCCAAGACCGACGCTGCCCTCGAGACCGGGAGGAGGAAGCAGTTGGCTGCTTCCAGGGGCCTGCGTTCGAGGACGAAGGCCGCCGCCCGGGCGGCGTGATGCCGGCTTAGGGTTGCCTCGGGGTCGGAATCCCGGCCTTTTCACCCTCGGATAAATCCTGTAGACTCATACCTAAACGGGAAGTCGTCAGTTACCGAGGGTTCTCATGAACAGCGCGCTGGCCTCTGCGGATGTGGATTTCGACCGGAGCGGCCCGGCAGGCAAGCCGTTCCCGGCCCAGCGGCCCGCCGCCATGCCCGCGAGGCCGGTTGCCAACCAGGCCGCGGTTCAGGCGCCGGCTTCTCCGCCCGTCGCCCCTCCGTCTCCTTCCCCTGCTTCTCCGTCCGAGGGCGGCGCCGCGGTCATGACCAAGATGGCCGCGCCGCGTCCTGTTCCGGCGCCGGCCGCCGCGCCTGCCTACATGCCTCCTCCCGCACCGCCGCTCCCTTCGGCGATCGCCACGCCGCCGGCCTCGGCCGCGCCCGCCGCGGTTCAACCGGGGCCGGTTCCGCCGGCCGTTTCCGATGACGACCAGCCGATCGCCCATGAGATGCGTCGTCCATCTCCGCCGATCGCTTCCGCGCCTCAGCCGGCGCCGGCACCGCATGTCGCAGCCCAGCCTCTTCCGGCACAACCTGTTCCGGCCGGCCTTCCGCCGGCCTCCCCCAGGGGATCCGATCCCCTCGATCTGGTGCGGGACCATCTGAGCGCCCCGCTGAGCCCGGAGACCGTTCCCCTGGCGCCGCTGCCGCCGGTTCCGGATGTCGCGGAGGAGCCTCTCGAGGATCTCTCCACGCTCGACCTCTCGCCACAGGACGAGGGCGACGACCGTGACGCCGAGCAGGACGATGACGATCCCATCCATGATGGCGACGAGGATGACCAGGTTCATTCCGAGGCGGCCGACGGCGAGGTCGTCGAGGAAGCGGACAATGCCGATGCCGCGCAGGAAGAGCCGGTCGACGACGGGAAGAAGACGCGGAAGCTGATCGTCTACGGAGCGATGGCGGCCTCGGCCGTCTTCGTATCCGTCGCCGTGCTCTTCAGCGGAGGTCATTTCAATTCGTCGCCGTCGCCGGTCGACGCGTCGGCGCTCCGCGGCGCATCGGCGCCGATCGTCGCTGCCCAGGTTCAGGTTCCCGGGCAGCAGAAGCCTTCCGGCGCGGTCGCCTCGATCGCTCCAGCTCCCGGTGGCCAGGCTCCAGGTGCCCAGGGCTCGGCACAACCGGCGCCGCCGGCCGTGCCCGTCCCGACCGTGACGGGCCAGGGTTCCGTGCCTAGCCCAGGCCAGCAAGGTCTCTCTCCGCCCCAGGCGACGGCTCCTGTCGCTTCGATCACTCCCGCACCGGCTCCGGCGCCTTCTTCGCTCCCGGTTCTCGCTGCGGCTCCATCTCCGGCTCCGGCACAATCTCCCGCTCAGCCGTCCGCTCCGGTCTCGCGGGCGATCTCGACCGCGGGCCCCGCCCAGGCGGCGGGGACCAACTCCCCGGCCGGGCAGGTCGTCGCTCCCGATCTCCTCGACAAGCTCGCGGCCGCGCTTACGCGACTGGACGAGCGACTTCAGGCGGTCGAGGCCGGCCTTGCCCGTTCGGCCGCCAACTCGAGCCAGTCTCTTTCCGCGACCGCGAAGCTCCGCGCCGAAATCCAGGAGATCGACGGACGCGTGAAGCAGGTCCAGTCCGCCGCGGCAATGCCGGCGCATGCCGCGCCGCCGGCCGCCGAGGCCAATCCCTTCCGCCAACCTCCGGCAAAGACCGCGAAGGCGGACGCAAAGGCCACCAACGACAAGGCCGCATCGACCGCGGATAAGGCCACGGCCGAGAAAGCGGATGCCAGGACCTCGAAGCCGAGCTGGGCGATCCGCTCGGCGACGCCGGGTCTCGCATGGCTGCAGAACATGAACGCCCCCGAGGCGGAGCTCGTCGAGGTGCGCCCCGGCGACACTCTTCCGGGGCTCGGCAAGATCCGCGAGATCCGGCTGGCCAAGGGCCAATGGGAGGTCGTCCTCGAGAAGACGACCCTCAAGAGCGGCGGCTGACCGGACCGGTACGGGATATCGATCAGCCATGGGCGACTTCAGCTCCTCCACCAGCCAAGCGGCGCAGCACGCGATCCTCACGCTGAGCGAGCTCGTGCCGGATCTCCTCGGGCTCACCTGGACGGTATGCGGCATCATCGGCGTGTGGTTCGTCTTCTCGGCGCTGGTGAAAGCGTCGGCGATCGGCGGCGGCCATGGGCGCCCGGGGGAGATGAAAGACCCGATCGCGACCGGCATCGTCGGCATCTGCCTCTTCAGCCTCGCTCTCGTGATGCTGGCCGGCAAGGGCACGCTGATCGACGAGTCCAAATGGGAGCTCTACAGATCGCTCGATCCCGGCATCCAGCAGGGCTTCAACCTCGACACCAATGCAGCGAGTGTCCAGCTCGCGGTCTATCGCGTGCTGCAGCTGCTCGGCGTTCTCGCCACTGCCCGCGGCCTTCTCATCATGAAGGCGGTCGGGTCAGGGCAGAGCAACGCCACCATGGGCCACGGCGTCACCGTCCTCGTGGGCGGCCTGCTGATGGCCAACATCATGGATCTCGACGCGATCGTCGTTCAGACCTTCGGGATCCGGGTGAACTAGACGTCCTTCAATCCTGCCAACCAAGGAACCCCAGATCATGAATACCCTTCGGAGCAAGCTCCTTTCCGGCCTCGGCATCAACGGCGCGATCGCGCTGGCGCTGCTGACGGCGATCGCTCTCTCGAGCCCGGCGGATGCCGCGCAGTCGATCGGTCAGATCGCCGGCCGAATCAACAGCGACATCACCCAGCTTCCGACGCTCGTCGGCACCTTCGCGATGATCGCCGGCATCGTCCTCGCGGCGGCCGGCCTCTTCAAGCTGAAGCAGTGGGGCGAGGACTCGCAGCGCAATCCGCTGAAGCCCGCCGCGATCATGCTGGTGGCCGGCGCCGGCCTCGTCGCCGTCCCGGCCGTCCTCGGCGTCGGCGTGATGTCGATCTTCGGCGACATCAACGGCGTGACCAACGGCGCCTCCCAGTTCGTCCGCTGATCCGCCGCAAGGTCGATCGAGGATCCCATGGCAGGACGTATTCGCCGCGGTTCCCGTCCTTCGAGAGAAGGAGTCCGGACCAATCCGGACGAATTCCATTCGAGGACGGGAACCGCCGGCGACGCGACCGATGCCAAGCCTGAAGACTCTGTCTTCGACCGGCCGGTCTTCGACGGCCAGAAGCAATCCTCGAGGCCGTACCAGGCGCGCGAATACAAGACCCCTCCGGTCCTGCGGCCAGGCGTCCACAAGGCGAAGCCATCCGAGGATCCGGCGGATCGCGCTGCTTCTCAATCAGCCCGGCTCCCCGTCGCGACCCGCAAGCTTCTTCCCCTCGTCATCTCGGCCTCGCCGGCGACCTGGCGCCTCGGAGACGCGGGCCACAGCATCGGCGACGTCGAGCAGACCGGCTACGAGTCGCTCAGCGCCGACAAGAACCGCCTGCGCGAGATCGAGCAGATCCGCCAGCAGGTCTTCCGCCGGGACGGGCACACCTGCGCTCATTGCGGCTTCACGTCGCTCGAGCATCAGGAGATCCACAATCTCGACGACGACCATACGAATTTCGATCCGAAGAACCTCACCACCGTCTGCTTCATGTGCCATGGGTGCTACCACCCGGGCCGGGTCGGCGAGAACGGCGAGGCCGTGGTGGTGCTGCTGAAGGGCGTCTCGCAGGCGTCGGTCAACAACCTGGTTCGCGCCATCCATGTCGCCCGCCACATGCGGGACCAGTTCGCGGACATCGCGGACCGGCTCTGGGTGTCGCTGATCGGTCCCGATGCCGGATCCGGATTCAGCCCCTATATCGGCCGGATGCAGGCTTGCGCCGCCGACTATGCGGCGACGGCGAGCCCGTACGTCCTCGGCGCGGCCCTCCTTCGCCTGGATCCGCCAGCCTATTCCGATCGTGCGCGCCGCCTTGGCGGCACCATCCTCGTCCATCGCGACCGGAAGATCGGATGGGACGGCCGCGATCGCTTCCCCGACATCCTCGACTACTGGGTTTCGCCGAACGGACCGTTCGGCGGATGCCCGCCGACGACCTGGGGTCGGGTCCTGGTCCAGGCCGAGAAGGCCATCGACAAGGCGCTCCAGCAAGGGTGACAGACATGCAGGACGCCGACATGACCGCATCCGCCGCCGCGGCCGATACGCAGCAGGACATCCAGGAGCTCCGCTTCGGCGTCGTGCTCTTCGACGGAGGCTCCCCGGGGCCGGGCTGGGCGTGCGAGGGCGGACGGAATGCCGTCAAGGATGCGCCGTTCCGCTTCGAGACGCCGGCCGAGCTCGGCAACACCACGCTCTGGCTGACCAACGCCGACTATCATGGCTTCCTGGCATCCGGCCTGACGACGTCGGGCTTCTTCCGGCGAAACGATTTCCTCAAGGTCACGATTCCGTTCGCGCTCTCGGAGTGGGGCCTCGACGACCAGGATCCCTCGCATGCGACCGCGGTCCTGGCCGAATGCTTCGGCCGCGTCATGGGCCATTGCGCCCTGGCCTTCAAGCGGGCGCTGTCGAACGCGACCTGGCGCCGCCGCAGCGGCCTGCACGGACCGATCCCGCCGGAGGAGAAGATCCGGGCCGAGGCGATCCGCCAGATCTCGGCACCGACCCTGGTCCATGACCTGGCCCGTCTCGTCCACCAGGTCGAGGACTATCCGGCCGACATGGTGTTCCCGCTGGAGAATGCGCGCCAGCTCTGGACGCGGACGAGCTTCGTCTCCTCGAGGAACAAGACCGAAGTCGTTCTGAGGCGGCCTAGGCTCGCGCACGCGATCTCGATGCTGCGGCAGTCGTTCCCCGTCGGGCCCTGGGAATTCGTCCCCGTGGCGAGGATGGAAGGCGGCGACGCCACGGCCCAGCTCGCATGGCTCGAGGCGACGAACCGGCCGGCGATCGTGAACATCTCTCTTCCGTCGGGCGTCGAGGTCGCGACCCTCCAGGTCTTCGGATTCAGCCAGGGCGCGATGGATGCGGGCACGCGGAAGCCCGCACGCCGGACCTGGTCGCCGCTCCCGGAGGCCCTCGAGCTCTCGCGCATCTCCGAGATCGAGATCCAGGGCGCCTGGATCGGCAAGGGCTTCGAGAAAGTCGAGTCCGTTCTCGTTCCCGGGCTCATCGATGCGCTCGATCATCCGGCGCTCCATGCCTCCTGGTCGGCTGGCGTCTTCGCCGAATGCCTGTGGCTGGCCGCGTGCAAGTCGATGCGCAAGGGTGCCCGCCGCGGCGACGACAAGGGACAGCCGCCGCCCGGCCCCCGCGACGTCTGGCTGAGAATGATCGATCGCCTGGCCATGTACCGCGATGCCATGCGCATGCACGAGCTCGGCTACACGGTCATCAACTATTCGATCGGCGCGATGAAGGTCTCTGTTTCTTCGGCCGAGATTCCCGGCCTCCTCAAGGATGCCTTCGCGATCGGCCTGACCCCGCAACTGACGACGCTGTTCGAGGCCGGCGACATGGAGGTGCCGTCGCCCGAGGACTGGGGCGGCGACAAGCGCGGCCTCCAGGAAGCCTGGATCCGCTCGATCGCCGCTGTCGATCGCGATCTCGCGCGACATTCGCTGTGGGATATCGACGGTCTCGGCGAGCTCGATGCCGGCAAGGCGGCTCAACGCGTCTCCGAGATCGGCCAGGCCGTCGTCGTCAGGCTCTATGGATCCGGCGATGCCGGAGAAGGCATCGGAGAGGAGGAGGGCGCGCCGGCGGGCGAAGCGGAGGACGCCGATCTCGAGGAAGCGCAGCCGGAGGGCGGCGCCTATTTGGGCGGCATGCCGCAGATCGACTTCAGCGTGCTCGGCGCCGCTCCGGGAGAACAGATCACCATGACGCGACGCGTGCGGGGACCGGATGGGAAGCTGATCGTCGCCGAGCGCACGCGCGTCACGGCCTGATCCTCACCGATAAGAGGCAACGATGACCGACAGATCGATCAGCGAGGACGCTGGAGCCGTAGATCGACATCCGTCCGCGGCCTGCGACGCCGCGGCCGGTGCGCCGCAACGCGGTACGCGGCGGATCGCCAAGGAGATCGTCGACCACATCCTCGATCATGTCTGCGAGCATCCCAGGGACGGATCAGGCCGCGTCGCCTTCGAGCTCGATATCCGCGGCGTGAACGTCAGCGCCGGCGGCGTCTACAGCCTCTGGCGCCGGATGGACCTGCAGACCGTGGACAAGCGCCTGGCCTATGCCAAAGAGCATGCGGCCGAGCGAATGGCGCGGCGACAGAAGGAAGGGTCGCCGGAAGAGAAGGCGGCGGCCTGATCCATGCTTGAGCGCGGCACCTATGTCGGCCTCTCGCTGATCGAGCCGGCTCGAAGCGAGATCGAGGACTTCGCAGCGCAGCTGAGGCTTCCTTGTCCGGTCCCGGCGGCGAAGCGACATACGACATTGCTCTATTCGCGCCGACATCTTCCGGACTTCAGGCCAGAGCCCGGCCTCGTCCACGAAGGGCGCGCCCTGGGCTTCGAGGTATTCGCTGTTGCGGGTGCGATCACATCCGCCAGGTGCTTGGTGATGCTGATCTCGGCTCCGACATTGGAAGCGAGGTTCGAGCAGCTCATGCGGGAGCACGAAGCAACCTACGATTTTCCGACCTATCGCCCCCACATCACGCTTTCCTACAACATCGGCGAGTGGGACATCACGCGGCTCCCTGTCTTCCAGGAACGGATTCTGCTCGGTCAGGAATTCACGAAGGACCTCGATTTCTCGGTGAAGAAGATGCCGACGGCGGAGGCAGGTCCTACCCTGTGACATGCGTGCCCGGACACCTTCGTTCCGTCGATGGCGCCGACTGCCTTCCCTGAAGGAGTCGCATTCCGCAATAACGGTGTTGTAACTTCGCCGCGTATGTCCAAGTGCGAACCGTATTGGCGGCTTCTAGAAAAGGCACGGACAGTTCTTTGGCGGATGGAAAATGCCGCCAGAGGGCCTCTGCCACATCTACCTATTGAGGTCGTCGAGGCGATCGCATCGTTCGCGACGGCCTCGAAGAGCCGAAATCGGATAGCCACGAGCTTCTTCGACCATGTGAAGGAGGCTGGCCATCTCGAGACCCTTACCAGCGCCATGGAGCGGTATCGAGTTCGCCAGCTCGAATACTTGCAGTCTCGCCCGCCTGGGAATCTTCCTCCCGGCTTCGATGAAGTCAGAGACCCGATCGAGCGTGTTGTCCTCACCATCGTCTGGCGGGAACCCCAGCTCGAAATACCCGACATCCGTGACCGGCTTCTCGGTCTCGGGTTGACGCTGATAAGTGGGAGGATTTCGAAGATCCTCCGCTCATATGCGCTGTCCAGAAAGATTGAGCGACAGGAATTCTCCGAAGACCTGTCCTCCTCTCCATCGAGCTTGCAATCAGCGAGGCTCCTCAAGAAAAAACAGAAATTCGAGGAGCGCGCTCGGTTCAAGATGGTGAAACAGGCGAGACTGGATCTGTTCGGGAAAAAGAACCCGCGCAGCCAGCGACTGCCGCGATCGAGATCCTTCCTGATACTCCCGCCTGAATCGCCTCCGCCTTCTGTTGCGCCGCCAGAGCGCGAGGCGAGGCAACCTGCTCTGTTGCCTTCTTCGGTTCTCCGGAAAAGGCTGGCGTGGGCGTCTGGCGACCCTGACGTCACCATCGACAAGATTCTGCTGCAGACAACGATTAGCCCCGAGGGCGACAGCGAGTTCACGGCAGCGGCGGTGAACCGCATGGGGGAGCGAGTAACGGCTAAGTTCGTCGAGACCGTCTGGAGAAGGAAGGGCCTGGAGAGCGTTGGCGATCGCCGCCTTTATGCTCAAAGCATGAATGAAAGGAGTCCGTATCAGAAGGTGGGCCGGCAAAAGCCAGCTCCCACCTTGAAGCTTCGGGCAGTCAAGTAGCGCGCCGCTACATCCCCGGCGACGGGTCCTTCGGCTTCGAGGCAGCTTCGACCAGCTCCCGCCATTGCGCGGCTCTTGCTTCCTCCTCCTCGGCTTCCGTCACCAGGGCTGCCGCCCGGCTCCGGAGCGTCCTGGCGCGGGCGTCGTACTGGTCCATGCGGCCGCGGCAGTAATCCGGGTCGGCTCGCATCATCTCCCTGAGCCAGTCCGGGCATTTCGGATGGGTGAGATTGTGAAGCACCAGGTTCTCGTGACCGGCCTTCTTCAGGTTCTGCATCACCCGGTCGGAGTCCTGACCGACATAGCTGCAGGTGGCGAGAACCAGCTTCTTGACGGGATCGACCATCGCGTAGGTCTTTAGCCTGCCCTTGAGATCCACGAACATCGACATGACGTCCTCGCCACTCTTATCCTGTAGGAACATCCTACAGCGTTGAGGCGAAAGCGACAATTCGCCAGCCATCAACGTCCGGTCTGCCGCTACCGACCAGCCCTTCCAACCTCGGAGCCTTGAGGTTATAATAATCCTGTCCGCACCATCCGATAAAAGCGACAGGCATGCATCTCCTCGACCGTCTCACCGCCGTTCTGGGGTCGTTCTCGCGCCAGAGCCTGGCGGACTACTGCCGGATCGAGACGGCCGACGACGCCCGGACGCTCGTCGCCCGGGACGGGTCCCTGGTGACGATGCTCCGCCTCGATGGCATGCGCCAGATGTTGGACCAGGAGGAATGGGGCGCGGTCTTCGACAAGTTCGTCACCAACACATCTCCCTTCCTCGAGAACAAGGGCCATGCGATCCAGGTCTGGTTCTCGCGCGACCCGCTGCGGGCCTCGTCCGAGGTCGGCGCCTCGCTGAAGCTGGCGCGCCGCGCCGCCAGGGACGCCGGCCTGGACCTCGAGGACCTCTTCGCCGAACGCCAGCGCATCCTGCCGACGAAGACCGTCTGGGAAGGCTGCTTCCTGGTGCTGTGGTCCCGCGCGGCCCTGCTCTCCAAGGTCGAGATCTCCGAGTCCGCGAAGCGAACCGCCGCGGAAGCCGCCAAGGCGCCCCTGGCTACCGATGCGCAGTGGATGCTGCGGGCCATCGACGGGCTGCGGGAGCGCCATTCGTCCTTCGTCGAGCGTCTCTCCGGCGACCTGACCAGCCTTGGCTTCAAGGTCCGCGTCCTCGACGCGCACGACGCCCTCGTCAGCGCCCGCGGCGCCATCTACCCGAGCATGGCCGAGTCAGGCTGGCGGCCGTATCTGCCAGGAGACAAGGTTCCGGCCCGGCTGATGGACGACCTGGTCGGCGATGTCGACAAGGCGCTCGAGATGGCATCGTCCGGAGCCCGGAAAGGATCCCGCCTCGGCCTGCTTTCGAAGGTCAGCCGCGGCGCCGGCGATCGCCTGAGCAAGGCCGCCGGCTTCAAGCCCGACGTCTCCGACGTGCTGTGGCCGACGCTCTCTCATCAGATCCTGACGCAGGACGCCGAAGCGATCGACCGAACCCTGATCCGGGTGGGAGACCTCATCTTCGGCGGCGTCGACATGACGCTGGCTCCCGAAGAGCTCCGCCCGTTCGAGCAGCTGCTGACTCGCCTCTCGGAAGGCCACGGCATCCCCTGGCGTGCCAGCTTCCTCATCGAAGGCGGCGGGCTTGCGACGCTCGCGCTCTCCGCAACCGTCGCCTCGATCTTCGTCTGGGCCTCGACGGACACCCGTCGCGTCAAGAACGCCATGGACATGCTGAAGGCGATGAGCCTGGAAGGACGCACCATCGTCCGCCTCCGCGCGAGCTTCTCGACCTGGGCGCCTGCCGGCGACGTCGATCTCGCGCGCAAGCGCGTCTCCGTCCTGCAGCGCGCGATCGAGAGCTGGGGAAACTGCCAGGTCTCGGCCGTCGCCGGCGACCCGCTCGACGGCGTCATGTCCTCGGCTCTCTCGATGGATTGCGCCTCGACCGCTCCGTCCGCGGCCGCGCCGATCGCCGAAGCGTTCTCGTTGCTGCCTCTCCGTCGACCAGCTTCCGCCTGGGACCAGGGGGCCGTGGTCTTCCGCTCCCAGGACGGCAAGCCCTATGTCTATCACCCGGGCTCGTCGCTGCAGACGGTCTGGAATGACCTGATCGTGGCCCCGCCGGGCAAGGGCAAGTCGGTGTTGTCGAACTCGCTGAATCTCGCCTTCATTCTCTCGCCCAAGACCGGCAAGGCGACGACGCCGACGCTCCCGCGGATCGGGATCATCGAGATCGGGCGATCGTCCGAGGGACTGGTCTCGCTGTGCCGGGAGGGCCTGCCCCGCGAGCGCAAGCACGAGGCCGTCTATGTGCGCCTCAAGATGTCGCCTGAATTCGCGATCAACCCGTTCGACACCCAGCTCGGGTCGCGCTTCCCGCTGCCGGCCGAGCGCGCCTTCCTGGTCAACCTGGTGTCGCTGCTCTGCACGCCAGTCGGCGAGAAGAAGCCCTATGACGGCCTGACCGGCCTTGTCGGCATGGTCATCGACGCCGCCTTCAAGAACCGCGCCTCCGACGTCACGGCCGCACCCTACGATCGAGGCCGGGATCGTGTGGTCGACGAGGCGCTCGATACGCTTGCTATCCAGCTCCCGAGCCGGCCCAACTGGTGGGATGTCGTCGACGCGCTCTTCGCCAAGGGCCGCATCCACGAGGCGAGCCTGGCGCAGCGCCATGCGCTGCCGCTCCTGTCCGACCTGAACGCGGCCGTCCGCGCCCGCGACATCGAGGACATCTACGGCCGGATGCAGCTCCCGACCGGTGAGACCATCATCGAGGGCTTCCAGCGGATGATCTCGTCCGCGGTGGCCGACTATCCGGTCCTGGCCTACCCGACGCGCTTCGACATCGGCGGTGCGCGGGTGTGCTCGCTCGACCTCGACGAGGTGGCGCCGAAGGGCGGCCCGAGCGCGCAGCGCCAGACCGCCATCATGTATATGCTCGCCCGCCACGTCCTTGCCCGCGACTTCTTCTTCGGCGAGGACGACGCCAAGCAGTTCGCCGGCAATTACCGCGGCTGGCATCTCGCCCGTATCCGCAGCCTGCGCGAGGAGCCGAAGCGGCTCTGCTTCGACGAGTTTCACCGGACCGGCGGCATCGACGCCGTCCGCGACCAGGTGAAGCAGGATATGCGCGAGGCCCGGAAATGGGGCATCCAGATCGTCCTGATCTCGCAGCTGCTCGAGGATTTCGACGACCAGATGCGCGACCAGGCATCCGGCGTCTGGATCTGCGGCGCGGACTCCGAGAACACCGTCGGCGAGGCCGTGCGGGCCTTCGGCTTGACGCGGACCTCCGAGAACGCCATCCGCCGCGACCTGACCGGCCCGGGGCCGAATGGCGGCCCGGTGCTGGCGCGGCTCTCGACCAAGGACGGCATCTACGAGCAGCTGCTCTACAATTTCATCGGCCCGATCGAGCTCTGGGCCTTCTCGACCACGGCCGAGGATACCGAGCTCCGCCGCCGGCTGACCGCGCGGGTCGGCGCCAAGAACGCCCGCCAGCTGCTGGCTAACCGGTTCCCGCGGGGGACCGCCGTTCCGGAGATCACGCGGCGCCTGAACGACATCGAGGAGACCGGCGGAGACCGCAACACGGCAGAAGCCGGCGTCATCGACATGCTGGTGAACGAGATGATCGACGCGGTCAGGAAGAAGGCGGCCTAGATGCTCCAGTTCACCGTCTATCAGGTAGCGGCCCTTCTTTGGGCGGCAGGTCTTGCTCAGGGCATCTGTTTGACACGCATCCTCCAGACCGATCCTCCATCGAAGCTGGCCCAGGCTTTCAGCTTCGCCGGTATCCTCGTGCTGATCCCGGTGCTCGAGGTGCTGGAGCGCTTCAGCGGGCAGGTGGTGCGATGAAGCCTGACGGAGCTGCCTATGCCAGGGCCACCGAGCTCAAGCTCGCCACCTTGCGTGGCCGAGGTTGGACCGTAGCCGTCCACAACGACTATCGCCTCGCTGGCATCGCGCACACATTTTGGCTGATGACAAAGGGGGACGTGGCCGCCAAGGGCGAGGGCGAATCCGACCTCGAAGCGTTGACCAAAGTCGAGATCGAGGTCGATCGCATCGAGAAAGGAAACATCCTGATTCCGGTCAAGGTGGGGACGCGGCGCATCGATGCCTCAAGGATCGAGCCGCCATGATCTCCATGTCCGACTTTCATTCGATCCGCGCCGATCTCGAGCGTCTCGGCTTCTATCACGGCGACGTCGACTGGTCGGAGAACGTCCAGGCCCCGACGGATCCCGACGCCTTTGCCCGCGAGATCATCTTCGTGATCTGCAACTCCGGCATGAAGAACACCGTTGCCCGCGGCATCTATCTCCGGATCATGGAAGCCATCGACGCGGGCGAGAGCGCCGCATCCGTCTTCGGCCACAAGGGCAAGGCGGGAGCGATCGACAGGATCTGGAGCGAGCGCCAGAAGCTATTCGCCGAATACCAGACGGTCCAAGACAAGCTCGGCTGGTGCGCCGACCTGCCGTGGATCGGCAGCATCACGAAGTACCACCTTGCGAAGAACTTCGGCATCGACGTCGCCAAGCCGGACGTCCACCTGCAGCGTCTAGCGGACCAACACGGCACGAGCGTCGAAGCGCTATGCGCCGACCTCGCCCGCAAGACCAGGCTTCGTGTTGCGACGGTCGACGTCATCCTCTGGCGTGCCTGCGCCGAGGGCGTCATCAGCTCGCCGACGGGATGCTTTCGTGATGGGCGGCCGCTCGAGATCGAGCAGGCCAGCCACAACCTGCCCGACGCTTCGTCTCCCGCGGGGTCGCCAGTAGATCCGGATCAGCGTGCCGGGGCGAATACGAGCTCGCGGGAGGCGGAGCATATGAAACTCGAGACTACCCCACCCTTGACCAACGGATAGCCACCATGCCTCCGAGCCAGGAAAAGATCGCCGCCTTCCGTGCCTTCAACGAGAAGCTTTCAGACCTGAAAGCCCTTGGCTGGTCGATCATCGACAGCGATGAGCTTGGCAGCGCCGAGCCCGTGGCAATCATCGTGATGCGGAATGGAAATCGGATCGTCGAAGGCAAGGGAGCGACTAATCTCGCGGCGATCGAGGCCGTTGCCGAGGAGGTCGATCGGCTGACGAAAGCCGATGCCGCCCTGACATCCGAGATGGAACGCCTTCGCGCGTCCGAGCTGGCTCTTGCCCGGGTTCTGTGCTTCGTTGTGGACGAGCACAATACCGATCCCGACTTCGCCGCCGTCCATCGGTGGCACCGCGAGCACGCGCCGGCGATCAGTGCCGCGCGGCGGAACTATCCTTCCCCTCAGCTCCCGGTGCCGAAGGGCGAGGAGCTCAAGCTTCAGTGACGGGCCTTCTCGTCGAGCCGCGTCCGATCGTACGTCCGGACCTGGTCGATCTCGCCACGAAGGCGCGCGCGTTCCTTGAGCCTCGATGGAAAGAATGGAAGGCCGAGAGGAGCGTTCCCGACGACATCGCGTCCCTGGGCATGTGCCGTTTTTCCGCGATCTTCCTGGTGGAGATCCTCAACGAAGGAACCAGCGGCCTATGGCTGGTCGATGGCGGCATCGCCGATCCGGACCCGGACGACGAGAACCTGAACCATCGCGTCGGCCCTGGTGGCTTCATTGCCCAGGGCGGGGCCTGCCACAGCCACTACTGGTGCGTTGATGCCATGAGCCGCCTGATCGTCGACGTCACCGCGGATCAGTTTGACGGCCCGGAGATCGTCGTCACGGAGCTCGGCGATCCCCGCTATCGACGGAACATCCTGGACGACGCAATCGAGCTGCATCTCGAGGATGCCAGGACGCGCGCGGAAGCGTGGTTCGAGGAGTGGAAGACGGAGATCGGCATGTCACGGATCGCCGGCGCCCGATCGAGCTTCAGGCCGGACGCCTGAACCCCCGCGCCACCCATAGGACGAGCAACCCGAGAGCGAATACGCCGATCGGCGGCAGGACCCCGAGCAGGGACCATCTGAGAACCAAGGGCCAGGGCTGCGGCGGCGGGGAGTAGGAAAGACCGAGCATCTCGTGCTGCTCGGTCATGATGTCGATCCATTCTCGCTTGTTGTCGGGATACAGCTTCCTGAAGGCGGCCTCCTCGTAGAAGCACAGGGGCCCGGCTGCCTGATAGTCGACTCCGCTCGTTCCGCGCGCATACCGGCATTCCACGGGGAGGGAGGCGAGCGCATCGAACGGATTGGCGTCGATTGCCGCCTGCACCACTGGGGTCACGACCGGCCAGGCGAGCGCGAAGACGGCAAGTATCCAGAGTGCCGATGCCGCGATCCAGAGACGGAGGGTGCCGTGGCGCCAGTTCACTCTTCGGCCTTGGTCGGGATGTTCGGAATACGCGACCGATCGCGATCCAGGGTAAATGCGACGTAGGCCGTGAAAGCCGAGTAGGCAAGATTGAGCAACCCAACGACCGTGCCGACCAGGCTCATGAAGCTGTGAAGAGGGGATAGACGGGCAAGCACGTTGAGCCAAATCAGCAGGCTCAGGACATTGAGAGCGGCAAGCCAGGTTCGTTTGCCGCGGCCGACGTCCAGTGTGGCCAATCGAAGACTGCCGGTCTGCTTCTTGCCCCTGAGTACGAGATACACGAACAGGGGGCAGAGGTGAGGTAAGGCGAGCAGCAGGATTTCGATCAACGAGGCGTCACGCAGCCCCGGCCAGTTCGAAAGGGTCGATGCGAGAGAGATCAGATCGACGACCAGGAGCGCCAGTGAAACGCGGATTGCCAGGGTCAGGCTGACGTTCATTGGAGACCATTTCAATGTTGGCGCCTGGAAGCTTGGCACATGCAGCCAGGACGTCAATATCGGGTCGCCAACAAGCAGATCTCCTGAGGAGTATCTCCTACCTCGCCTCGGCGATCTCCGTCGTGACCTTCTTCAGGAAGGCTTCCTTGAAATTGTCGAAGCCCTTGGCCGTCACGATGAAGGCCCCCGGGCCGCCGATCAGGTGCTCCTCGTACCAACTCTCGATCTTCGGCTCGATCGGCGTCACGATCGGCAACCCGTTGATGGTGATGTCCGCGGCGAGAGCCTCCTGCCGGACCCGGGAAAAGTCCCTGTGCTTACAGTTGTGCTCGCCGTCGCCGCTGATGTCGATCACCTGCCGCGTGGCGTTCCCGTCGATCTGCCGGAAGAGCTCCATGGCCTTCAGGAGGGCCGTATCCATGCAGGTATTGCCGTTGCCCATGCGCCGGATCGACGAGATCTCGCCGGCGACGGCCTCCGCGTCTGCCTGGGACTCGATGATGCGCCAGTCGATAGCGACAATTGCCATGGCTGACCACTGGACGACGGAGACCGCGATGCGGCCGATCGGCCCGGCCCGGACGACATCATGGAACTTCTTCGAAGCGATCGCCGCTGCCATGCCGTCCCGCTGGAGCTTCCAGCTGGCCTCGCTGACGCTGCCCGACACGTCCGGTGCCAAGACGAGAGCGACGTCGACAGCCTTCATGCCGGCCTCTGCCGGCGTCGCGACGACCATGAACGCGAGAAGGGCGGTGAGGACGTGGCGCATGGCTGTACCTCCTATGGCAAAGAGTATACGAGATAAATCAGGAAGCGCCAAGCCATCCGAAATCATGGAGGCGCGACGAAGTCCGGCCTCCGCGCTTTCTTTCCCTCCTGGTATCCTCAGGGCATGCCGAAGGCATCTCCATCGATCGTCTCGAGGATCCCGCCTGTCGACTTCTCGACGGCGAACGTCCTGGACTGGCGCGAGTTCTGCGAGGCCGAGCTGGCCGGTCTCAACCCGCGATATGTCGCTTATGTCCGCGCCCACGACTATCAGGTGCCGGCTCGCCGAAACGACCTGTTCTCGGCCTGGCTCAGGAAGGCGTGGACCGTCTATTTCGAGGATATCGGCTACAAGCACCCGACGCCGAGCTTCGAGCTCAAGGCGATGTCGTATACGCCAGCCGAGCTTCGAGATCAGGCGATCATCGCCGCGGGCGACGGCTTCGATGCATGGATCCTTGGAAAGTTCCCAGCCGTTCCTCGCCTGGAGAAGGCCGGGAAAGGGTTCGAGATCTAGCCCCTGCTGCAGGGATTGATCGACGCGTCCATGCGACATTCAACCATGGTGGCCGCGCCGTCCTTGGTCATCCTAAGGACGGTTTCCCTTGGACATAAAGGCGTCACCATGCTATATAGCGAACACGATAAATCAAAGGATCGTCCTGTCATGGCACTTCCCCGCCTCGCCAACTCTCCGCGTCCGACCGTTCGTAGCTCCGGCGACCTCAGGGCCTGGCTTCTCAAGCACCAGGTCTTCAGCCTCGATGCCTCCGACCCCAAGGTCACGGTGATGCACGGGATGGCAGGCGCCGACAAGCGCTCCATGTGCGTCGTCCCGAAGGACGTCATGCGACAGCTGGATGGCGAGATCGTCTGGCTGCACGATGGCGAGGGCAAGCTGCTGCCGCCGAACACGCTCCTCGGATTGCGCGGACAGCTTCGCCGGTCTCCGAAAACCATGAAGGCCGCGGCCTGATCTGCCGGAACGGAGGGGCGATGAAAGCGTACGGTCGCCGCCGGCAGGAAGCCGGATGCTGTCCTGGTCACGACAAGTTCCCTGACGGGGCTTACGGATCCCGTCAATCCCAGCATGCCAAGGCACGAAGCGACCAGGCTCTTCACCAGACCGCGCGTGCCCGCGCCAAGGCCGAGCTCGCCGAGGAACTCAAGGAGCATCAGATGGAAGGCGATGTCGGCAACCGTTCGATCGAGGTCTACGACCGCAAGACCAAGGAGGTCGTGGACATCGTGGATTGCGGCCTGAACGACGACGTCACCATCGAGCGCATGCGCGAGGCGATGCATGCCCAGATGAACATCTCCGACTTCGGGACCCGGGTGGTGAAGACGCCCGAGCCGAAGGAGAATGGCCCGAGGCTCGCGTGAGCCGGGTGTACCTCAGCAGGCAGGAAGCCGAAGCCGGCGGCCGCGTCGTCGATACCAGCGTCTATCCGTGGCGCGTTCGCCAGACCCGTGGAGCGGATCCTCACACGCCGCCGCCGACGATCGTGCGCACCGACATCGAGGCGAAACTTGGCAGGATGCTGGCGGAGCTGGAGTGGTCCGCGGAGGTCGAGACCGAGTCAGGCATCGGCATGCACCCGGAACCGACATGTCCAAGTAGCCGTGCGTTGAAGAGCGACGGCGCCCACAAGCCGGGTTGCGATCTCGCCGAGGCTCTCGGGCTCTATCGCGGCGATCCTGTCTCGCCTCGTTTTTCGGAGCCTGCACCAGGCAGTGCCTCCCTCACCGTCGACCGGGATATCGGACGGTCGAGATCGTCATCGAACGACATGAAGTTGCCGGGATAAGGACGCGCGCGATGGCGAGGACCAGACCAGCCCCCGAGACGATCGGAAGCGCCAAGGAGGCGAAGGCCGCCTTCGCCCGGATCGTCGAGTATGGCCGGCTCGCGCGCAAGGCCAATGCCGGCTTTCATCGCTACAGCGCCGGGACCCACACCTCCGAGCAGCACCGTGAGCGCTTCGAGGAGTATCAGACGGCAGTCGACGAATGGACGATCGTTCTCGCGGGATGGCTCGATCGCCAAGCGGCGTCGGAGAAGGCTTGAGCCGATGAGCAAGCGCGTCGATCGTTGGCTCCTGGACGCCCTGAACGATTTCGCGCTCGGCCGCCCCATGCGCCGAGCCGTCCTGGTCGCGCTCCGCGATCGCGAGCTCCTTGCGGAGATGCGGGTCGAGGGCGGATTCGAATGGCAGATGACTGAAAGCGGGAAGCTGGCCCTGGCGGACGCCGCAACTTAGGCGTTAGGATCCGCGTCTTGCACAGATGACGGGGTCCATGATCGACCAGAAGTTCCTTGAGATGCTCCGGCGGATGTCGCCCGAGGAGCGCCTCCAGATGTACCAGAACGCCAGGGATCGCTACGACAAGGGCGGTCGCGAGGTGATGGAGAAGATCGACGCGTCCGGACTGCCGTTGCGGGAGGGGCCCGTCGGCGGGACGGCGAAGTCGGATCCCGTCTACCTCACCATGGAAGCGATCGTCTGGTCGGAGGAAGGGCGCAAGGCCGCCCTCGAGGCGACGAATGTCCTGAAGCTGCCGGCCATGGCGCTCGTCGATCCGCTCCTTCAGAAGAGGATGGGGAAGGACTATTCGGCCGATCACCAGATCACCGTCTCGGCCGGATCCATCGTGGGCGAGCTCATGCGCCATCTCGGCTACGACAAGACGAAGCAGATGCCCCTGCCGGACAATTGCATCGCCAAGACCGCGGTGATGTGGGTCCAGAAGGTTGCCGGCCAATAATGGCCATTGCCGCGCGCACGATCGCCGCGGCCTGGCTCTGCATGCAGATCTCCACCGCGCACGCCATCGTCGTCGAATGGAGCGGCGAGCGCTTCGACCTGCCTGTTCCCGGAAGGATGTGTCCTCTTTCCCGCTCCGAGCCCGTCGATCGGCAGATCCTCGAGGCGCAGGATCGCCTGAACGCAGGGGAAAACATCGTCCTCCTTGCCTTCGCTCCATGCGATGAGCTCGAGGAAGCCAGAACGGGTCGTCGCCAAAGACTGAGCCAGCATGGGATCTGGCTTCTGACGGCTCCCGACGGAAAGCCTGCCAAGGTGCCGTCGGGGACCACGCGTGCCGAATACGCAAGACGACTGGCGGGCGTGGTCCCGAAGAAGGACATCGATGAGCTCGTCGGCACCTTCGGCGGCCGCCTGGCGAAGGAGGGGATCACCTCGACAACCAAGGCGATGGGCCAGATCCATCAGAGCGATAGCGGCGTGTTCATGGGCATCCTGATGAGCGCCGCGTCCAATGGACCGGGACCCGATATAGCTGGGGTCACCGGCTTCACGCTTGCAGGCACCCGCCCGGTCACGTTCAACATCTACCGCGAATACGTCGACAGGGAGACCTTCGACAGGCTTCTCATGACGGCATCGACGATGGTGGACGTGCTCGCAGGCCGCTTGAAGCCGATCGACGATCCGAAGGATGTGGCGCCGGCTTTGCCCGCCGGCATGGTGACCGTCGGCGCGGGCGCGAAATCATCGACTGACGATCTCTTTGCCGACATCCCGCGTTCCGGCGCGATCGATTGGAGCAAGGTGATCGACAAGGGTCTTGCCGGCGCGCTGGCCGGTGGCGTGCTGGCTATCCTGATCTGGATCTATCGAGGTCTGCGGCGAAAGGAGTGACCTCGATCGTCACTAGGCGGCGCCAGGGTCCCTGGTCGCCCTCCAGGCTTCAGCCAGGGACCGACGGTTGGCTCTGACGAAGGACCGCAGGCTCATCTCCCAGTTGCCGGGATCGCCTTCCAGGATCTGACTTGTCTCGATCTCCACGAGGGCCGCGAAACCGTTGGGTAGGTCGACCCGGAACCTGGGGCTGGCATCTTCCAGGCCATCGCCGCTCTCGGGAAAGGCGATGGAGAAATCACCGAGCGAGAGAGGATGGACCAAGGGATAGCGGCTGCCGTCGTCGCCGACGATCGGTCCATGCGAGCAGAGCACGAACAGCTTCTCTGCGAGGGACCTGACCAGGTCCTCGGCCTTGGTGCGCTGAGCTGGCATGAGTCCCCACCCTGCTGGTCAGCAGGAATGAGCTAAGGACGGGGCGCTCGCAGGTTCAATGCAAAAGTTCACCAGTCAGCGAAGTGTCGGATCATCCCCGGAAGGCAGTCGCTGGTCGTCTGGGCGGGTCTCGTCCCAGATATCGAGGAGCTGACGACGGACGTCCTCGTCCGCGACGAAGCGCCGTAGATGGCGCCAGTACGGGCCCGCATCTCCTTCGATGACGTCTCCGGTGGCGATGTCGATCTTCGGCCGATGATCGCGGCTGAGCTCGACGATGCAATGCGGTCTCCCCCGGTGCTTGCTCTCGTCGGAATAGAAGAGGATCCGCCGCTGTCGCACGAACACGACGCGCTTGATCTCGAGACCTGACTCGCGCGCGATGACATGGTCCAGCCGTCGGGCCAGGATGTCGAGCTTGCGCTCTATCTCGTCGGACTGGCTCGGCACGACCCCTTCCTTTCTGGAGGGGCATCCTAGTCCGCGAGGGCGGGCGCCGTCGTCCTTTCCGGTTCGGCTTCCGCGGCGGGCCTGGCCTCGCGCCGGAGGAGCCAGGCCCGGATGCGCGCCAGCCTCGAGCAGAATTCCTCCTGGGTGAGCACCGTGAACCGCGGATCGACCGAGCCGATGCGGTGGGACAGCTTCCTGTCGCCGGTCGCGAGCAGGGCACGGCCGAATCCGGGGTTCGCCATCGTCATCGCCGCATAGGCACGGTCGAGCAGCCGCTGGTACTCGGGCGAGAAGCGGTCGACCGGACGACCCCTCCACCAGAGAGTATGCGCCGCCTGCCAGGCTGCGTTGCGGTTGGAGCCGCGCCGCTTGGCGGCATAGCCGACCATCGAGCAGACGGAAGTCTGCTCGTCGAGGTCCTCGAACTTGAGCCCCTGGACGAAGCCCTCCATCGAGCCGCATGCGACGCCGTCCAGCACGAAGGGCCAGGCGGCGAAGTTGGACAGGTCCCGGGACGGCCAGGGGCTGGAGGAGTGGATGTCGAAGACCGATCTCGAGATCTCGGCGAGCAGGCGGCTGGTCTCATCCATAGTTCTGCCTCGGTCTCTAATAGTAGGGCTTCGGGTCCTGCGCCGGCCGCACCGCCCTGTTGCCGCGGGCAAAGCACCAGTCGACGCCGAGCAGGACGGTGACCGCGGTGCCGTGCTGTGTCTGGCGCGTAAGCACGCCGTCGTCGGATAGATCCCAGCCGGATGAGATGCGGAGTGGGCCCGCGCCGGCGAGCGACGACAGGTCGAGCGCCCAGGGCCGCTTGCTTCTTTCGATCCAGGATTGGCCCAGAAGATGCCCGTACCGCTCGGCCTCCGGCTGGGTCCAGCGATTGACCGCCCGGATGCGCTCGATCGCGATCCCGTATCGGTCGGTCGCGTTGGCGAAGCCGAGATGGAACATGAGGTGGCACGGCTCGCAGACCGCGATGAGCCCCTCGAGGCGTTGGACACCCCAATGGTCCGGCTCGTCTGGACCGAGGTAGCTCCAGATCTCGTGGCAGTCGACCTTGCGCGATTGCCGGCGCCCCTTCTCGCCGCAGATCCTGCATAGGCCGCCCGCTTCGTCGATCGTCGGCTGGCGGATCCGTTCCCAATCGGAGTCGGTGAGCATGTTGGCGAGCGATGCGCCGAAGCTGCTCTGGGGGATCATGTCCATGCGGATCGGCTCGATCGTCCGCCTGGCGATGAAGGGAAGGTAGGGCTGGATCTCGGGCCTGCCGACCTCTTCGAGCGGCACGAAGTAGCCGCCCTTGGGCCCCTTGCGCGCGCCGGCTGCCAGAACCTCGATCTCGCGGGACGGCGCCACCGGCAGGTAGACCTTGCCTGCGGGTACCGAATAGTTGCCGTCGAGCGCGGGAACCGCATTGAGCTCGCGGGTGTCGAAGAGCTCGTCCCGGAGATGCTCCGGCCGGCCGGCCGCGTCCTGGGCCCCCTGGGAAGGTCGCCGTGCCGGTCCGGCCAGTCCAGCTTCTGCCACAGAGTCGTTCCGTGCCCTGTATGCCTGGAGGTCGATCTCGAAGGTCAGGCGCTCGACCAGGCGCTCGACCTCGTTCTCGATCCTGGCCTCGATCCGATGGAAGGACAGGACGCAGGTGCCGCGGGAAAGCAGGATCGCGGCGAGCTGGATGAACGCCGTCAGCCCGTTGGCCAGATGCAGGTTCGCCTCGAGCGTCCAGTTCAGCCGATCGACGGCGCCGCGAACACGAAGCCGCTCTTCCTGATGCCTGGCCGCGCAATCCGGCCTCATCAGGGCGGCTTTTCGGGCTTCCGATACCTCGAAACCGGCCCGGGAGGCCCGGACCTCGGCTGCCTCGATGAGCGGATCGAGACGCCGCGCAACGAAGCCTTCGGCACCGGGGATCCATCCATACCGCCCCAGTGCCCGCGACTTCCTGGCCATGAGGTCCCGACGGGCGCCTTCCGCCTGCCGAAAGCGGCTCAGCGCATGCTGGACGGACGACCCTCCGGACTCGTCGGCGACGCCGATCGCGATCTCTCGGTCGGCGGGCATGCCCCGGATCTGGGCCTCTAGCGCCTCGATCCTCCTGTCGGTCGCAGCCAGGGCACGGCGGGCTTCGGCGGAAAGGACGCGGAGGTCGATAGCGCCAGACCCTGGCGATTCCAGGGTTTCTGCAGCGACTTGGGTATGGGTGTTTCCGGGCATTTCACCTATAATACTAGGCGGACGCGATAGTATGAAGGGAGATCGCATGACCGGGAAATCGGAAGTCGTCGTCTGCAACCGCCATGGCCGACCGATCCGCAACCCGAACAGCTACCTTTCCTCCGACGGAAAGGAGGTCTTCCGCGATCGCGAGTTCGCCAAGCGCATTCGTGCGCTGCTCGAGGTCATTCCCGAGGTGGTTCACCTGGACGAGAACGACCGTGTCTTCCAAATGCACCTGATGCGGGCGACAGCGAAAGACGCGATCATCCAGACGGCCGGTGCCGCGGATCTGTGCAGCGACTTCCTCAGACTTACCGAGCTCGCGAAGCCGAAGATGACCGCGGAAGAACGGATCGAAACCGACATCCTGCAAGTCGAGCTGCTGAAGCGTCTGCTGCGCAACGATCTCCTGGATGCCTATGTCGCCGCCGGCATCGCCCCGGTACCTGCGTCGCAGCCCCTGAAGTCTCCGGAGCCGGGATCCTGACCGAAGCAGCACCAATCGATCCTTGGGAGTCGACCATGGCCACATTCTCCAGCATCACCGCTGCCTCCATCATCGCCGCCATCGACGACGCTACCGTGTCGGCCGCGGAGATCGACCGCATGGTCTTCGCGTTCGTGAACGAGCGGGTCTATCCGCTTGCCGGAGCCGACCTGGAAGAGCACCGGGCGGGCGGCGGCGCATTCACGACCGAAGGCATCGATATCGCCCTGCTGGTCGGCAGGTACGCCCTGCTTCGCGAGGTCTCGGTCTCCAGCAAGGGCAGCAGGGAGATCGTCTCCATGGACGTCGTCGTCTCCTGCGGCGAGGGTTCGGCGCGCCGCCTCGAGGATCGGAAGATCGAGGCCAGCGTCGAAGCTTCCGTTCGTGGAAGCGCCTACGCCATGCTCAAGGCATTCATCCAGGTCGTCGAGGCCCAGCGCAGCGCCGAGGCTGCCATGGTCGCGCGTCCGAAACTGCAGGAGCTCGCGGCATGAGCTCCAAGCTACCGAAGCGTCTGCCGTCGCCGGTCTCCGGGAAGACGAAGATCGCGACGCTCAAGCCATCGATCCGGACCGGCGTGGTCCCTCCCGGAGCCGGGTCGTTGCCCGCGGGCGCGGCATTGCGCTCCGATGCCCAGCCCTCCAGGGCTTCGTTCGGGGGATCTCTCGGGCGCCGCGACATGGCCAACCCCAGATGGCAGCGAGCCTCGGCCGCGAAGGCCACGTCTATCTCGGGGCGTCGCCGGCGATCTGCCTCTGGGGGCGTCCAGGCATCACGCTCTCGGGTGTCGAGCATATCCGTGCGATCCGCGACATCTGCGACTCGGTGCTCGACCGGCACGCCGAGCTTTGCCACCTCGAGGAAGCTGCGGAACGGCGCGTCATGTCGAGGTCGAGGAAGGCCCCGTCATCCGCGGCGAAGGCATCGACCAGGAAGGCCCGTTGATGGAAGGGGTTGAAGCCGTGGGAGGAGTCGAGATGAAGACGTCGTCTCCGACGGCGGCGGCGGTCTTCGCCGCGATCGACGATCCCATGCGCTCGCGCTCCGATATCGACGAGATGGTCTTCGCCTATCTCGAGGAACGCGCCTATCCGCTATCCGGTAATGATCTCGATCTCTACCGCTCCAGCAGGCAATCCGGCTATACGGCAGGCGACATCTCCGAGATCGCCTGGGGCAAGATCAATGGCCTGGTCTCGTTCCACGTCATGCCGCAACGGAGCGTCAACGAGGCACGCCTCGTGTTCCACAGGTCCGATCCCACCTCCACGCCGCAGTCGATCAAGATCATCAAGCTGACCTGGAACATGCCAAGGTCGCTCAGGACCGAACCTGAATTCGCGATGCTGAAGTGCCTGGTGCAGGCGATCGGCATCCTGCGGAATCCATCCCCTTCGCGAGCGATCGACCGGCCGTCTCCCGCCATGGGATTTCTGTAAACGGTCGCCAGTCGGCACCTTGCGCCTTCCGGTTACCGGCCTGGCTTCCTGAGCGCCTCCTCGATCCTGTCGAAGCGGCTCCTGTAGCGCTCGATGTCCTGGATCTGGTGGCGCTCTTCTTTCGATCCGGCTTTCCTGGGCGCCCACCATCGATAGACGAAGACGCGTCCCGCGGTCTCCTTCCGGCGTGCATTGAGCATCTCGGCGAGGGCTTTTCTTGAAGTGTTCCACCGGTCCAGGGTGGCGCCGGCGTCGACCAGAACGAGCAGGTCGAAGTCCCAGCCGGGATAGGCGTCATCAGCCAGATAGGCTTCGCTGGCTATGTCACCTGAGTCGCGTCAGCCCAGCTGGCGGTCGATGCGCTCGATAAGCCGGCTGGTTGTCTGGTCGTATCGGCGACCATCGTCGTCCATCGTCGAGAGGATGGGCCGCCGAAGGCTGTCCATACGACAGCAGGACGAACGCATTTCGGCTCGCTCCTTCCGGACGAAGTTGCGCAGGCTAGTCAATAGCTTGCGTTGCTCCTCGGTCAGCGATGACATTCCATGTCTCCTCTGAAGGTAGCCTGATCGTCGTTACAGGCGTTAACGTCCAGACGTTGTATAATACTGTGCGGGCACGATATTATGAAGGACGTTCGTTATGCCCGAGCTAGCTGAAACGGCAAATGACGTCCACGCCCGCCTTATCCGGAACGCCAACAGTTTCCTATCCAGCGACGGGAAGGAGCTGTTCCGGGACCGCGAATTCGCGAAGCGGGCGCCTCCTGGAGGTCGTCTCGAAGAGGGTCCGGCTCGACGAGCACGACCAGGTCTCCGCATTTACCTTATGCGCGCGATCGCCAAGGACTCCCGGCTGCCGACCGCCGGCGCCGCCTCTCTCTGCCGCATGAGCCGGCTCAGAGCCTTGAGCTCGACTTCGGCGATATCTCGGGCGGCGACGATCATCTCCTCGAGGGTCATCCACGTCATCGTCAGAGCAACCCCAGTGCGGCCTCGATCTTGTCGAAGCGTCCGCGGTATCGCTCGAGTTCGCGGATCTGGTGCCTATCCTCCTTGCTGCCGGGCTTCCGGGGAAGCCAATAGCGGTAGATGAAGACGTCCGTGTCGCCAGGGTCCCTCTTTGCGTGGGCGAGCTCGTCCGCCGCCTCTCCCCTAGTGAAGACGTAGAAGACTACATGGGGGTGACGGAACGGAGCCAGCCTGGCGAAGCGCTCCGGCGCGGCCATGGTGACACCGATGTCGACGAGCAGCAGGACGTCGTACTTCCAGTCGGGGGCAGTCGTATCGGCGGAGGGCCACCATTGGAGGGTCTCGATGTAGGAGCTGCCCTTGACCTGGATGCGGAGCTGGCGTTCCGGTGCGCTCACCCTCGACACCAGCAGGTCGTGCCCCTCCATGTTCCGCCTAATCGTGTTCGCGTCGACTACCCTCCAGCCGGCGCCGAGGCTTGAGAGCAGCCTTTCCGAGGCCGTCATGGCGATCCGCTCCGAGATCTCCTTGCGCCGATTAAGAGCGGCTTTGTCGAGTTTCCGCTTCTCGATGTACTTCCAGCGCGTGTAGTCGTCGAGGAAGGCCAGATCCGCAGGGTCCGGCTTGAAGCAGGGGTCGATCAGCGAAGGCACGCTCGCATATTCCTTCCGTGGTCGCCGCCGGGCTGCTGCTGCACATACAGCAATCCCGCAATTTCAGCCACTTGGCACCTTTCGCGTGACGCTTTCTTGGCCTCCTTGTATCATAGAAAGCAGACAAGATTAATATCGCGGGCGACCAGTGGCCGATCCTTTCATCCACCTGCGGGTTCATTCGGCCTATTCGCTGGCCCAGGGCGCGATCCAGCCCAAGGACCTGGTCAAGCTCGCGGTGAAGAACGGCATGCCGGCTGTCGCGATCACCGACACGGGAAACCTGTTCGGAACGCTCGAATTCGCCGAGGCGGCCGTGGCGGCCGGCGTGCAGCCGATCGTCGGATGCGTGATGGGCACGACCAGGCCGGACGCCGCCCAGATCCAGGCGGCTGCCTTGGCCAGGGGAAGCAAGTCGGCCCCGCCGATCGCTCCTGACCGCCTGCTCCTGCTGGCCCAGACCCAGGCGGGCTGGCAGAACCTGATGTCGCTCTCCTCGAAGGGATACCTCGGATCGCCGGGGCAGGTCCCCCAGGTCCCCCTGAGCGAAATCCAGAATTCCTCCGACGGACTGATCTGCCTCGCCGGCGCCACCGACAGCACTCTCGGGCGCCTGATCGCCGAAAATCGCCCGGGACAGGCCGAGGAGCATCTCCGTCAGCTGAAAGCCGCCTTCGGCGATCGCCTCTACATCGAGATCCAGCGCCATCCTGGCCATGACCGGCCGCGGATCGAGGCCCAGCTGCTCGATCTCGCCTACGCCAACGACCTGCCCCTGGTCGCCACCAACGACGTCCACTTCGCCTTCGCCGAGATGCAGGAGCCGACCGAGGCCCTGCTGGCCATCGCTTCCGGCCGGACCCTTGCGGATCCGGATCGTCCGCGGCTGACGGAGCACCACCGCTTCAAGTCGACGGCCGAGATGGAGGAGCTCTTCGCCGACCTGCCGGAGGCGATCGAGAACGCCCGCGGCATCGCGCGCCGCATCGCCTTCAGGCCGCCGAAGCGAAAGCCCATCCTTCCTCGGTTCCCGACCGAGCAGGGACGGAGCGAGGAGGACGAACTCTCGATCCGTTCCAGGAAGGGCCTCGAAGCCCGCCTGCAGCGGATGGGCATCGGGGGCGAGGACGCGAAATCCCTGGCTGAGGCGAAGCCCTATCGCGATCGCCTCGAGTACGAGATCGGCGTCATCAACCAGATGGGCTTCGCCGGCTACTTCCTCATCGTCTCGGACTTCATCCAGTGGTCGAAAGCGCGTGACATTCCCGTCGGGCCGGGCCGCGGCTCGGGCGCCGGGTCGGTCGTCGCCTGGTCCCTCACCATCACCGACCTGGATCCGCTTCGCTGGGGCCTGCTGTTCGAGCGCTTCCTCAACCCAGAGCGCGTGTCGATGCCGGACTTCGACATCGACTTCTGCCAGGACCGCCGGGACGAGGTCATCCGCTACGTCCGCGAGCGCTACGGCGCCGACCGGGTGGCGCAGATCATCACCTTCGGCTCGCTCAAGGCGCGCGCCGCGATCCGCGACGTCGGTCGCGTCATCGGAATGCCCTACGGGTCCGTCGATGCGATCGCCAAGCTGGTCCCGAACAACCCCGCCGCACCGGTTTCGATTGCCCAGGCCGTCGACGGGGATCCGCGGCTGGCCGAGCTGGCGAAGCGCGACAGCCAGGCGGGACGCCTATTCAACATCGCCGGCCGGGTCGAGGGCCTCTACCGGAACGCCTCGACCCATGCCGCCGGCGTCGTCATCGGGGACCGCCCCCTGGTCGACCTGGTGCCGCTGTTCCAGGACCCGAAGTCGGATACGCCGGCGACCCAGTACAGCATGAAGTGGGTCGAGCAGGCCGGCCTGGTGAAGTTCGACTTCCTCGGCCTGAAGACCCTGTCGGTGCTGCAGATGGCGGCGCGCCTGGTGAAGGCCGGCACCGGCGAGGACATCGACATCTCGGACATCCCGCTGGACGACGCCAGGACCTACGAGCTCATGGCGCGGGCCGACGTCACCGGCGTCTTCCAGCTCGAGTCGGGCGGGATGCGCGACATCCTCCTCCGCATGAAGCCCGATCGCCTCGAGGACATCATCGCGATCGTCGCCCTCTATCGGCCGGGTCCGATGGAGAACATCCCGGACTACATTGCCTGCAAGCGGGGCGAGCAGTCGCCGGCCTACCTGCATCCATCCCTCGAGCCCGTCCTGGCCGAGACCTTCGGCATCCCTGTCTACCAGGAGCAGGTGATGAAGATGGCCCAGGTCCTCGCCGGCTACTCGCTCGGCGGCGCCGACCTCCTGCGCCGGGCCATGGGCAAGAAGATCCAGGCCGAGATGGACGCGCAGCGGAAGACCTTCATCGACGGCGCGGTCGGGAACGGTGTCGACCGCGAGACCGCCGAGAAGGTCTTCAACCAGGTCGACAAGTTCGCGGGCTACGGCTTCAACAAGAGCCACGCGGCCGCCTACGCGCTGATCTCGTACCAGACCGCCTGGATGAAGGCGAACCATCCCGTCGCTTTCATGGCCGCCTCGATGTCGTACGACCGCGGCGACACCGACAAGCTCGCGGTCTTCGCCGGCGAGCTCCGCCGGATGGGCATCCAGCTGCTGCCGCCCGACGTCAACAAGTCCGCAGTCGCCTTCCTGCCCGAGATGCACGAGGGCAAGCTCGCGATCCGTTACGGCCTCGGTGCGGTGAAGGGCCTTGGCGACGTCTCGATGTCGCACCTGGTCTCCGAGCGCGCCGCCAACGGCCCGTTCGCATCCCTCGAGGACTTCGCCTGGCGCGTCGGCTCGGCCCCGGGAGCCGGCCAGGCGACGCGGCTGTCGTCGAAGGACGTGACGATCCTCGCCTCGGTAGGGGCTTTCTCGCCTCTGCATGCGAATTCGGCCGAGATCGCCGCCAATGCGGACGTCGTTTCCAAGTTCCGCGGTTCGGGATCGAAAAAAGCTTCCGCCAAGCGCGACGCCCGCACGCTCGATCTCTTCGCCTTGCCGGAAGCGCCCAGTCTCGCCAAGGCAGTGGCGCCCAGGAATGAAGGGCATCGCCTCGTGCTGCAGCCGACTCAGGACTGGTCGGAGAACGAGCGCCTGAAGCAGGAACGGGAGCACATCGGCTTCTTCCTGTCCCGTCACCCGATCCTTGCGTACGAATCTCTTCTCGAGCGCTTCAAGTCGATCAAGGCAGAGCGCCTGCCGATCGTCGTCGCCCAGGCCCCCAACCGCGACATCCGGGTGGCCGGCATCGTCCTTGGCTACAAGGAACGCACGACGACGGCGGGCAAGCCGTTCTGGATCGTCTCCATCTCCGACGATACCGGCATCTTCGAGGCTCTCGCCTTCGACTCCGTCGTCGACGACCTCAGGCGTCTCCATACCGGGATCGGCGAAGGCAACACGGTGCCGATCGTCTGCTCGATCCGCGGCCGCGTCGATGACGAACGGCTGCGCCTGACGATCTCCAAGGTCGCGGCGATCGAGGACCTGTCCCTCGAGCACCAGGCCGGCCGGATGCAGGTAACCGTGGCGACCGAGAAGACCGCGGCGGAGGTCCTGGCGACGCTGACTGCCTGGAAGGTGGAGGCGCCGGAACCGCTCCCGTCGACGCTGCAGCGCCCGCACGAACCCCTGACGCCGATCGCGCCCCAGCCCCCGGCAAAGCCGAAGGGAAGCTTCAAGCTTCTTCGCGAGCAGGCGCCGCCGCCGGAAGAGCAGACCAGGCCGCAACCGCGCCCGATGCCGGTCCGCCGGCATGCGGGGATGGTACGCGAGGTCGAGTTCAGGATCTGGCAGTCCGGCACCTATCTCAGCGAGCTCGCCGACGGGCGCTTCGATCCGACACCCGAGGTCTGGAAGTCGCTTCGACGCATCCCGGGCGTGACCGAGGTGCGGATCGTCGAGATCGCCACTTCGGCGCCGGCGGTGGAAGCGCGCTCCCAGGATTTCAAGGCGGCTTAGGGGCGATAGATGGCAACGCGATTCAAGTTCACGCTCTCCTGGAAGCCGATCCCGATGCTGGTTCTGCAGCGAATGATCCGCTTCCACGAATATGCGTGCAACACCTCGGCCGAGACCGTGCGTGCGATCGAGCAGCTCGAGGCCGAGATCCGCAACGACAATAAGCCGGATGTCCAGCTCTCGGCGAAGTTGGCGAAGCAGGGGCTTCTCGCTCTCGGTCACGCGAAGCTTCTCGACCGCGCCGAGGCGAAACACTCGGTTTATCGCACCTCGATCGGCGTCTGGTGCGAGACCGAGAAGCTCGACGGACGGGACGTCTTGGCCATCCGCTCCGAGGACATCGGCCATTCGCATGGCGTCGACGGCCTCCTGCCGATGATCCAGATGGCGATGCGCCTCACCGATGTCGAAGAGCCGGTCCGCCTGGAATGGCAGACGAAGACGGGCGGCGCTGCGGCTCTCGTCACCCGCTCCGAGATCCGCCGGATGACGACGCATGACTGGCTCGAGGCGGAAGCGACCGGCGTCTCACTGCGCGTCCAGATGGGCCAGGATCTCGAGCCCGGCGACAAGATCTGGGGCGACATCGGCCATCTATGCGAGCTCGTCGGGACATTCGAGTCCCGGGATCCGGATGTCGAGCTGCGCGAGTTCATGGATCTCGAGGATCTGGCGAGGCGCGGCGGCCGCGACGTCGACCAACTGAAGAACCTCTCACCGGATCGGGTCTGGCCGGTGGTCAAGGCGATCGCCGAGCACGCTCTGGAGCAGCCGAACGAAGGCAGCACCGAACACCCCATGGCCCAGGTGCGTCGCACCGAGATGTTCCAGCGGGTTGCCGCCTATGCCGGAAGCCGCATCAAGCCTTCTTCGCCATCCCCGTCACACTGATCGGACGAAACCGATGCTCAGCCCGCTCTCCTTCGACCTGGACTGGACACCGCAACAGCGTGCCGTGCTGATGCGCATGCTTGGCCTGTGGATGTCGGCCCAGCCGGGTGGCGGGTACACGACGACGCTTACGAAGTTCCGCAGCGACCTGGAGCGCGGCGACGAGATCGCGCTCAAGGCGCGCGCGGGCCTCGAGTTCGCCGGCTTCCACGATCTCCTCGGCGGCGCCTCCGATAAGCTCGGCGTTCGGCGCGAGCCCATGGCCTTCCCCAAGCTGAAGATCGTCGACGACGGCCGCGTCATCCAGGTCGATGCCGAGCAGATCTACACCATGGCCAACTTCGATCCGGTGCTCGAGATCTTCCGCGGGGCCATGTGCGCGACCGACAGGCGCGAGCCCCTGGTCATCAACTGGGACGGCGACTGGAGCAGCGGCCCGGTGATCGGCACGACGATCGTGCGACAGAGTGGGATCCTCCATCGGACGTACGAGGACCTCATCTCCGATGTCATCGGGATCGAGGCCGAGCGGGTCCGGATCGGCACTGACATCGACCCCGGTCATCCGATCTGGGGCTATGTCGAGCGGCTCTACGACATCGCCGGCGAAATCGGCTTCGTCAACACCGCGCACCGCTCTGTCATGAACGGGGACATCGAGGCGATCGCAGCGACGGAAGGCCGCAACGTCGACAGGGTATCCGCTGCCTTCGTTGAGGAGGGCAGGGTATGGCCGACGATTCGTGAATTCGCGGTCGCGATGAAATCCCACCTTCCGCCGACAGATGCGGAGCTGGTCTCGGTCGCCGGCGTTGGTGCCTACCACGCCAACCTCGATCGCCTCGAGGTGGTCGAGCGCGTCATCGCCTTCGCCGAAATGCGCGTCGAGGCGGAGAAGAAGGCCGAAACGCAGCCCGATGCGACGACGGATTACCCATCCATCTACACCGGCCCCTTGGTCTGATCCCCAGCAGGAATCTCGAACATGTCCACTCCCCAGATCCAGCTTCCCCAGCCCCAGCTGAACGCCATCAAGTGGGTGGCCGACCGGCGCAACGGCGATGCCTCCCTGGTCACGCCTGACACGCTCCGGGCCCTTGAGGAGAACGGCTTCATCACCTTCAAGAACCTGGTGAAGAGCGATCCCTGGCCTTATCCGGCCGACGGCATCGATCCGGCGAAGGCACGGGTGCCGTTCCTGAATGCCAAGGCTTGGGAGATCTCGGGTCGTCCGCGCCGCGAAGGCATCGTCCGCATCGTCTTCAAGAGCGATCGCCCGGACGACGACAGCAAGCGTTGCGAGATCGAGATCGCCCCGTGCCATCCGGGTGTCCAGGTCCGAAGCGTCGGCTTCGACACGTCGACGGTGGAGATCCCGGACCGGGGCGTTCCTGATGGCGGCCACATGCGGTGGAGCTGGGACGTCGCCGGCATGCAGGAAGGCATGGAGCTCGTCGTTCTTCTCACCTTCGTCGCCGCCATGAAGTCGGGACATCGTGGATTGGTGATCGACGACCAGACGATCTGGTGGAACGGCCTCAAGGCGGATATCGAGCGTGGTGCCGATGTCGGCATCGCAGTGCGAGGGCTCTTTCGCGCCCTTGGTCTCGACGAGTCCGTGGTGCCGGACGCTTTTCCCGGAAAGGCTCCGGTGAAGACTCGATCCCTAGAGTTCGCGTGATGTCGTCGCTCTTGCAGCGTCCGATCATCGGCCACTTCTGCTTCGACGTGAAGTGGGGTCTCGCCGCGCGCGAGGAGCTCCTTCGTCTCGGTCAGATCCTCTCGTCCTGGCGATATGCCTGTCGGTGGAGCCGCATCGATGGCCCCGATGACGCCCTTCGCAACATCCGCACCTATCTCACCGTAACCGACGAGGATGTCTCGCTTCTGAAGAGCGTCGGGCTCTTCGACTATTCGCGGTTTCGCCTCGGCGTGAAGACGTTCGAGGAGATGAGCCCCAGGAAGCCGGCGGAGGTTGCGGCATCCGGCGACGTCATCACCCTGCACTCGAAGGAGCGAGAGCACGACGAGGTCGAACTCTCCGCCGACTACGGGCCCGATGTCGAGTCGCTCGCCCGGCTGCTTTCGCTGGTCATGTGCCGGCACCCGAAGGAGACCGGCGGCAAGCTGGTGTTCACCTTCGCCGAGAGGCATTTCCTCGACGATGTGCAGGATGCAAGCGCCAAGGGCGGCGTCGCGATGATCACGATCAACGGTTACCGCATCCAGACGCTCCAGCACCTGTCCGATCAGATCCGCGAGCACGACTTCTGGCTCGATGACGACGCCGCCATCGTCCTGCGACCGGCCGCCTCATACAGGCTTCCGGATGAGCTGATCGCAGAGTCCGAACGGCGCCTGACCAAGTCCCGCGGTCTCGCTCCGCAACCCTGATCCGGACGCGAAGGAAAGGAACCAAGCCATGGACGTACGCCGGCAGCTGGCAGCTTGCACCTTCGACTTCGAATTGAGATGGGGCCTTCAGGCGCGCATTGAGCTGGTTCGCCTTGGCCGCATCCTGTCCGACTGGCGAGCGGCCTGCCGAATCCACGGCCATGACGATGAGCTCTGTCTACGCGAGTTCCGCAAGACGAAGGCATACGATGGGGATCTGCAGGCGCTGAGAAGCGTCGGTCTCCTCGAGCATGCCAGATTCTTCGGCGTGTCCGGCTTCCATTCCCATCTGAAAGAGCACCAGTGCGACGTTGTCGTGCTTGGCTCGCACGAGGATGGTGGCGATGCGGAAGCGCTCGCCAGGCTGCTCTCCCTGGTCATGTGGAAACACACGAGGGAAACGGGCAACAAGGTGGTCTTCACCTTCGCCGGTCGACCACCCATCGATGAGTACGATGATCGCAGTCCGCAGGGCGGCGTCGTCATGGTGACGCCGACCGGCTACCGCGTGCAGACATTGAGCGACCTGGCAAAGACTCTCGCCAGTGTCGACTTCTGGCCGGTCAGCTTCCCGGAGGCCCAGGTCGGCCTCGAGCCCTCGTTGTACTACCTGCTGCCGCAGGAGATGCGTCTCGGCAACCGGCTTCCGGACCACTCTCAGCCTGGCGCAGCTGGTACTTCCGGCCCATCGCTCTAATCGAGGATCACCGACATGATCGCCCCGAACCGCCTGATCGACATCGTCTGCAGCCGGATCTCCGACGCCAAGGAGATCGATCCGGCGAGCGACCTTGGCATTGTCCGCGATACGCTCGAGCGCGCCCTCGGCCATGCGGTCAGCGCCAATCCCCAGGTGCGCCAGGCGTTCCGCGGCGCCTTCGGTGGCGAGCTTGCGTTGCGCGCCCTGTCGGCCGGGAACCGCCCGGTGGTCCTGACGCATCCCGAGCCGAAGCCGCCGGCGCCGCCAAAGCTTGCCGACGACATCCTGGCCATTCGCGATGCGATCTCCGGTCACGCCAAGCTCCAGTGGGGCGGCTACACGATCCATGTCGACGGATCCGTCGGGCCGGGGAACCCAGGCCCCTCTGGCTGCGGCATCGTCTTCTCGTACGAGGGCGCGGGCCGCTTCATCGAGATCTCCGAGCGGCCTGTCTTCTCGGTACCGATCGGCACCTCGACCAACCAGCGGGGCGAGGTCCTCGCCGCCGTCTATGCCCTCGAGATGCTGCCGGACGACTGCACCGTGAAGCTCGTCTCGGACAGCCAGTATCTGGTGAAGACGATGACCGGCGAATTCCGCCGAAAGTCGAACCTCGACGTCTGGGCGGAGCTCGATCGTGCCCTCGGTCGGCACAAGAGCGTGACCGCGAGCTGGGTGAAGGGGCACAATGGGGACCCGCTGAACGAGATCGCCGACAAGGCCGCGGCGAAGGGCTCGAAGATCTCGAGGGAGAGGATGGTCCCGGCCCCTGCCGAAGGCATCGCAGGCTCCGAGCTGGAGCGAGCTTCGGTAGGAGCCTGCCCGGTTCCGGCTATGAACATGGTGTAGAGGCGAGATCCAGGAGCAGCGACATGAACCAGCCTTCAGATAGGAATGTCGAGTACGGACCTCGGTGGATGAGCACGCATAGTCCCTTTTCCGTTCTCATCCGAGGCAGCAAGGAAGAGCTGGACGACCTGGTTGCCCTGGTCATGAACGACATGTACGACGAGAAGGGCGAATACTGCCTCGCTCCCGAGAGCGCCCATGAGGTTCTCGATCGCGTCGGGTTGGACCCCGAGCGTTATTGCACCGGCATCTGGCCGGTCCGTCGTGCGGAGGGTGAGCTTCTCCTGCGCCCGCTGGACTACAGCAATGGCCACGACGGACCGTCGCCTTCCATCACCGCCAAGGTCATCCGGGCGTGGATGATCCGTCACGATCGTTCCGACACGATCGCCTTTTCATGGACCAGCTCGCCGACGATCGAGGATATCGACGACCGACCCGATGGGTACCTTTTCTATGGTGGCGCCTTCGCCATCACCAAGGACGGGATCGAGGAGGTCGACCTGAACGCCTGGACCAGGATGAAGATCGATCCGACGCTGAAGCTGGACGGTCCCCATGATGGGTACGGCCATAAGCACGGGACTCCGGTTGGCGGCGACAACTACGGCGTTCCAGCAAGAAGGAATGGAGGCAGCCTCGAGCTGTAGGACGATCGCCGGCTGGCAGCATCGCCGGCAGGGGATCTATCGTCTCAAGCCACGGCCATTGCCGGCGCCTGTGTCTGTGTCTGTGTCTGTGTCGGAACTCTGCGCATCGTAGCCCGTTCGTCGTTCTCGATCGCCAGGAATTGCCCTTTTGGCGGGATCGCCATGTTCCGGATCCTGCTGAGCGACGCCGTCGCTTCGACGATCGTCAGGTACCCACGTTCCGGCGTCCCTTCGGTCACCCCGCGCGACGATGCGGTGTCGATAGCGACGACGTTCGAAAGTACCTTCGGCGCCTCGACAGGCGTATGGCCGATGAACATCCTGTCGATACCGGCGACGTGGTGGCGGGGATCTTCGTCAGGGATCGTGGCATCCACCCGGTTCCGGTTCCAGAGGACGTAGAGGGCCTCGTAGTACGGGTCCATGACCTTCTGCTCGGCGCATCTGATGCCGTCGGTCCATGAAGCTCCTGCCGGGATCGAGCCATGGACCAGGCCGACGGTGCCGGACCTCGTTGGGAGCGTGATCATCAGCGGAAGGCCCCGGACGGCGTCGATGAACTCGTCGCGGAAATCCGGAACCACGTCGCTCCACCACTGCATGCCCTTCCGCTGGCGCCAGAACGAGATAGTCAGGGCTGTCGCGGCGTTTGCCTCGTTCTCCTTGAGGCCGAGAAGGATGTCCTCGTTCTCGCCGCGGATCGAGTGGAACCAGGGCTTGCCAAGGAACTCGAGCACGCGCGTCGACTGGGGCCCGCCATTGACGAGATCGCCGAGCGCGAAGAGGCGGTCGGTCGCCCGGTTGAACCTGACTGCCTCGAGAGCCGCCTCGAGGACAGAAAAGGTGCCGTGGATGTCGCCGACGATGAAGTCGCGGCCGGCTGTGTTGAGGTCGAAGCGCAGATGCGCAACGTCCACGGGGGTCTGATAACGCATAGGCAGGAGAATACAAGATTATATTCTATTGAAAAGCCGGATAATCGCCGCCGGACGGACTATTTGATCGTGCCCACTTTCAAGTCAACTTGATGCCTGGTTTTCCCGGCACCCATCACCCCAGGCCGGGAGCCGGCTCCTTTCCGCGGTTCGCAGCGACATCGCGCTCGAGCTCGTCGCGATCGAACGATCCCATGCCCTCGTCGAGCCTGGCCGCCTCCGCGATCATGCCCATCACCACGGGCCCCTGGATCCGACGCTGCTCGGCGATGATAGGGTCCAGCCATTTGAGATCCTGGCGTTTCTCGACTGGCACCTGGGGCGGAAGCATCCTGCCGGCGTAGGCCGTTTCCTTCTTCGGCTCCGGGTAGATCTCTCGCAGCCGCTTGATGAACCTGCCGGCGACGTGTTCCTGGAAGAACGGGTCGCCGACCAGGTCGTCCAGCTGCTCGATCTCCAGGACATGGCCGGCGACGAGATCCAGGAGGTCGCCGTTCCGCGTCACATGGCCGTTGTTGTCGAGGATGGCAAAGCGTGGCCGATGGACGGTTCCGCGTGCGAGGCCGGGATCGAGCTGCTGGTGCTGGGAGATCGAGACCACCATGGCCTTGTCGCGCTTCTCGCCATACACGAGGCGAAAGCGCGGTGCCGTCTCGATTGGATGGAAGAAGGCGTCGAGCGAGCCGTATCCGTCGCGGTCGAGGAACATGTCCGGGAGCCTCGACCGGGCGACGTTGGCGATCGCCTCGCGGGACTTATTGGTCAGCCTGCCGAGCTCCATCGACGGCATAGGCCGGCCCATGACATCGACAACCCAGTCGAGCGACCAGGTTTTCCAGAGCGCGCCGTTGTCGTCCTGGTGGCGATCCGACTTCTTCTGGATCGCCACCAGGTAGCGCCCGTCGCCATCGAGCATGATGCGAGCCCAGCCGACCGAGGTGTCGTTGAAGCCGATACGGAAGGTCATGGCGACATCTCCATCTGCATCCGACACCCGGCGCCGTCATCGTCAGGCCGGTACTCCGCCGAGGCGACAGGAATGAAGCGGGTGTCGAGCCACTGGTCCCACTCTGCCGCGGAGAGCCTGGAGGCTTCGCGGCCGTGGCCGAGGGTCAGGCGGAAATCCATGATCTCGACCAGCGCGGCGAGTTCGATGAGCTTCAGCTCGTCGTTCCGGGCAGGTGATCCGTCTTTCCCGGGTAGCCGGTACTCGCGGCTACGGAACCGCAGCGAGCCGAGGGTCTCGAGCTTCTGGTTCCTGACGAAGACCAACCCGGTCGAGTAGCCCTCGTCGATCAGCATGAAGGTGCCCTTCGAGGTCTGGCGGACCAGGGTGTCCTCATGGCCTAGCCACGACATGCGCCGAAGATCCTGACGTCCGTCGACCCCGTTGCCCTGGCCGATCCGCGCATGGATGCACTGGGCTGCGATCATCCCCTCGACGATGCTGCCGAATGTCCCGACCGGGACCGGCATCGTCGGATTGCCGTCGGCGTCCTTCGTGTCGAAGCACAGGACGGACTGGCTGGAATTCGACGTCGTCCGGACCTCCCAGTTGCCGCGGACGGATTTCGCCTGCACGGCACCCTTGTTGTAGGGCGGCGAGCGCCACCCGAGCATGACCCCGGAAGGCAAGGGCAGGGGCTTGGTCTCGTCCGCGGCTTCCATCGCTAGAGGCTCATCTCCGCCCGAGCCGGAGACCTGGCCTTCTCCGCACGGCGCCAATGGGTGTCCAGGATCGTGAACTTGCTGCCTACCTTGCGAAGGACACCCTCGAGCTTCTGGGCCTCGTCGCCGGCGACGTGGAGGTGATGGGCCTTGAAGCCCGTGCCTGAGAAAAGAAGGCCGAGGGAGCCGTAGCCCATGATCCGTCCGGTCTCCCCGATGTTGACGAAGGCGGGCCTGTCGAGATCGCTGCCAACACCCTGGCCAAGACGAAAGTCGCCGTTGTGAGCGACGATGACGGCCATGCGCGTGCCGTCGATCGCATCGTAGGCGAAGCGGATGGGCGGCACCGTCTCGTGCTCGAACAAGGCATCGTAGTCGTTGCTCTTGAGCAGGAAGCCCTCCCGCCACTGGCTGATGGCGGCCTTCGCGATCGCACCGATCGACTCGGGCACCAGCTTTCGCATGAGCTCGCACGGCATCGGCTGTGCCAGGCTGTCGAGGATGAGGGAAACCGGCCATGCCTCGCTCGGGACGTAGTCGAACGCCGCGTGGAGCTGGCAGTCGCCTTTCATCTGGCAGACCTGGAGAACGGGCGGGCCATCCCCCATGGAGACGATGCGGGCGAGACGGTGATCGTCGTTGCCGAAGGAGATGGGGAACGTCGTCATGACCTCTTGTCCTCCGTGGCTACATCGACGGCGTGGCGGCAGGCGCCGGCTGGAAGCAGGCACGGAGCGTGGTCTCGACGATCTCGGCATGGCGCGCCTTCGCCGCATCCCAGGTCTCCGCGCGGAACTCGTCGTCCGGCCGGACCGGGTTGTGGCGCAGGAACCCCTCGATCGCCGACAGCTCCTTGGCCGGCGTTTCCGGTGCCTGATCGCTGCGCAGGATCCGATCGCGGACCAGGTACTCTGGCGTCCAGGCCGGAAGCTTGCGGCCGTCGAGCGCGGCGCGGACGCGGCCGGAAAGGAAGCAGAAGTGGTCGTAGTCGGGTACATGGCCGCGCGGACGGTCTTCGCCTTCGTGGTCGACGAATACCTCCCGCAAGACCTCGCCGAGCACCTGATGGAGGTCGGCGTCCTCGATCGGGTGCCGATCGAGGTTCGCCACGATGGCTTCGCCGCGGATCGCCTCAAATTGAGGGTCGGCGAGGGAGCCGAGATCCGGCTCGTCGCCGACCGCGTGGCCGAAGATATGCCCCTGGAGGGCGAAGATGAGATCCCGGAGGCTTCTGCGATCGGTCATTTCTTGTCCTCGGCGGTCATGTGTCAGGCGGCGATCGGCCCGGATGCCAGGCTCGGGGCCGGCGCGTCCGCACTGATCACGAGATAGGGGCGATCGATGCCGGTCCGGAGAATCTGTCTTGCGGCATCGCGGATGCGATCGAGGGAGGCGGTCGCCTCGACCAGCGTGAGGAAGCCGGCCTGCCGCGCGCCATCCTTGACGCCTCTGTAGGCGCCGGTATCGATGCCGACGAGATTGCCGCGCACGGATGGACGATCGAGAATCGTGTGGCCGACGAAGACGCGATCGACCTCGCCGACCATGTGGCGGGGATCGTCCTCCGAGAGCGATGCCTCGAAGCGGGACCGATTCCAGAGAACGAAGAGCTCCTCGTATCTCGGATCGATGAGCTTCTCGCGGACGGACCGGATGCCATCCGACCAGGAAGCGCCAAGAGGCAGACCGGCATGGACCAGCCCGACGCGCCCGATCTCGCCCGGCCCCGCGGCGACCTCGAGCGAGATCATTATCGGGAGCTGGCGGAGCAGAGGCAGGATGTCCTGGCGGAAGGCGATATCGGTCTGGTTCCACCATCCGAGCCCGTTCCGGCCGGTCTGGAAGGCCACCATGGTCTCGAAGCCAGGAAGGTCCTCGTAGCTGTAGAGGCCGATGAGGATGTCCTCGTGGTTGCCGCGGATGGCCCGGAACCAGGGCTTGCCCAGGAACTCCAGGGCGCGATGCGATTCAGGCCCGCGGTCGATCAGGTCGCCGACGGAGAAGACGCGATCGACTTCCGGATCGAAGCCCACCGAGGCGAGCGCGTCCTCGAGAAGGGAGAAGGTTCCATGGATGTCGCCGACGATGAAGTCGCGACCGCTCGAATTGGCGGCGATGCGCTCCTCGACCGTCTGGATGTCGGTTCCGAACATCATGGGGAAAATCTCTGTCAGTGTAGGCAATAGTATACACGATTAAAGAGAAAGCGCCGAGCGTGCATTGCCCTTAGCATCTCGGAAGCGCCGGCAAAGCAGACCCTCGACGAGCTGATGTCCGGCCGTGACGCCCTCGAGCGCCGGATCGAGACGGAAATGGCGCGGCCGCGGCCGGACGAGCGGTTGATCGCCGATCTCAAACGGTAGAAGCTGAGGATCCGTGACGAGATGGAAAAGGGGCCGGACATTGATGAAGAGGATCGCCAGCATCTTTTGGCCGGCCGCCATGCTTGCCGGCTTGGCCGCCTGCACCCTCAATCCACTGGGCGGCCTGGAGGAGGGGATGCAGAGGATGAAGGGCCGCCCGGCGCCGGAGCTCTTCTCAAAGATGGGCTTCCCGGACCAGGAGGGCACGGTCGCCGGCCGGAAGTATTACCTCTACCAGCGGTCGGTCAGGCTGCCCGGCTTCAATCCCGGATCCCCCGACATCAGGGGCGAGTGCAGGATCCGCTTCTTCGTCGACGACAAGGAGACGATCGTGGGAGCGGACTACGACGGCAACCTGGCTGGATGCGAGCCCTACGTGACGCGATTGCGGTCCTGATCGTTCGCTACATGCCCATCGACGGCGCCGGCGGGCGCTGTGAGAGCGGAACGTAGTCGACCGGGAATTCCTTCATCGTCGCGGCGATCCTCGCGTAGAACTCCTCGTCATGCTTGTGCTTGACGTCCGCGCTGACTGCATGGCGGAGAACCGGGCGCCATGCAAAGCGATTGGCCTGAGAACCCCAGGCCAGACGCTCCGCTTCCGACATGGCCACCTCCTTGGTCAAGGCGCAGCTAGAAAGATCACCGTGGACGACGATGCTCCACAAGGTCTCATCGAGCTCGGCGACGACCACGGGCGGGGTTCCCCGCCAGATCTTGCGCGGGCCCTTGTCAATCCAGATGTCGACCCGGGTTCGCCCGAACTTGGCGCTGTAGACCTCGGCATCGACGTTGTAGGGATGATCCGTGATCCGTACGAATTCCCAGGTCAGCTTCGGCATTTCGGGGCTGGCTTTCCCAGGCACGGCTACATGCCCATCGAAGGTCCGGCCGCAGCCGGTTGCGGCTTCGGCGCCGCCTCCGCCTGCTTGGCCTTGAACTCGACCATCATGCTTTTGTAGATCTCCTTGGCCGCGGCGATCGCCGCATCGATGCCGTCGACGTGGCGTATCGGGCCACTGCCGTCGAGGGGGAACCGGGTCCCGAAGACCGTATAGGGATCGTCAGCCTGCCAGGAGACGCGATCCGAATCGCCGACCTCCTCGGCGATGCAGAGGGCCACATAGGGTGGCTGGGGATCGCCATCCTCGAAGCCGAGCACCGGCACCGAGCCGGTGCCGAGATCAACATGGTGGAAGCCGGCTTCCTTGAGCTTGGCGCGGATCTTGTGCGGGATGGGCATCGGGGTCTCCTTACATGCCAGGTGAGGGCGAGGGTGACTTCGGCTCGAGACCGGTCTTGATAGGCTCGTCGCGCAGGAATGCCTCGACCTTCTCGATCGAGGTCGAGCCGTCCGCGGCGAACCTGACGACGACGCGGCCGGGAACGCTCCAGCGACCAGTGTCGAGGAAGCGGATGTCGAGCTGCCAGGTATCGAGGTCGTCCTTGCGGCCCCATTCGCCGTAGGCCATGACGTCGTGCTCGAAGCGGCAGAGGTTGTAGAGCCGGCCGAGCTCGACACGACGTTCCTTGATGATCTCGTTGCGGCGAGCTGCCTCGGATCCCAGGAAAATACGGACCGACGAAGGCAAGACGGACTCGTCGCCGGCGAAGCGAACGACGAGCTCGCCGTTCTTGTCCACCCAGTCCGGTTTCGAGACGACGAACGGCATGCGCCATTCGTTGGAGTCCTGGTCTCTCACCCATCCGCCGGCGGCCTTCACGTTGCCCTCAATCTTGCCGAGAGCGCCATCCATGATGGTCCTGTGGGCCGCCTGGTCCCGGAGCGTTTCGATGCGCTTCATGCGCCGGTTGGCGACGACGAGCTTCGGAGACTTCATCCAGGACGACTTCCACTCGCCGATCTCGGCGCCGTTGCAGACCGCCGCGGCGCTCTCGACCACGCTGGCGGTGTCGCCCGCGAAGAGAACCGAGAAGTGGCCCTTGATGCTGTCGGCTTGGGGATCCACGCTGTTCTCGAAGTAGATCGTCCTGGTCCATTCGCGGCCGGGCTTCGTCAGCTGCCAGCCATCGGCCGCGGCGATCTTCGCGTCGCGGAAGTCGTAGACCTCGAACGCCTTCTCGGCCTGCTCGCGCCGGAGGGTCTCCAGCATGACGTCGGCGTCGTGGGAGGCGATGTGGTCCCGGACCTTCTGGAGCTCGGCGATCGCCTGGTCGAGCGACCGGAGGGCGTCCTCCGGGCCTGCGTCACCGACATCGCCAAGCTCGAGCCAGAGGAAGTCGAAAAGCGTGTCGCCGGTCTCATGGCTGCGGACCGTATCGTCTACCTCGCGATGATCCTTGGGATCGATCGGCAGGAGGTCGAGATCCGGATAGGCTTCCAGCAGGAGGCGCTGGTAGCGGTTGATGTCTCGCATGACCTAGAACCCCGGTTGAGCGGTTAGGAATGGCGGCGCTGCCTGCTGCCTGAGCTGACGGTCGATCTGATCCTTCAGAAGCCGGAGTCGATAGGCGCCGTCGTCGGCAATAGCATCAAGCGAGTGGTCGACTGCGCCGAGCTTCATCGCGACCTCGATGGCCGCGTTGATCTTGGGATCGCCGCTCTCGATGTAGGACCGCCGGAATTGGTCCTCGAGCTCCTGGGTCAGGCTTCCTACCAGGTCGTCGCCGATCGCAGCTGCGTGGATGGCCCTGAGCAAGCCAGGCCAACGATCGGCATCGATGATGCGCTGCGTGGCGCGCGACCAGACGTCCTTGTCCTCGTCCAGGCATTTGCGGGTGCCGGTCACGGCGATCGCATGGTTCGCGATGCCGCGACGGACTTCTTCCAGGAGGCCGGGTAGATCCGGCGATACATGGGTCTCGCGCACCGGGTCGTAGCGGTAGGCGGTGAGTACCTCCGGCTTGGCGAGCTTCCTCAGCTGGCTCACCCGGAAATCGTCGAGGCTGAAGCGCTCCTTGCGCGCCTCGGCCTGGCGTCTGGCCGCGGCGACGACATCCGGGGTGACCTGGTTGTCGAGATCGAGCGCCAGCAGGTATCCGTCGACGTCGCCCTGGATGGCAAGAAGCCGGCGATGATCATCGATGTAGGGCGCGAAGATCCGGTATCGCTCGCCGTCGGAGTTGATGTAGCGGGAGAGGCCGATCTCCGAGTTCCCACGAAGCCGCGCTTCGCGCGCCATACGGTCGACGATGTCGATGCTCGCCTCGAGGCTGTCGCATACCAGCGCGCGCACGATGTCGAGATAGGCGTCGTCGTCGACGAGGCCGTCGCGCGCGAGGAGCTTGTCCATGAGGGTGGCGACGAAGGGCGACTGTCCCCTTGTCATGGCGACATCTCCAGCGAACGGATCCGCGAGGGCGCGTGCCAGGAGCGTTCGGATTCATCCTCGAGATGGCGCTCGAGCATGCCGAGACGAAGCGTGGTGACTCGACTGGGGAGGTGCTCCTCGATCCTGGCCAGGTGCCGGCCGATCCAGTGGATGGCCTCGCACACCAGATCTCCGATCGGCGCCAGCTCCATGCGGTGGATCTCTTCCGACGCGCTTCGCATGCGATCGGTGAGGTCGCACATGGCGAAGGCGAACCTGAGGGCGTCGAAGAGACCGATCCAGGCATCGGGCCTCATCAGTGAATGACAGCCGCCGGCGTAGAGATCCCGCCGCCGGTCGAGGAACGCGGACTGCCCCGCCGAGGCGATCAGCTGGTAGCGAAAGCCTCGCTTGATGCTGTCGACCAGCGTCTCGAATGAGCGGTCGTTGCCATTTTTGGAGACATGGTACCCGTGGACGGAGATCTCCGTCGGCAGCTTCAAGTCCTCGCCGGCGTCGACGTAAGGGGCAAGCTCCGGAGCGGGGACGGTGCGGCGACTGAAGAGGGTGCCGTGGCTGCGCAGGTCCGTCTCAAGGACAATCAGGTATCCGTAGTCGAACCCCTGGATCGCATACCCGCGTCGATCGCGACCCATATCCGGGGCGAAGATGGTGTAGCCCTTGTGATAGCGCGCGCCGGCAGCTTGCCGATCGCCTCGCTCGATCGATTGCGCGATCGCCATCTCGATAGGCGCGATCGTGGCCTCGAGACTAACGCAGACCGCGATCCTGAGAATGTCCGAAAGGATATCTGGTCCCGATACGATGCCGGTTTCCCTCAAGCGCTCGGCGTAGCGGACGATCAGCGGGTCGGCTTGCATGGTCACGGCGACATCTCCGGGCTTCGGGCTTGTCGGGGCCGGTACTCCTCCTCGAGGCAGCAGCAGGCGGTGGCGATCGTGGAGACCATGCTGGTCCAGGCTCGGACACGGTCGGTGTCGGTCGTATGGCCGAATACGCAGGTGACCTCGCCGTCGCGATGCTCGAACGAGCCGATCGTGTTCCGGGTTTGCTCGTCGGCGAGCAGCTCCTGGATGGCCTGATCTAGGCTGGTCGTCGTCCCGCGCCCGAAGGTGGCCGCCCGGGTGACCGCGAGGCCATCTCCCGCATAGCCGAGGAAGAGCGCGAACTCGCGATTGTGGTCGCCCATAACCAGGATGACGCGGTTCGCGGTCAGGCGATGGACATAGACGTAGTGGTCGCCGTCGTTGTGATCGAATTTCGATCCGCGGTTCGTATGTCCGCCGTCGTGGCAGAGCCTCAGGATATCCATGACCTGGCCGATCATGGCCTTCACCTCGGCCGTGGCCGAGATGTCCTGCATGGCCTGCAGCACGGCCTCGGTGCGCGGGCCGAGCAGGTGACGATCCTGGGCGGCTGTCTCGCGCGCGAATTCGTCGGCGGCATCGTACTTGGCGAGGCCCTGGTCCTCGCTGCGCGTCCGATATTTGCGTCGCGCGACCTCGTCGGAGATCTCGTGCCAGGCGGCCAGGAGACCATGGGCCTCGACCGCCTTCCTGAGCAGCCGGAACGGATCCTGCCAATCGAGATTGTGGAGATTGAAGTTTCCGTCGTGCCAGAACCCCTGCCCGTCATCCGCGCGGCTGTCGAAGCCTCTGCCGGCAGCGATCAGGAGGTCCTCCGACCAACCGTCGGCGATGCCGGAACGGATGGCCGCCCCAAGGCTGCCAGGGGAGCTTCCTCGGCGATCCGGCCAGTAGCGATAGACCCGAACTTCGGTCGGCTTCGCGTCCTTGGCCAGCTGGGACTTCTTGAACTCCTCCTCGTCGAAGGGCTTCTTGAAGATACTGGCCATCGCCCTTTCCAGCCGGACCGCCTCGGCATCGATCTTGTTGTCGAGCTCGAGGACGAAGAGGTTGCCGATCCGGTCGTCCTGGATCGCGATGCCGCGATGATGAGCGTCGATATGCGGTGAGAAGATGAGGCAATCATCGGTCGCGGTCGCGTTGCCGGCGTCGATGTCGCCGGCCGCCGTCGCAGCCTTGGCCATGCGATCGACGATGTCGAAGGCAGGCTGCAGGGCGGTGCCGAGAAGCATCTTCAGGAAGTGACCGAGGATGAACGTGTTCACCGAGCCATCTGGATCGGCCATCAGCCTGACGTGAGGGGCGACGAGATCGCGCATGGTGCTCCGGCGGGCGGCAATCTGCCACCATCAGCAGGAGCATACAGGATTATAGAGAAAGCGTGTAGAGATCCTGGGGCGCGAGCATCAGGTCAGAGGGTCAGGGGCGCGGAAGGAGAATCTTGCCGGCTGGAAGGAAGCTCGAGATCGTTCGCGTGCCGGCATCCTCGCCCTTGTTGGCGCTTCCATCATGCGTGATGTGCGCGCAGACGACGTAGTAGGGATTTTTCTCGAGATCCTGCCGGATATCGAACCACTGGCTTCTGACACCGGCCGGATTCCGATTGGCGAAAGCCGCAGGATCTTCGCTGGGGTCTGCCTGCTCTCCGCCAGGAACGGTCTCGCGCGCTTTCACCAGCACGATGCTGGTCTTGCCCTCGATCGGCTCAGCCCGCGGCGGCAACCTGAAGCAGGGCTTTTCGTCGACGACATCCGGACGCAGTTCGCGGCTGTATGTCACTCGCTGGGATCGCGGATACTTCCAATCCATCTCGACCAGATCGCGAGGTTTCTTTACGCCAAGCGCGCGGTCGATCGCTTCAAGAATGCATTGAGTGAATGTCTTGTAGTTCGCTTCGCTTATCTGCTGGCCGGTTGGCGTAATACTCAAGATTCCGGACAGGAGATCCTTGCTGCCACTCGCGGTTGCTTCTGCAGCCTTTCGCCAGAGGTCGATCCGCCCCTGAACTTCTCCCTTCATCCTGTCCGAGATCCCGCCGCCACAGCCGAACACGATCCCGCGCATCTGCTGCTCGGTGGGGAAATCCGCGGCTTGAGCCACGCCGCCGAGAAACGGAACAAGGGCGACAGCGATGATCAGCTGCGGTTTCATTCTGGCCTCCCCCGAAGCAAATGCACAACGCAAGGGTGGTATCCTGCAACCACGGCTGGTCCGGATCAATAGACGTTATATTAAATCCTCGGGCCCAGCCCCTCCGCCAGCTCCGCCGGCCGGTATTCCTTCGGCACCTTGACGTTCAGCGCCTTGTAGGCCGCCTTCAGCTCGTCCTGCTCCCGGTCGACCGCCTGGTTGTCGAGGTCGTCCGGATCCGGGACCCAGTCGTCCTTGTAGCGGAGCTGGTCGGCAAGAGCCCAGGCCGGGTGCAGGGTCGGCAGCCCGTCCATGCCGATCCGGATCATCGGGTCGGTCGCCGCCGCGGTTGCCCTCAACCCGATCCGATCGATCATCTCCTCCTCGGTGAGGTGGAGGCCGGGCTGGATGCGCGCATACCAGGTCCTGGACCGGTTCAGCAGCCGGACGCCCGTCATCTGGGCGCCATAACTCTCGCTGGGGACAGCCACTGAGATGCGGCGGGGGATCTGCGTGGTCCAGCCGCCGGCATGGATCGCCGACGATCCGATCACGACGGCCGCGGGAAAGCGCCGGCGGATCGCCTCGCCGATGCGCTGCTTGGCGCCGTCCGGATCGCGGACCAGGTTGTAGTAGAGGCCGGCATTCGGGCCCACCGGCTCGATGAGAGATGCGTCCCTCCATCGGCTGACCAGGACGCGGTCGATCCCCTTGCCGAGCTCGAAGGTGGTCCTGAGGTCGCGAAGATCGAAGACGTAAGGGAGCTGCCGGAGCCTGGCGATCGCGCTCTGGTTCGACTTGCCCATGATGCCGGAAGCCCTGGAGAAAGGGTGCTGGGGATGACGCTAGAACGACGGCGAGGAAACCGTCCTGTCCGGGATCGATCCGCCGGAGCCCCCAGCCGGGCTCGTCGGCTTCATGTCGATGGCCTCGATCGTCTGCTCGATGACCCCTCGCACGGAAGCGAGCATCTCCTTGAAGGTGTCGCGCTCGACGAGCTGCCGGTAGACGTCCTCGGGCAGCCAGCGATCAAGGTCCTGGGAGAGCTTCTCCTCGTCGAGGCTGACCGGACTTGCAAGGTAGGCGGCCAGCTTCGCGCGCATGACGGCGAGGTCGTAGCTATACATCGCCGCGCAGGTCTCGAGCGCCTGTCGGAGCCGCGGCCGCTCCATGCGGATGCCCATCACGCTGGAGATGAACCAGATGTCGAACTGGTCGCGATGCTTCAGAAAAGGACGGTCGGCGAGCGCCTTGACCTTGTCGGCGAGCAGCGTCTCCGGTGTCGCGACCGGGATCGCCGTCGTTACCTCGATGCGACCGTTGCAGATGCTGCCGGCATTTGGGCTGACATAGGTCGACTGGTACTGGGCGAGGAGCTCCCTGTCGACGCGGTAGAATTCGACCCGGGTCGAGACCTTGTCCTTGCGGCCTGGATGCGACCACTTGATCTCGCAGCGGATCAGGTTGCGCACCTTCTCGATCTGGGGCTCCTTGAGCTCGAAGCGCGAGCCAGGGATCATGAGCGCCAGGCGCTGCTCGACCTTTGCCACGACGCGCCGCATCGTTCGGGCGACGTCCTCGACGCCGATATCGGCCGCCACCAGCAGGTCGAGATCTTCCGAGAACCGAGGCGACTTCCAGCAGATGCCGAGCGAGGTGCCGCCCTGGAAGACGGCCTTCTTCACGTCCCAGTCGGTGGCCCGGAAGATCTCCTCGATCGTCGCGCCCTGCATGCGCACAGCGATCTCGAGCTGCTCGTCGCGGGTGAGAAGCCCTTTTCCCGACAGGTAGACGATCTGGGTGGTCATGCTCGGATTCCGAAATGTGTTAACGTATTTGTTAACAGATCCCGGAGAAAGTGGCAATCTGATTTCATCAGGAGAAACGCTGTAGACCCGTACCGGGAGCTGGAGACGGTTTCGGCGCGAGCGCCTTCTCGGCGGCTTCTATCGCGGGATCGAGCGTGATCCACGTCGCTTCCTCGGCGTTGAACACCACGGCGCCGCCGCCGAACTCGTCATAGACCGGCTTGGAGCAGGTATTCGCCCAGCGGATCGTGTGGACCCCCCGGATGCCGAAGGCGGCCATCACCGACTGGATCAGGGCGACGGTGTTCTCGATGGCGAAGCTTTCCTCGCTTCGGCCCCAGATGGTCGGTTTCTTGCGAAGCCCGTCCCATGAGAATTCGATGCCGAGCGGCATCTTGTCCGGGTCGATGTCGGCGATCATCGCTTCGATCGCGAGAATGACAGTGTTCGCGTCCGGCTCGGTCGCCTCGATCGCCGCTGCAAGCTGGCAGAGCTCCTCCTGCTCGAGCTTGGAGATCTTCTCGCGCGCGGCGTCGATGTCGTCTTTCCAGACGTCGGCGGCGATGATGAGGAGGTTGCCCGCGGCGCGATCAAGCTCGAGGGCGAACGAGGTGAGGGTGTAGTTGTTGGCCATTGGACTCTCGCGATCGGTCAGGCGCCAGGAGACGGCAGTGAAGCGGGCCTGGGCTCGGAAAGGCGCTCGGCCGCCGCATCGAGAAGAGGACCGATCTGGATCCACTCCGTTCTCGTCGCGTCGAAAGCGACGCCGCCGCCCTCGAACATGTTCAGCATCGGCCTCGAGCAGGTGTGCGCGTACTTGATGGTGTAGACGGACTCGATGCCGTAGCGGCGCATGGATTCCTGGACGATGCGTACGACCATCTCCAGGTCTCCGCCTTGATCGGAGCGGCCCCAGAGATACTCGTTGGCGCCGTCGCGTTCCCATGACAGCTGGATGCCGAGCTTGAAGTTCTCGTCGTTGATCTCGCGAAGGATCCCGGAAAGGGACTCGAAGATGGCGTCGTCGGTGCTGTCCCGGGCCTCGACGATCCTGGCGAGCTCGACGCGCTCTGCATGCGAGACGAAATCGAGCGCGCTCTCGTGAAAGCCATCGCCCTCGATCGCATCCCAGGCTTTCGCCGCGGCGAGGACGAGAATGCCGGCCGCGCGCGGCATGACGAGTCCGAAGGACGTGTGCATGAAATGCGAAGCCATCTCGATCTCCAGTCAGATCCCGAACCGGAGAGAGGAATCGGGCTTCGTCGCTCCGCTCTTCATGAATGAGGGGACATAAGGCGGATCGAGGCGCTCGATCTCAAGGGCCTCCGGATCCCAGCCGTGATCGGCGGCAAGCATGGGCAGGATGTCGCCAAGATCCGTGCCGGGAAGGAAGTCGACGATCGACGTGAGAGGGCTTCGCCATTTTGCGACGCCGCCATATCGGATGCGCCGGCACCCGTCATCGCTGATCGCCACGGCCCAGAGGCGGGTCGTGTCCGCCTTCGGCGTCAGGAAGGGGATGATCCTCGCAGGGATCGGCGGCCCGTCGTGTCGCGCGAGCCATTCGCGCTTCATCAAGGGGCCGATCGCTTTCCAGCTCTCGATCGCCTGCCTGTGATCGAGAGGGCATCCTTTGACGAGCCGAAGCTCGATGCCCATCTGAGCGGTCCAGCGATTTCGGAAGCGTTCGACAAGACGGCTGCAGCGACCGAATGTCTCCCACCAGACGCCGGCTTGCTTGAGCACATACTTGGCGTCGCCGAAGCGCTCGCTCCAGAGGGGGTCGCCAGCCTCGGCGACGCCGTCGGGCAATGGAGGAAGCCCGGAGGAGACGGTGATCGCCGGCTTGAGGCTCATGGCGACATCTCCGGCGACCTTGACCGTCCGATCGGCGGCTCCATCGGCTCGTGATGCAGATCCTCGACGGCGAATCCATGTTCGGCCGCCAGCTGATCGAGGACGTCTACCAGCCCCTTGCCTGGCCAGAAATCCTTGATGAAGACGATGGCGCCGTTGAACCGGATCCGACGTACCCCGTCGTCGGTGATCGCCACGGCATAGGTCCCGTTGCTGTTGAGAGTCGGCTCGATGAGCTCGAGCACCTTCGCGGCGACGTGGGGCTGGCCCCACTCGAGCCGAAGCCAGGTCCGGCGCAGAAGCGGTTCGATCCGAGCCCAAGGCTCGACGATGCGAAGGAAGGTCTTGTCGCCCGAGGACTTCACCATGCGAAGCCCGAGCTGCGCCTGGCCGGTCAGGTGATCATTGCCGTCGAAGTAGAGCTGGCTGCAGCGACCATAGAACTGGAAGGCCGGCCACACGCCCATGGGACGGAGGAAGAAGCCAGCATCGCCATGGCGCACGGCGAAGAGCGGATCCTCGGGCCCGGCGAAGCCGTCGGGAGGAGCTGGGAGATCCGTGTTGGCGACGCTCATGGTTAGTTTTCTCGATGTCCGAAGCGGCTATTTTCTGACAGGGCAGCGGCAGGAAGGCCGGCTCTGGCGGAGGACCCGCCGCCACGACGCAATGCCCCGATGCCGGTGGAAACGCGGTCCAGGAGGCTGGTGTGATCGTGTCGGCACATGCCGATAAGTTAAGGGAGAGGCGAGAAAGCTCAAAGCGCCGATCGGCGCGTAGATCCCCGTGCCCGCCATGCCTTTACTCTCCGGGGCCTCGCGGCCCGATTGCCGCAGGTGTCAGATCGGCGTCGAGCGTGCCGATCAGGATCTCTTCCGCCCGACGCAGCGCATAAGCGACCGGATCGAGCTTGGGCTCGCAGTGGACGAGCCACCGGGCATCCGTGGATTCGAAAATCCGTCCGATCTGGATCATGTCGCCGGCGATGACGCCCATCGTCTCCATGCGCAGTCCGCGGAGTGCGGTCTCGGCGGTCTCGCGACGTCCGTCGGCATCGAGGTCGAGAGGATGAAGCAGGAAGCTCCGAAGATAGTCGTGACCGGCGACGGTGATCCGACCAGCTTCGTCGATCAGCCCGAAATGGCTCAGCACGCCGATGCTGCTCTTCTGGATATGGAGGTCGTGCTGATGGAAGGCCGGCCCGGTGCCGGTGACGAAATAGTTGCTGTTGCTGCCCTTCCGGACCGCGCGGGCCTCGCCGTCCTCGGAGGGGATCGCCAGGCGCCGCAGGACCTGGAAGTCCCGCATGGAGATGCCGCAGCTGATGCCGGGACGGGGAAGGGAGGCACGGGTCATGAATGCCAGGCCGGCGATGCGGAGTCTGCGCGGTGTACGGGCCGCGGGAACAAACGAAACCATCGAAGGATCGGAATCAGCGCCTTCGTCAGGCTATTCTCGATGTATGGCAGCTCGGCCACCGGGATCTCGACAGACCTCTCAATGACTTCGCGGTCCATTTCCAGGGCACGATCGTTCTGGTTGCCTTCGGTTGCACGAAGGACAGCGGCTTCGAAATGCCGCATCGCCAATGCCCTGCGATCTACTTTCGGCTCGAACTTCCAGAGGCATGCGAGGTCCTGGTCCAGCAGGATGTGGGCGAGATCGGAGTGGGTCTCCAGAATTCGCGACAAGTCGTTGATCGTCGCGGTCTTCAGAGCTTCTTCTGCCTTGGCGCAGGGTTCCGCCCGATCGTTGAAGACGGGATGAAGCAGCAGGTCGATGAGAGCTTTATGACCGGCGCAGGTGATGGCTCCATTGAGATCGACCAGGAGCAGACGCTTCAGGCGCTGTGCCTTGATGGGATGGAGAGCCAGATCCGTGCCGTGAAATCCCGCACCTCGGCCACGCACGACATAGGCATCTCCGCTGCCCAGTCGCACCGGCTTTAAGCTTTTCTTGCCGCCTTCTGGCCAGGCCAGGCGTCGGAGGATCTGTATCTCGCGTGACCCAATTGCGAGATGAGAGCCAGGAAATCGTCGAGTTTGCATAGGGCAGCCTGTGGCTCTTCTTCTAAACCGTCGGCGAAGAAGAGGCGGCCAGCGAAGGTTCCGCCAAGGCGATTTCCATCGTCTCCACCACCTGTCGCACCTTCTCGAGGTCCATCAGGTCGTCCTTGGTGCGAAGGCCCGTCTCCATGTCCATCCAGAAGCGGTCATGGCCGAGCGCCTCGCGGATTTCGGCATGGCGCGGGCCGACTGTTTCAGGTGTGAGGCCGCCGGCGAAGCCGATGCGTCCCTCGAGCCTGGCAGCCAGCTTGGGATCGGATGGAAGCGCCGGCTTCCAGTGAGGATTGCCGGTGCCGCCCGATCCATCCGCGAGGATCCCTGCGTTCGGCGGAGCCAGCTCGGCCACCGCGCGCACCATCGGATGATCGATCGAGGGGACCTGCACGACGAAGTGCGAGACGGTCCGCCACATGTCCCACATGGCGGTCATCAACGACGGCACATCGAGGCGATCGATGAGACCCTTGGTGTTGATCTGGAGGGTCTGGAAGCCCTTGGGCGCGCCGATCAGCTCGCCGACGACGAAGCGCTGGGTCTCGCGCCCGCAGAGATGCAGCGACAGCGGAGCGATGCCCGCCTGGCCGAGCGCCAGGATCCAGGGCATCTCGGGATATCGGTACATCGCGCTCGTCTTGCCGGCCGAAAGGATGCCGAGCTCGAGCCATGGCTTGCCGCCGACGATCGCGGCGAGGGCCTGGAGGTCGACGTCCTCGTCGGCGCCGGAGAGGACGATGCGCGTCTGGCGGGTCATCGGTCCGCCGACTAGATCGCCAGCTGGATGCCGCGGTCGGCATCGCCCTTCACGGCGGCGACGGCGTCCAGCACGACATAGCTGTCGGGACCCTTCATGCAGACCGGGTCCCCGCCGCGGCCGCGGATCTCCTGGCAATGATCGATCGCCTGCTTGGCGACCGCCGACGGTCCCATGACGCCGACGATGGCGCGAAGGGCTGTTTCGGAGATCGGGCGGAAGTCGACGGGAACTGGCTTGCTCATGCCGTGGGCTCCAGGTTGCGGGTTGCGGCTCTTTCGGGAACGGCCTCGGCCGTCTCCCCGGCCTCGTCGGCAGCCTTCTGCTCGGCAGCCAGACGCGCCATGACTTCGGCCTCGTGGGCGATCTGCGCCTTGGCTCGCTCGAGGCGCTTCTCGGCGCCTGGGCTCATGGTGAGTAGCTTGTAGTGGACCCAGACCGCGTTGCCGTTGCGCATGCCGAAGGTCTGCCCCTGGGACTCGGTCCAGCCCTCGCACCGGCTCCAGCGCTCCCGATCCGCGGGAGCGCACCAGCGAAGGTCGATGTTCTCGACCGCGGTGATGACCACGTCGACGTACTCGTCCGACTTGCAGAGCTTGTCCGCATGGAAGCGTACGAGGGTGCCGGCCTCCTTGGCCGCCCACTTATCGGTGCCGCCCCACTTCCGGAAACGGGTGGTCGATGTGCGCTGGCCGAGAAGGATCGCGTCGAAGGTGGTCTTCGCGGTGACGCCCGCGCGCTGATGGCCGTCGTAGGAGAAGTACATGGAGGAGACCAGCACCGGCTTCTGGCCCCGGTGGAGATCCGGATGAAAGAGGGCCTTTTCCGTCAGCCAGTAGCAGCGCTGCTTGGACGGGGTCGGCGGATCGTCCGGGCTCAGGCCGGCGACCGGCGGCATGTCTTCGAAGCCTGCATAGCCGCGGGCCACGAGGTCGTCCCAGGCGGGCTGCCGGTCGGATCCGCGGTAGAGGAAATAGCGGTTGCGGTAGGGGCCCTTGCCCTCGCCGGCGCCGATGGCATGGAGCATCATCTGTCGCTGCAGATCGCTGAACTCCGGGGCGTCGGACATATCGGCATCCTATCTGCGAATAATAGGAAGCCTACAGGATTAATAAGAAATCGTCAATGAAAGGGCCTAAAAATCTCTTCTTGGTTAATGGATTAGGCTCATTTATATAAATTTGAAGTTGTTGACGCTGCCCATGGCCGATGCAGGATTGCATCGAGGCTTTTTCTGTTTTGAGCACCTGGCAGAAGACCTATGCGCCTGATCACGCCTGACGAAATCCGCGAAGAAATGCAGAGCCTTGTTCGCAGGGCAGCCCAGCTCACGAAGCCAGGCGAGAACATCAAGGCTGGCATCCGAGGCGCATCCAAGCTCATCGGGATGAGCGAAGGCAGGATCAAGCGCTATTGGTACGGCGAGGTCCCGTCGCCGCCGGCCCATGAGGTCGATGCCATTCGCCTGGCCGTCCGGATGGCGACCCAGCAGCTGGTCGACGCCCGCTCCCCCGGGATCTGGCCCCATTCAGGGATCGGCTTCGCCGCTGCTCTTCAAGGGTCACGCACCAGCGACCTGCATGTGGTCTACGACGATATGGGCGAAGCCTGGCCAGTCGACTCGCCAGATCTCCGGGAGAACCTCGGGTACACGAAGGGCGACTTCGACGTCGGCGGCTTCACGGTGCGATGCCTGGGATGGCTCGAGGTGCGTCACTCACCGGGCCGCATCCATTTCCGTCTCTCTCCGCCGCAGATGCAGCCGAAGACCGTCGACACCCTCTTCAGGCTGATCGCCCTGGCCGGCAAGGTCGACATCGAGCTCACCGTCCGTGACGGCGAGGGCTGGGCGGTCGAGACCATGAGCTCGCAGACCGCCGCCCTGGACCGGGTCACGGATCTGCTGAGGGGGCCGGCTCGCCCACGGAAGACCCGGTTCATGTTCGACTCGCGGCCAATGTCGGTCCTGTTTCACGACAAGCATCGGCGCCTGATCTCGCTCGTCCAGGAGTCGAGGGATTTGCTGGGCAAGGCCGACGTGTCGACGGCCCTGCAGTTCGCGAACGCGGACGAGTCCGGCCGGACCAGCATCGCGATGAGCTCCCCAGGGAAGCATGGCGCGAAGACCGACTGGGCCTGGCTTCATATCGGATCTGCCCTTCGCTTCTACACCCCGGACGAACGCGCGCGGCTTATCGGCACCGACATCCGCCACGCTCCGGACAAGGACTATGGCGAGTGGTGCGCCCATGGCTACGATCGCGCGGTCGAGCAGGGCGAGGCCATCGTCGAGGATTGCCGGGCAATCGTCATGAAGGCAGACGGGGATCCGATCGATACGCGCTACCGCCGTGTCATGATCCCCCTGCAAGCAACCGAAGGCCGGTCTCTGGTCCTCGTGTCGAGCGACATGCGCGCCTGAGAACGGATCCGTTCAGGCTGCAGCGGCCGGACGTCACCAGCCTCTCTTCTTCATCAGTCCGCGATAGGTCAGGCTGATCCGCGGCGGACAAGGTGAGAAGGACGCCTTCGGAATGCGATGCTGCCAAGCCTGCTGCATCCCTGGCTCCATCATCAGCAGCGAGCCCGAGGGCAGGAGCAGCTTCTCGATCGAATCCTCGCCCTTGGCGCCGATGGGCCTGAACCAGATCTCGCGCTCGGCGCCGAGGCTGATGACGGCGATCGGCATCGTGGCGTCGATCTCCGGGTTGTCGTCGCTGTGCCAGCCGAGGGCGTCGCGACCATCCTCGTAGCCGTTGACGAAGCAGGCGCCGAACCAGTGCCCGTGCTTGATCTTCAGGATGTCCCGCTCTTCGCGGATGGTCGTGTTCCACTTCACGGACTCGTAGGTGCGGACGCCACTGCCGGTGCCGTAGGTGTACGGCATCATGTAGTCGTTCATCCAGCATTCGCGCCGAGGCGCGTCCGGACGCCGTTCCCAGGGCAGGTTCTCCCAGAGATCGGCGAAGGCGGTCTCGCGTCCAGGGCTGCCGATAAAATCGTGGTAGAGAGCTACTGGCGCGCGCATCGGTGACATCCTCAGCAGAGGGACATGGATAGAGACGAAGCAGGCGAGGCGAGGAACGGTGCCGGCGTATGCAGGCGCCTCAGCTCTGACCACGAGGCCACGACCGCCTTGGCGAGGGCGAGGGAGCCGGGTCCGTTCTCCCGATCCCAGGCCGGCATCAGCAGCATGAGGTTGAGGTCGTGGCAGTAGCTGCCGCTTCGGAAGCGCCCCTGGGCCCGGACGCAATGCTCGTTCGGCTCGCTCTCGCATACCCCCTCGTAGACGTCGATCTCGTCGCTTTCGAGAGCCTCGAGGAAGGTTTCCGGGCCATCGTACTGGAAGGCATTGTCCAGCAGGCTGCCCCATCTCGTCCGCCAGCACCTACGATGCTCCGTGCTTTCCTCTGCGTGCAAAGCGTCGGCGGCCTCCCTCGTCTGCGGAGGAGAGAGCAGGAGCTCGCTGAAGAGCCGTGTCGTGCGAAGCTGCTTGTCGAACAGGTTGACGATGGTGTTCGAGACACCGTTTGCAGCCAGCAGCGAAAGCAGGGAGGTGTCATCCGGCAGGCGGAAGACCACCGGCCGCTCATTTCCGGTTGAGGTGTCGTGCCAGTACCCGGACATCAAGGGGATCTTCATGCCGGTGCCGCTCAACCCCTGGACATGGAGCCAGTGCTCCTCGATCCATTTGAGAGCCCGATCGAGATCGGCCGTCTCCCGAAGGTCGAACCAGGCGACAGGCGACAGATCCGGGATCTTGCTGAGGAGGAGCTCGATCATCGGAAGCGGAAGGCCGCGGGTGCGTTCCGAGAGCTCCTGTTTCCCGGCTTCCGTGAGAACGATGCGGCGGGCGGCTCCCATCCCCTTGAGTTCGAGGAAGCCCTGCTGGATGCCGGGCTTGAATCCCTTGGCGCCGACGAGTTCGGGACGCAGCCCTCGGGTGGAGAGAAAAGCGGACATCAAGGCGTCGCCCAGTGCGTCGTTGACCTTGAACTTCGACTTGGGCATGTCCGCCTCCCTGTAGAGCAAACAGCATACGCGATTACAGGAGATATGACAACGCACCATGCCGGCCGGCCTGGACGCCAGGGCGATCCGTGCCAGGCTCCAGGGAAGGATCCATGACAAGGGATTATGGAGAGCCGCCGGGCGACATGCGGCTCGGCGACCTACAGCCGCAGCATGTCGTGGTAGCGGTCTGCGGAGCATGCGGACGCCGCGGGAAAATCGCGACGCAAAGGCTACGTGACAGGCATCACCCCGATACCCGCCTGGACGAGCTGGGCGCCCTGCTGAAGTGCGATGCCTGCGACAACAGGCATGGAAACCTGATCGAGATCGTGACGATACGAGACTGATGGCCCGGTCATCCCGGATGCTCGATTCGACTTTTTCGGAGGTTCATGTAAAATAGGGGGCGAACAGGATTAATAGGGGGAGAGCGTGGGGCGGATCAGCTTTCGATCGATTGCGCTCGGGGTCATCTGCCTCGCCTTGGCCGGGGCCTCGCAGGCACAGGCATCACCCTCTCCAGGGCGCTGGACAGTCGAGGCTGCCGTAGATCGGGCAGTCGCCTCAGCCGCCCGGAAGGTCCCCGGCGGCAAGCGTCTTTCGCGTGCCGAGGTGGCTTGCCTGGCAAAGAACATCTACTTCGAGGCCAGGGGCGAGAGCGACGAAGGTCGTGCCGGCGTGGCCCATGTCACGTTGAACCGTCATGCGGACCCGGACTTCGAGGAGAGCGTCTGCAAGGTCGTGACCAGCAGCAAGCAGTTCAGCTGGACGTCGACCCATGGCAAGCGGCCGATGCGGGCAGTGATCTCCGATCGCGAGGCGTTCGAGGAAGCCGCCGCCTTGGCGGTGGGGGCAATGCTCGGTCTCGTCAAGGATCCGACCGAGGGCGCCACATTCTTCTGGTCGACCTGTGAACGGCGCCATGCGCCGCATTGGACCAGAGGCATGGTCGTGACGGCGAAGATCGGCTGTCATCAGTTCCTGGCCGGGCGCCGAAATTCGACCCCGGCCATCGAGGCCGCCTCTTTCGACCGGCTGCCGCGGGGCTTCCCCGAGATCGGACGCTTCGTCTATGCGGAGACCGAGGACGACGAGCTCGAGGACGTCCTCTCGGGAATCGCGGCCGAGAACGTCGTCATGCAGCTGTCAGTGGCCGAGGAAAGGATCCCGGATGGCCTCCGCGCGTCGGTCGAGGTCCCGCCGTCCTCAAATCCTCTGCGTGTCGCCCTCTCAGGCATCGTCGCCATGCTCTGGCTATCGGTCGCGCTTACCACGAGGAAGCCGATCCGGATCCGCGATCGCGTCACCAAAGAGCCCGGCGTCTCCGCCGAGGCCCTCTCCGCATGATGACGGAATCCTCTATTGAAGGAGCGGTCATGAGCGACAGTCCGACCGCCGGACAGGCTGCCGCCGATCGTTCGAAGGACGCCCTCAAGGAACGGATCGACGCCGCGATCCGCCTATCCGACGGCGACATGCCTATCGTCATCCAGGTCGAGACCGAAGAGGACAAGCTACGCGGCGCGGCGCTGCTCAAGGGACGGCATCGGGCCGCTGCGGTGGAGGTCATGACACGATCAGAGCTTGCGGACGCGGAGGCGGAAGCGAGGCTCAGGATCGACAGGCAGCACGGCGTCATCGAGCCGTAGAAGGCTTGCGGCGACTTTCGTCAGCCCAACGACATCGCCGGCTCTGCCGCCGGCCTGATCTCCTCGGAAGGCGCAGGCTTCGGCGCAAGCGCCGTGGCGAATTCGGCGATCGACTGGACCGGTGAGGGAGCCGCCCACCTCTCGTCGGTAAAGCGGTTCCAGGCATCGAGCCGTGTCGCCATGATGCTGGAGAGAGGCCGTCCCTGACCGCGAAGCCAAGCGATCTCGTCGATCGCTTCTTCCAGGGTGACATCCCGATACCAGCTCTTCGGTCGACCGCCGTCCCCATTGCACCATTCGAAGGAGCGCTTCTTCAGCTCGTCCTTCAAGGAAAACGGCGAATTCGTCGCCCAAAGGCGCCAGGTTTCCCGGCGGGCAGACTCGAGCAGGCGGGACAAGGCGGAGCTTCCGGACCTGAGCGTGCGGGTCAGGATGTAGGCGAGCGCCTTGCAGTCGTCGGTGGCACGATGGCCGTTATGGAAGGCGCCGAACTGGCTCAGAAGATAGTCGAGCTTGCTGGCCTTGTAGCCTTCGGTGCTCCAATCGATTCCGGTGAAGCTGCAGGCCCATGGCTTGTCCGCGAGCTCGGGAAGATGGCGCGAGATCATCGGATGATCGAAGGCGGCGTGATGCGCGATCACGATATCCGCCGCGAGGACGAGCTCCCGGTACCGATCCAGGTCGAGCTTCTGGCCATGGACCATCTCGTCCGTGATGCCGGTGATCTCGGTGATCTCCCGGGGGATGGGAATGCCGGGGTCGTCGAAGCCGCCGGCGATGTCGAGCACGCCATGGATCGCTCCTGTCGCACGATCGTAGGCAAGGAGGACCATGCCGAGCTCGATAAGACGATCGGCCTTGGTATCGAGCCCGGTGGTCTCGCTGTCGACGATCAGCGCCCGGCCCGCTCCCGAAGGAACTTGGGCCGGATCGATCATCGGCACATCGAGCCGCCGAAGGATCCGGTAGAGGCCGCTCGCCTCGAGATCGCGGGCGGCGCTTTCCAGGCGATCCATTTCCTGGCGGGAAGCCTGCGTCATCGTGTCATTCCCATCGCGGGTCCAGAAGGCGAGGCCGGCGCCGGCTTCCTGAGCTGGAGCCGGGCGTCACGGGTCATCTCGAACCTGGCAAGGAAGTCCAGGTGCGTCTGCTGCTCGAACGAGGTCGTCGGGAGCACCATCGAGACCGTCGCGATCTTTTTGAAATGGTCGGCGAAGCCGTTCGAGGAGATCCAGGCCGGAGCGTTCGCCTGCCACCAGGCCGAGATCAGATCGATCGCGGCCTGCTCGATGTCGGGCGCGAAGACGGCGTCGGCGGCGCGGTCGCCCATGCCGGCGAGCAGGGTTCCGCTGGCGGCCGGCCGTACAGCGAGGCAGCCGAGACGCTTCAGCTCGCGGGCGATCGCGGAGATCAGGTTGGCTCCCTCGATGGTCGACACGGTCGCCTGGGGAAAGCCTTTCGCGAACATGATGCGCGCGACGCGGCGCGCCATGGCATCCGGACGATGCGTGTTGGCGACGACAAGACGGGAGCCGGCATCGACGAGCCGTTCGCGGTCGGGGGTCTCGAGGACGATGGCCGAGATGGAGCCGTCGGCGCGAGGAGGCTTGGCGACGATGCGGCATCCCGAGATCTCGGCCACCAGCATCCAGTAGTTGGGGTCGTCGAGCGCCTGGTCCAGCATGCCGGGCGTGACCGGGCTTCCCAGCTTTCGGCTCGGCATGTCGAGGGCGATGGTAACGTCGGCGCCCTTGGCCTCGAGATGACGGGGCATCCTGGCATCGGCGAGTGCCTTCGTTCCCGAGATCGCCTCGTAGCTGCCGACCGCAACTGCCGATGCACGTCCGCCTCCCTTGACGGGGAGGGCGCCGTTCGGCGTCTTCGTGCGGACGAGCCTGCTCATGAGAGAAAGATAGTCGACGGGAGAGAAAGCTCGGAGCAAAACCGCATCGACGTCCCGGCGCTCATGTCTCGTCGGCAGGGGCGAGGCCGGCCTTCATGCCGGCCGGCTGGACCGTCGGTCCGCTGGGCGCCGCCGTCCGGTAGCTGAGGCGGACCTTGTCCCGCGCCGTCTCGTCGACCTTCGGCACGACCGATCCATCGCCCTTCCGGCGCTTGCCGTAATGCCGGACCGCGGTGATGTCGGAGGCATGCCCCATCAGGGTCGCCACGCCCACCAGGTCGAGACTTTCCTTGGCATTGGCGCTGAACTGGTGGCGCCCGCTGTAGAGAGAGTAGGTGGTCTTCCGCCAGGGCCAGAGCCGGACGTTCACCTGATGCAGGAGCTTCCGGCAGGAGTCGTAGGTGGTCTCGTACTCGCCCCTTTGCTGGACGCCGCGCATGATCTCGAAGAAGGCCGTGTAGCGAAGCCGGTCCGCCTCGGGGAACACCGAGAGGCTCAGCCGGCGCTCTTTTCCGAGGCCGCGCCCCTGGGTCGTCTTGGCGTTCATGACGACGATCGTCGGGGTTCCGTCCTCGCCGGCCTCCTCGCGCGTGCTGCCCACCTCGACGGGGCGCACGCCGAGCGCCCGGCTGACCTCCAGCCAGGTCGCGGTCAGATGGCCATAGTCGGACCTGGCCGAGATCAGCTCTCCGCAGATGGCGAGAAGATCGTCCTTCGGCAGCTGCTTTCGCCGGATCCGGCGTCCATGGAGCTTGCGGAAATCGCCGACCGGCGACTGGGTGCTCAGGATGGCGAGAGCCTCCTCGGCGTCCTCGGTGTGCTCGGCCGACAGGACGTGTACGACAGCCGCCCGATAGAACCGCCAGGTCGCATGCTTGATGGTAGGGGCTAGGACGCCGAGCATCCACTCCACGAGCTGGACCCTGTCGATGCGCACCTCGGGATCGAGATTCAGGCCGGATGCGGCCTTCCGGCAGATCGAGCGGAAGCGATCGGCATATTCGAGGGCGGTCTCGGCCGCGATCGGCTCGAAAGGCGCCGGCGGTGCAGGTTCCAGCTTCGAGTCGGCAACTCGCCCGGTCCCCGCCTCAACATCAATGTCCTGATCCATAAGCACTTTCTCACCTGGACAGCCAAAGCGAACCATTCGCGGCCTGATTAGCCTACAAGACGTTGCATACAGGATTAAAATTATAGCCTATGTGACCGTTGCAGGGAATGTTGAGAGAAGAGAGATGGGAAAAATATCGAGGTCCGAGGAGCCGCGGGCCTCGCCCCACCGCCCAGACGTACATTAGGATACATTACCCTACATTATCCTAATGTATCCTAATGTATCCTACATTATCCTAATGTACGGATCGTCCCTCCGCCGGGCTTTCGTACATTAAGATACATTATCCTACATTACCCTAAGGTAGGAACTTGACACCTTCCCGATACTCCGGGACAATAATCCTGTCTGCACCTGCTTAATGGTGCCTTCGTCGTGCCGCTGGAACCAACTTCCAGAAACGAGTCATCTCCGACAGCGGGTCGAAACAGCGAGAAGATGATGGGTTCCAAGGATTTGAGCGATCACGGACGGTTCGGATCGAAGCGTTTCGGGGAATCCCTGCAACGCCTTGGTGCGATCGCCGTCGTCGTCCTGGCCACCGCCTGCCAGACGACCAAGGAAGAGACTCCGGTAACAGCACCTGATCCTCTCGCCGCCGCCGCCCGTGACGCGGTAGACGCCCTGCAGTCTCTGGCCAGGGTGGAGCAGACACGCACGCCGCCCGCCCAGGTCGATCTCGCCAAGATCCCCGAGGAGCTGAAGGCCGCGGTCACCTTCGAATGGGTGGGCCCGGCTTCGGCTCTTCTGAAGAAGCTGGCCGAGCAGAGCGGATACAGCTTCTCGTCCGCCGGCCGCCCGCCCGCGGCCCCGCTCGTCGTCAACGTCATCGCGGTCGATCGTCCGCTCTACCAGGTCCTGACCGACATCGGCCTGCAGATGGGCACCAAGGCAAACCTCGCCGTGTCGTCGAAGACCCGGCGCTTCGAGCTCCGCTATGCACAGCCGTAAGCGGATCGCCGCCGTACTGCTTGCCGTGTCTCTCCTCGGCGGATGCGATCTCGCGACCCTCCGTCAGGGCCTTGGCCCGACAGTGGCGCCGCCGGCGCAGCCGAAGCCGCAACCCTCCACGGGACTGCCGAAGGACTCGGCCGAGCCGCCCATGCTGGTGGCCCTTCAACAGATCGAGGTCGTTCCCGGCTCGGGAGCCGCGGTTCCCGAGATCCGCTCGGGGGCGCTTCGCGACGCGGCCATCTCCTACGGGGCGCGTGGCGGCCTCGCCCGCCGCTCATGGGAGATCAACCAGCGCCTCGAAGGCCAGGCCCTCGACCTCAATCGCATCTTCGACTTCCGGATGATCTCGATCCCGACCGCGTCGGGCATGATCGTCGTCCCGCCGGTCATCACCCGGGCAGACGATGCGACCGCTGTCTCGGAGGACGGGCAATCCGCTTCGACCTCCCGCCGGGTGTATCGGATCCTGAAGGCGGCCGAGATCCGGCCGACCGTCCCCGACTGGCGCGGCTTCCTGGTGAGGAAGTGGGAAGCGCCCGAGGCGCCGTCGCCGCTGCTCACCCCGCGTACCGACGAGGAGCGCCAGCTCTGGATCAAGTGGGTCGAGGAGGGGTGGGCCCAGGGCCTCGTCCAGGCGGACATGATCTACGAGAGCGACGTCTTGCGTCTCCAGCGCGACTTCAAGGGCATGGCCCTCTATCGGGAGCTCGTCGCCGTCGGCGTGGTCAGCGAGCTCTACGTCGCCGACAGCGACCTCGGCACCAGGTCCGATCTCTCCAGCCTGCAGGTCGGCAGCAAGATCCTGCGCATCACGGGTCCGGCCGCCTTCAACGGCACGGACAAGTGGGCGCCGATCGTCATCGATCCGCGGTTCTCCGGCACGGCGAAGAAGCCATGATGCAGCGCATGGCCGATCTCATCACGAAAGCCCCGGCCGGCGCTTCCGCGCCGCCCGCCGCCGTGTCGCCGAACGAGATCTCGCCACTGACCTACCCGCAGTCCCCCAGCCGCTGGAACGGGGAGGAGATCGACCGCCTCATCCTGTGGGCATCGAGGACAGGGGTTTCGGACATCTCGCTGATGACCGGCGAGCGGATCCGCTGCGAGCTCCATGGCTGGAACCATGCGGTGACGACGAGCGGCATCCAGACCGGCGAGATGACCGCGATCCTGGGCCGGATCTACGGGGACTCCGGCCTCGCGAAGATCAACACCGGACAGGCCCTCGACACCAGCTACGACGTCCGTCCCGACCGCGACACCAAGGTCCGCTGCCGGGTGAACGTGACGGGCTGCTGGGCAGGACGCCTGGACGGCCTGCAGATCACCATCCGCATCCTCCCCGAGACGCCGCCGCGACTGGAGTCCCTGAAGGTCGAGCCCGCGATCGAGGAGCATTGCCTTCCCACGCAGGGCGCGGTCATCGTCACCGGACCGACCGGATCGGGAAAGACCACCCTTCTCGGCGCCATCCTCCGCCGCCTGGTCGAGGACGGGAAGCGCTCGAGCAAGCTCCTGACCTACGAGGCGCCGATCGAGCTCGTCTACGATGGCGTCTGCGGTCCTTACTCGATGGTCTCGCAGGTCGAGATCCCCTGGCACCTGCCTACCTTCGCCGAGGGCGTCCGCAACGCCATGCGGCGCAAGCCGACCAACATCCTGATCGGCGAGTGCCGCGACGCCGAGACGCTGGCCGCCTGCGCCGAGGCTGCCATGACCGGCCACGCGGTCCACACGACGATGCATGCCACCGGCATCGCCGACATGCTCCGCCGTGCCGTCTCCCCTTTCAGCCCGGCCGAGCGCCAGGGGCGCGCCATCGACATCATGGGTTCCCTCAGGCTCGGGATCACCCAGATCCTGCTTCCGTCGACGGACGGTAAGCGCGTAGCCGCGCGGGAGTTCCTGGTATTCGACGCACGGGTACGCGGCATCCTGCTCGATGCCCCGGTCGACACCTGGCCCCATCTCTCGCGCGAGATCATGCGCGATGCCGCCACGACCGGCAGGGCCCAGACCATGGAGTCGGCGATCGAGCGGCTGCTGGCGGACGGCCGGCTCGATCCGGGCATCGCCGAGGAGCACCTCCGCTCGATGCGTGCGATGGCGAAAGCCGACGCCGATGCGGCGGCGCCCTGGGAATACGGTTCCCGGCGCGGCGAGCTGGAGGGCCACTGACATGTGGCGCGACACCATGCGCTCGCCGCGGATCTTCATCTTCGAGGCGAAGACCGTCGTTCTCCCGATGATCCTCTGCCTGCTGCATATCCGCATCTGGACGTTCGCGCTTTGCGCCCTCGTCATCATCGGGCTTCGCCTGGCCGAGGCCCGCGGCATGAACACCATCGCGGCGCTCAGGGCCGCACGCGCCGCCGTCGCCGGTCGGTTCCGGCCTGCGGTGCCCATCAGCTCGAGGAAGAGGATGATCGACCATGGGTGACACCACCAGCATCGTCAGCGTCGACGACGGCTACAGCCACACCAAGCTGTTCACTGCCGATTTCCTCGACGGCCGCATGGGCAGCGTGCGCACGGCGATCCACCAGACCTCGATCCGAGAGGGCTATGCCGGCATCAGCGATATCTCGGGCTCTAGCGCCGGCTGGTACGAGACCGAAGGACGCCGCTACACGGTCGCCTCGAACGTGGTCGGCGAGCAGACCCGCTTCGACGGCTACCACGGCAGCGACCTGAACCGCGTCGCCATCCACCATGCGATCAACATGGCCGGTCTCGGCGGACAGGCGTTCGACCTCGTCTGCGGCCTGCCGGTCGGCTCCTTCTACAAGGACGGGGAGAAGAACGTCGCCCTGATCGAGCAGAAGAAGGAAAGCCTCAAGATCCCGGTTCATGTCCATGCGGCGGCCGGCAAGATCGCGACGACCTTCGCCGGGATCAGCGTGTTGTCGCAGGCCATCTCCGCCTATGCGGACTTCCTTCTCGACGACACCCTCAACGATCGCATCGGCAGCAGCCACCGGATCGCCGTGGTCGACGTCGGCGGCCGGACCACGGACGTCGCGACCCTGCTCGACGGCAAGAAGATCGACCACGCCCATTCGGGCACCCAGAACATCGGCGTGCTCGACGTCCAGGCGCGACTGGTGACGACGATCGGCAAGCATTTCGATTTCAGCGAGACCCTCCCCAACGGGGCCTACGACCAGGCCCTGCGCACCGGCAGCATCCGCATCTTCGGCAAGGACGAGGACGTCTCCGACCTTGTGAAGGAAGCCGTCCACGAAGTCGCCGGCCGCATCGAGCGAACCCTCCAGCGCTATCTCGCCTCCGGCGCCTCCTTCGACAAGGTGGTGATCGTCGGCGGCGGAGCAGAGGTCTTCCCGGACCTCAAGGCGAGGTTCCGCAACGCCGAAACGCCGGATGACCCGGCTCTGGCCAATGCCCGCGGCGCCTGGAAGCTGGCGACGCTGAGGCGCTTCGCGAGCGAGAAGCAGGCAGCCTGAGACACCAGATCGGACCGGAACCCATCCAATGTCCTCTCGGCTCCAGATGTCCGTCTACCTGAGCCTCTCCGTGCGCGAGGAATACGCGGCGGCGAAGCACTTCGGACAGCTCCCGCCGGTTCGCCGCCAGGAAGCCTTGCGCCGGGCCGTCATCGCCGGCCTGAAATCGGCAGGCGTCGATCTCGACAGCTTCGCCGAGGACTTCGATCCTGAGGTGAACACGAGCCCCGACCGGCGCCGGCGCGGCCGGCGCGGAACCGGAAGAAGGCAGGACGCTCCCGGCGACGCGCAGGCATCCGGTACATCGCGGGATCCGTCGGCGCCATCCGTACAGGCCCCGGCCCCCGTTCGGACCGTTCAGGCTCCGACCGCCCATACGACGGTCGACCAGCCCGCCGCGCCGCCCGCGGCGGAGCCGGCGCCTGTGCCGCAGCTGCCGGCTGCGGAAGCGACCGAAGCCAGGCCGGGGCCCACGAAGGGCCCGGACCTCAAGCTTGCCCATTCCCTTGCCGCGCTGACCTGAGAGGCGACCATGACCCTCCGTATCCGCACTGCGTCCTCCGTCCTCGTCCTCCTGGTCTGCGCGATCGCCGCGACCGGAGCCGCCGCGGGCGTGACCTGGGACATCGACCAGGACGAAGCGCCGGCAGAAGCGAATGGGCGCGTTCCGGGCATCGGGGTTCCCCTGCTCGATGCGAGCCTTCCGCAGGCCCTCGCCGAGATCCAGACGCAAGGCTTCGCCAGCAATCTCCCCGTCGGCGTCGTCGCCCGCCAGATCGTGCCGCCCGAGGTCACCGTGGAAATCGATCCCGCGGTCCGCAACCGGAAGACCAGCTGGAAAGGCGGAAAGCCCTGGCGCGAGAGCCTGGCGGATGCCCTCAGGCCGATCGATCTCGAGGCCCGGCTCGTCGCCGGGGTCGTCTCGATCGTCCCGGCCGGCCAGCCCGGTCCCGCTCAGGCGGGGAAGCCCCTGGACCTGAAGCGCGGCGGACCGCCGGCGACCGCCGGCGCCGCTGGCGGCCCGGTCGCGAAGGCCGACGGCAAGCCTGTGGACCAGGGTCCGGCGGCAGAGAAGCCGATGGAGGCCATCTCCGCCGCGGCGATCCCGGTCACCGCCATGCAGCTCTGGCAGGTCGAGCCTCGCGTCACGCTTCGGGCCCTGCTCGAGGAATGGGCGGCGAAGGCCGGCTGGAGCGTCGCCTGGCAATCCGAATACGATTTCCGCATCGAGGCCAAGGCGAGCTTCGCCGGAACTTTCCAGGAGGCGTCGTCGCAGCTGATCCGGAGCTTCGGACAGAGCACGCCGCGGATCAAGGCGACCTACTGGAGCGGGAACAAGGTCGTGGTCGTGGAGATGGCATCGGATTCGGTCGCGCCCTAGGCAGGAAGCAGCCATGGGCGGACGGAAGCTGCTGTCGATCGAGGAAGCCGTCGCCGCCAAATCCCAGCATCTGAAGCCGTGCTCGGATTGTCCATGGACCAGGGAAGCTTTGCCTGGATGGCTCGGCGGCGTCTCGATCGAGGAATGGCTCGCCGCTGCTCACGGCGAGGGGCGCATCGACTGTCATACGCTCCTGGGCGCGGAGTGCGCGGGGGCGGCCGTCTATCGGGCGAACGTCGCCAAGCTATGCCGGGGCGCAGCGCTTCGCCTGCCCGCCGATCGCGAGGCCGTGTTCGGCTCGCCCGCCGAGTTCGCCGCCCATCATTCCCGTCGACCAGGATAGGCGTCTGGCCCCGGCGGGGACGGGGTCTCGTTGCGTCAGCATACAAATAGGCATACACTATTAATATAACGTCCGGAAGCGATCCATGAACCTCCGTCGCCTTGCCGTTCCCGCTCTCCTGTCGCTGGCCCTGGTCTCCTGCGGAAACCTGCAGAATGCCGAGAAGATGGCAGCCGCCGGCTACAGCCAGGCTTCAGAGAAGGTCGCCGAGGCGCAGCAGCCGCGGCCGGCCGCCCAAACCGACATCATCCAGGTTCGCGACGGCGTCTGGATCGGCTCGAACGGCTTCCGCGTGCAGAGCGGCGAGCCGCTGCCCTCGGGCTTCGAGCGCATCACCTTCGCCTCGCAGCGACCGATGACGATCTACGAGGTCGCGAGCGAGATCACGCGCATCACGAAGATCCAGGTGACAGTCGACGACGGGGAAGGAACCGCAGGTCCGGGCGCCGTCCAGGCATCGACGGCGGCCCCACGTCCGGGCACGGGCGTCCCGGTTCCGGCGCCGCGCACAGGCGTTGCCTCGGTCCAGCTTCCGCCGCTTCCCGGCAGCCTGCAGACTCAACCGCAGACGACGCAGGCCGCCGACAATCCGGTCGAAGGCTTCGGCATCGGCGACCGTCACCAGATCGCCTTCCAGGGATCGCTGGCGAACCTGCTCGACATGGTCGCCTCCCGCTTCGGCTACTCGCGCGAATTCAAGAGCGGCGAGATCCGCTTCGCGCGCACCATCACCCGCGTCTTCACCCTCCTGGCGCTTCCGAGCGAGTCGAGCCTCTCGGGCAAGCTCTCGTCCGGCTCGACCGGCGGCTCGGCCTCGGGCGGAGGCGGGCAGGGCGGCGCTGCATCTTCCGGCTCGAGCGCCAACGTGCTGCAGACGGTGACCGCCGAGGCCAAGCTCAAGCTCTGGGAAGAGGTCGCCGCCGGCGTCCGGTCGGTCCTCCCGCCGGGGGCTGCTGTTGCGCTTGCGCCCTCCGCGGGCACGATCACCGTCACCACGACGGCGGTCGCCATGCGCCGGGCCGAAAGCTACATCCGGGCCCAGAACGACAATCTCGCCCGGCAGGTGGCGATTTCGGTCCAACTCTACTCGGTCGAGCTCAATACCGCCGACGAGTACGGCATCGATCTTTCGTCCGTGTTCCAGACCTCGGCGCAGTCGGTAACCCTCACCGGCCCGGCCGGCGCGATCGCCAACGGCGCCGGCAGCCTCGGCTTCAAGGCCCTCACCGGAAGCTTCCGCGACTCCGAGGCGATCTTCCGTGCGCTGTCGACCAAGGGACAGGTCAGCCTCGTCACGTCGGCCTCGGTCACCACGACCAACAACGAGCCTGCCCCGCTCCAGAACATCCGCGAGAAGGGCTACCTGAAGAAGGTCTCGATCAGCCAGAACCAGACGACGTCCGTCTCGTCCCTGGATCCGGGTTCGATCACCACCGGCTTCGTCCTCGGCTTCCTCCCGCGGATCCTCCAGGACAACCGCATCCTGCTCCAGGTCGAGGTCCAGCTCTCCGCGCAGAACGGCGACTTCAAGCGCGAGACCTCGGGCGGCAGCTCGATCCAGCTGCCCGACGTCGACACGCGCGGCTTCCTGCAGAAGGTGATCATGCGCTCGAAGGAGTCGCTGGTGCTCGCCGGGTTCGAGCAGGTCGAGGCCCGCCGCGATCGCTCCGGCGTTCTGTCGGCCGACAATCCGCTCTTCGGCGGCACCTCCAAGGGCGCCACCCGTCGCACCATCCTCGTGCTCGTCATTTCGCCGGTCGTGCTCTCCGAGCCCGCCGGCGACCCGACGGTCGCCACGAAGTAGGGCGGAGCGCGGAACCATGCTCAGCCAGGAGGCAGGCATCATCGTCGCCGGCGGGCGCGAGCTCGCCGGAGGTCTCTACTGGCAGGTCGCCGAAAGCAAGGCGACCGCGATCAAGGAAGCGCGCACCCTCGCGTCCGACATCGGCATCAGCGCGGACCTTCTGGTTCTGCGTGACGGCGATATCGTCCAGTACGGGCTCGGCTGGACCTCGACCGACCATGTCGCCGGCCAGGAAGCCGGTGCGCCGCTGGTGGCGGATGCGATCGGCATCGACTTCGCCGCGGCTTTCGAGATCGGTGTCCATCCCGACGGACGCCGCATGTACTGGCTGGTCATCGTCCATGACGGTGCGATCGCGCCCGAGGGCGACAAGATCGTGCGCGGGTACGACGAGGCGCGCCAGCGCTTCGAGGAGCTGCTCGCCGGCTTCAAGGATGGCTTCGCGCGTCTCATCGCACCCTCCGAATGGGCGATCGAGGGAGCGGATGAGACCGCGCTTCAGTCCCTCCTGGACGAGACCAAGGGGCCGCTTCTGCGCCCGGCTGCCACCTTCCTTTCCCGTCTCGGCGACATGGCGCGGAGCAAGCCCGAAGGACAGGGCGCACCGAAGAACAAGTTGCGGGAGGCCGTGCTCGGCATCGTGGCTGTCGCCGGTATCGGACTGTTCGCCTGGAACTGGTGGGAAGAGGAGCGCGAGAGCGCCCAGGTCGCCGAGGCGATCGAGATGGCGCGAAAGGCGCTGCCTTCCCAGCTCCAGCCCGCGGCCCCGATCCAGGTCGCCGAGATCGTGCCGCCATGGGAAAGTGTGCCTCTTCCCGGCATCCGCCTGGCTTCATGCCGCGAGGCCCTCGCGCAGATCGTCGTCTCGATCCCCGGCTGGACGCTTTCCGACATGTGGTGCCGAAACCAGGAAGCTGGCGCCGCCTGGCAGCGCACCGCGATCCCCGGTGCCGGCGGCCATGCGCTCGGCGGCACGATCGCCGATTTCGGAGTCGCTGCTGGGAAGCACGGGATCGCGTGGACGATCGAGGCAGGCGGCGACCGGACGGTCGCGACCGCGAGGCTCGGAGATGCCGCTCCGCGCGGAAAGCAGCAGGTCACGAACGTCCAGACGATCCAGCGCCAGGTATTCGGCCTTTTCCAGGCCCTCAACCACAAGCTCATCCTCAATGCGCCGAAGCCCCCGGTCATGCTGCCCGGACAGAAGCCCGAGGAGGCGCAGAAGAACCCGTGGCGGGAAATGGACATCGAGTTCATCACGGCTTTTCCGCCGGCCGATTGGTCGGCGGTTCTCGATGGCATCCCCGGCATGGCGGTCGATCTCTACGAATGGCGCGCGACCGAGATGTCCTGGAAGGTGA